>CAZATV010000146.1:0-4962 GCA_964488145.1 uncultured Polaromonas sp.
GGCAACAAAGATGCCGCATTCAAGATTGCCACAATCCAACGTGATGCGCTAAAAAATGCGGGCCGTGACTCTACAGATTACGACGAAATGATTGAAGCAATCAACACAAACCCGCAAGCAGCAAAGGCGACTGTCGGGCTAATTGGCTCGTCCATTGACCCAAAAAAATGGACTGAGACATTCAAGGCGGCCCCGGAAGTTTCTGAGGCAAAATCAAAAGCAGAAAAAGCAGCAATTGAAGCAAAATTTGCCGAACAATTGGCGCAAGCTGGACTTACAGAAACAAATTGGAATGTAAGAAATATACAAAGTCAAATAAATGATAGAGCTGCAAAATTAAAAATTGATGCTCAGGTTGCACAGGCAACTGTTGCTGAAAAATTGGCTTCTGCTTCAGATAAATTGCAAGGTTTGCCAGAACATGCGCAAAAACTTGTCAATGAAAGTGCTGTTTCTGCTGCCTCTGCAAAGCAGTCCGCTTCTCAATATGAAAATCTTGCATCACAACTCGACACGTTAAAAGGGTCTTGGGGTGCATTTAATACTCTTGGCGAATGGACAAAAAAGACATTTGGCGAACAGGATTTAAGAACTGCAATTCAAGGTGAATATACTCGCCTTGCAAACAGTGCTGCGATTAAAGCGTACAAAGCGGCTGGTGCTTCTGGTGGTTTTTCTGATGCTGATTTGAATACCGCTTTGGCTGGGATTCCTCCTCCAAATGCAAACCCATCTGTCATGGCTAGTTTTATGCGCGGCATGGCAAAAGCTCAGCAAATTGCTGCCGCAGCTGATGATGCAAAAACGGATTGGCTTGTAAATAATCGTGGCGTTTTGGGTCGATCAAATAAAGATTTTTCCGCAGGCGGATACACAGTAAAAGCCGGAGAAAATTATTCGGATTTTATTTCTAGAATTTCTGAAGATGTTTCTAAAAAATCTTTAACAAAAAGTCCACCGCAACAAAAAGTTCCAAGCCCTCAAGATATTGATGCACTTATTAAAAAATATGGCGGTTGATAATGGCGACTCTGCAACAACTTGAACGTGCGTTAATCAACGCTGACAAGGCCGGCGACACTGACGCAGCTCGTAAACTTGCGGCAGTGATTACACGTGCCCGTCAGGATGTGTCATTGCAAATACCTGATGCTCAGGTTCCAGAGACCGTACCTGCGCCAGTTCAATCTGGTATTGGTGAGCAGTTAATCGGCGCTGGCGAGGCGGCTTTGGCTGCTGGCACTGGCGCTATTGGCGGTACTGTTGGGATGATTGGCGGCACTCTCAAAGGGTTGGCAGAGCAGATTTTATCTGGCCAGTTCGGGACACCGCAGGCTGCAAGGCTTGTCGAACAGTCCGCCGCAAAAGGTGCGCAGGCTCTTACCTATGCGCCACGTACACAAGCCGGGCAGGAACAACTGCAAGCGGTTGGGCAGGCAATGCAGCAGATTCTGCCCATTACACCGCTAACTGGTGAACTTGGCATGATTGCACAGGGCGCAAGAGCGGCACAGCCAGCCATGCAAGCCGGTGCAGGAATTGCCACAGAAGCAGCGCAGCAAGCCGCACAAACGGTCAAGCCTGCCGTGCAAAAGACAGTTACCGCAGTGCGTGAAAAAGTGACGCCTGTTCAGCGTGGCTCTGTCGGTGCGGCTGCAACGCCAGAAGCATTGATGCGTGAAACTGGTGCGGCTGAATTGCCTGTACCAATCAAACTCACCGAAGGCCAGAAAACCCGCGCATTTGAACAACAACGATTTGAGCGCGAAATGGCTAAAAACCCAGAAATTGGTGAGCCAATTCGTGAACGATTCGCACAGCAAAATAAGCAACTCATCCAGAATATGGATGCGTTTATTGATATGACAGGTGCGCAGGCTCCTGATTTGCGCTCAATTGGCGTGTCGGTCACTGAGGCATTGCGTTCTCGTGCCGCAAAAGATAAGGCGCAGATTCGCACTCTTTACAAAGAAGCAGAGAAGGCGGGAGAACTTGCCGCGCCTGTTGATTTTTCTCCGATTGCTGATTATCTCAATCAGAATCGTGCCGGCCGTTCTTCTGCCCCAATCTTGCAAACCATCGCCGATGAATTAAGGGTTCAAGAAGTTGGCGGTGGCGCACTGGCAGAAGGTACTGTTTCGGCTGGTACTGTGACGCTTCAACAAGCAGAAAAAATCCGTGCTGCTATCAACAGATTTGCAAAACAAAACGACCCAAATGATTTGAGGGTTGCGTCTGAATTGAAATCACTGATTGACGCTCAAACAGAGGGTGCCGGTGGCAATCTGTATGCAAAAGCCAGAGCAGCAAGGGCTAGATATGCTCAGAATTATGAAAACATCGGCATTGTGAAAAATATGCTTGGCACAAAACGTGGTTCCGTAGACCGTGTTATTGCGCTTGAAGATGTTTTGAATCGTTCAATAGTTGCCCCGACCGCATCGCTTGATTCTGTTCGTCAGATTAGGCGATTGCTACAAACCGAAGGCGAAAAAGGCATGCAAGCATGGCGTGAGTTGCAAGGCGGTGTATTAACTCACATTAGAGATCAAACATTGAAAAATGTTGCAACAGACACACTGGGCAATAAGATTTTTTCAGCCGCTCAATTTGAGAAAGCACTTAAACCGTTAATAGAATCAGGGAAATTAGATTTTATTTTTGGCAAACAAGGTGCTGCAAAATTGCAGCTATTAAATGATGTTGCAAAAGATGTTTTGACCGTCCCACCTGGGACAGTTAATACCAGCGGAACCGGGGCGGCAATCGCCGCATTAGCAGATTCAATTTTAATTGCAATGTCAGGCGTACCGGCTCCAGTAACTACTTTGGCAAGAGTTGGAATTAAACAAATTAAAGACGCAAAACTTAAAGCAGAAGTTAAGAAAGCATTGGGTGAATAATGGTTCAACTCGCTAAAACACCGTTCGAAATTTACTACGACATCAACGGGATGCCGCTTGAAAATGGTTACTTGTATTTCGGTGCTTACGGTCTAAACCCAGAGACAAACCAAGTACAAGTGTATTGGGATTCTGGATTTACGAACATTGCATCGCAGCCCATTCGCACGGTAAACGGATATGCCGACTTGAACGGCTCACCGGCTAAAGTCTACGTGCCGGGTAATTATTCAATCACGATTAAAAACAAGCGTGGCGAACTTGTTGCATCTTCATTGTATGAAGAAGTTGAATCGACAGAAGCGGCAGACGGGGCTAACAACTCATATCCGTATGTTATTGACGGGCTGCTTCCATCGCCACCAGTTGGCGGGTGGACAACCAGAACAGCGACTTTTCCGGTTGGCACCGCATGGGTTGAAGGCATCCGTGTGGAGTTCCCCGGTCAAACAATCACATTCCCTGCCAGCACTTACACAGACGTTTATCTGGACAAAGCAGGTCAGATTTTTATTAAGTCGAATGCTACCTATTGGCTGCTGACAGAAGAAAACGACAAGGCAAAGATTTGCCGAGTTCAGACAGACGCATCTAAAATCACTGGCTTGTCTGACATGCGAAACCGTGTCACATCTGACCGTGTTTACGTGCCGGAAGCATCGCTAGACTTTAACAAGGTTCTCGGTGATTTCGACATCCCTAAAACTGCACTTTCATATGCTCCGAGTACATTCTTCAACTACGGGTCGAAAGTAAAGATTGGTGACAATCTTTACATTTGCTTGCAAAGCGGCGTTACTGGCGCTGCAAGTGCTCCATCCGGTTATGTTGGCCCAACGTGGGATTCTGAACTCCAACAATTTGTGTTCGTTGATGGTTCAGTGAAATGGTATTTCATCGCTGAATTTGACATGCAGGGCGCATATCGTTGGGGCGTGAATAACGGTGTCGTATGGTATTTCTCAAACCTTGGGATTTATTACGTCCTCGACCGTCTAAGCAATACACGGATTCAGGAATATCTTGAAGCGTACATTTTCAACCTTATTACTCGATGGCTGTCAGGCGTTGCAATCCAGAAGGGAATGAAGCGTTACATTAACGGCAACGTCTATAAATGCACCGTTGCAGGAACAACCGGAGCCACGCCTCCGTCTGGAACTGGGGGGGCAATTGTTGACGGTACTGTAACGTGGAAATATATCTATCCGCATGTGGGCGAATATCCCGCATGGGCATCCGGTCAAGCAATCACGGCAGGCCAGCGCAGAACATCCAGCGGTAACATATATCAAGCCAACACAACAGGCACAACCGGAGCAACGGCGCCGACCGGCACATCTGACAGCATCAATGATGGCGGCGTTACGTGGTCGTTTCTAAATCCTATTGGATTGTTTGGTACTGGTGCTGATTGGTATGTGCATGACGTACAGACAGACCGCTACACCGTTCGGCCTGCTGATTCACATGACGCATACGCAGCGTCTTTCCTTCGTCTTGTTGCCCAATGGCTCAAGATTCGCAATGACTATTCATGGCTGAATCTGACAAACGTACACGGACAGACAAACCTTGCGACTCTCAAAAATGTCGCATTTGCGAACCTGGCTCGTTGTCAAAAGACTTACACAACGTGGGCGGTTTCTACTGCATACACTCGCGGCATTTACCGTGAGGCAAATGGATCCGTTTACCTGTGCGTCACTTCCGGAACCTCTGCTTCAAGTGGCACCGGGCCGAGCGGAACAGACCCAACTGTAAATATAAACGATGGTACTTGTCAGTGGCGCTATCAGTACCCACTTGCGCAAGGGTTGATTACGACATTCCAGAACGAATTGCACAGCAATGCGGTGGACAAGTGGCCTGTCTGCTACCTGCAAGATAACTGCGAAAATTACAGCGGCTTGAAAGCATTTTCAGACATGCTGGCTGTCATCGGCGATGCAGACACCACTTACTACGGAAACATTGCGGCAGGGGTTGCAGTCGGCGTTAAAGGGCTTTACATCACAGCAACAAAAGAATGGCGATTTGCTGACAATGCTCTGACTGT
>CAZATV010000147.1:0-4943 GCA_964488145.1 uncultured Polaromonas sp.
TCCGCGTGCCCACCTCCGATGTGTCGGTGGTTGACCTGACGGTCGAGCTCAACAGCGCCGCCACCTACGCAGAGATCTGCGCCGAGATGAAGGCCCAAGCCCAGGGCGCGCTCAAGGGTGTGCTCGGCTACACCGAAGACAAGGTGGTGGCCACCGACTTCGTGGGTGAGACTTGCACCAGCGTGTTCGATGCCGATGCCGGCATTGCGCTGGACGGCACCTTCATCAAGGTGGTCGCCTGGTACGACAACGAGTGGGGCTATTCCAACAAATGCCTGGAGATGATCCGCGTCGTCGCACGCTGACCCAAGGCCCGTATCGCGTCGAAGGCGGCGCCTCTGTGAAGGCAAGCTCTCACAAGCGCCAACGGGCCATCAGAAGAGAGCGGTGGGACTCGCGCCCTCGCGGCGATGCGAAGTCCGGCGAACTTTGGGCCATCGAAGACAATGCACGCTTGAGTATCTCTGCCCCCTCCCGGTGTCATCCCCTCACGCCACACCAGCCGACCCTTCGCGCATGACGCCGCTGGAGCTGCGCTCGGCCTTGTCGCTGTCGTCGGTGTTCGGCATGCGGATGTTGGGCTTGTTTTTGGTGCTGCCGGTTTTTGCGTTGGAGGCGGCCCGTTTTCCCGGCGGCGATGACCCAGCGCGCGTCGGGCTGGCGATGGGCATCTATGGCCTGACTCAAGCCCTGCTGCAGCTTCCTTTGGGTATGGCCAGTGACCGCTGGGGTCGCAAGCGGGTCATCGTCGCCGGCTTGCTGGTGTTTGCCCTGGGCAGCGCGATGGCCATGGCTGCAACCTCCTTGGCCGCGCTCACCGTGGGTCGAGCGGTGCAGGGCGCCGGCGCGGTGTCGGCGGCGGTGACTGCGCTGTTGGCCGACCAGACCCGCGATGAGGTGCGCACCAAGGCCATGACCCTGGTGGGCGTGAGCATCGGGGCCGTCTTTGCTTTTTCGCTGATGGCCGCGCCTTGGCTCAATCAGTTCACGGGCTTGAGCGGCCTGTTTGCGCTGACGGCGGCGATGGCTTTGTTGGGCATCGCAGTGGTGCTCAGACTCACGCCGCCGGAGCCGCCGCGGCCCCTGGCGCGTCATGCGGCCGGCTTGTCGCAGGTGCTGGCCGATGCCCGATTGATACGGCTCAATCTGGGCGTGTTTATCTTGCACGCGGTGCAGTTGGCCATGTGGGTGGCCATTCCCGGATTGTTGGTTCAGGCCGGCTTGCCCCAGGATTTGCATTGGCAGGTGTACCTGCCCACCGTTCTGGCTTCTTTCTTTGTGCTGCGCCTGACGCTCTATCCGTTGGAGCGACGAGGCTATCTGCGGGCGGTTTTTCTGGGCTCGGTCGCTTTGATCGCAGCAGTCCAGTTGGCCTTTCTCTGGATGGCCGGGCAGCCGCTCGGCCTGACCCTTTTGGCATGGCTTCTATTTGCCTTTTTTTGCGGCTTCAACATCCTTGAATCGTGTCAACCCAGCATGGCCTCCCGGCTAGCCCCTGCGCCGGTGCGTGGGACGGCGCTCGGTGTTTTTAATACTTTGCAGTCGCTGGGTTTCTTTTTGGGCGGCGCTCTGGGAGGATGGCTCCTGCGCACCCAGGGCTTGCAGGGTCTGTTCGTCGCCTGCGCCGCCCTCATGTTGCTGTGGCTGCTGGTGGCCTGGCCCATGCGTGCGCCGTCCCTGCATGAGCCGGTGCGTGATGCGACGAATGCGGTGGAAACCGGCGCGGCCCGCTAAACTCAAACCCACAGGAGAATCTTCATGGCATCGGTCAATAAAGTCATCATCGTCGGCAATCTCGGCCGCGACCCAGAAGTGCGCACTTTCCCCAGCGGAGATCGGGTGGCCAATGTCACCATCGCAACCACCGATCGCTGGAAAGACAAACAGACCGGCGAGGCAAAAGAGGCCACCGAATGGCATCGGGTGGTCTTCAACGGTCGCCTGGCAGAAATTGCCGCTGAATACTTGCGCAAGGGCTCGCAGGTCTATGTGGAGGGCAGCCTGCGCACGCGCAAATGGACGGACGCCCAGGGGCAAGAAAAATACACCACCGAGATCCGAGCCGACCAGATGCAGATGCTCGGCCGCCGAGAAGGCATGGGCGGCCCCTCAGGTGCTGACGAAGGCGGGGGCTACAGCCGTCCCGCTCCGGCGTCGCGTCAGGGTGCCGCTGCGCCGGCTGCCGCCAAGAGTGACAGCGGTTTTGGTGACATGGACGACGATATTCCCTTCTGAAAAAGGGCGTCTTTTTCCCTTCGCCGTGCCGAGGGCGGCGTCCCCTCCTTTGGGTGCCATAGGCGGCGAGCTCGTGGGAGCCGCGCCCTGCGGCGATGGGTTTTTGTAGGAGCCACGCCTTCGCGACGACAGGGCCCCGGTTCAATGGCAAAGGGGCTTCAGGGCTCACGCGGGCGCATCACACCCCTCAATCACCCCCCCGCCCAGACAGACCTCGCCCTGGTAAAGCACCGCTGACTGACCCGGCGTCACCGCCCACTGGGCTTGCGCAAAGCTCAAATTACAGTGCTGCGCATCGGCGCTGAGCACGGTGCAGGCGGCATCGGCTTGGCGGTAGCGGGTCTTGGCGGCCATCGGGCCGGGCGCCGGGGCTTGTCCTGAAACCCAGCTGCAGTCCTGCGCCTTGAGTCGATGCGAGAGCAGCCAGGGGTGGTCATGCCCTTGCACCACCCACAGGGTATTGTTAGCCACATCCTTGCGTGCCACAAACCAGGGCGCATGTTCCCCGGCCCCGCGCAGGCCTTGCGCTTGCAGGGCCTTGAGCTGCGCCCCCTTGGCCTTGACGCCACCTATCCCCAAGCCCTGGCGCTGGCCCAGCGTATAGAAGCTCAGGCCTATATGCTCGCCGATGACGCGGCCGTTGTCGCTCTTAATGGGTCCCGGCGCCTTGGCGATATAGCGGTTGAGAAACTCCCGGAACGGCCGTTCCCCAATGAAGCAGATGCCGGTTGAGTCTTTCTTGCGTGCATTGGACAAGCCAATTTCATCGGCCATGCGCCGCACCTCGCTCTTGTGCAACTCGCCCACCGGGAACAATGTCTTGGCCAGTTGCGCCTGATGCAGACGGTGCAGAAAGTAACTCTGGTCTTTGGAGGGGTCCAGCCCCTTGAGCAGCTCAAAAAGACCTGACTCGCTCTGCCGCACCCGTGCGTAGTGCCCGGTGGCGATTTTCTCGGCGCCCAGACGCAGGGCATGGTCGAGGAAAGCCTTGAACTTGATCTCGGCATTGCACAGAATGTCCGGGTTGGGCGTGCGGCCGGCCTGGTATTCGCGCAGGAACTCGGCAAACACCCGGTCCTTGTAGTTGGCGGCAAAGTTCACATGCTCGATCTCGATGCCGATCACGTCGGCTACGGCGGCGGCGTCGACGAAGTCGATATTGGATGAGCAGTATTCGCTGTCGTCGTCGTCTTCCCAGTTCTTCATGAAGATGCCGATCACCTCATGGCCAGCCTTCTTGAGCAAGTAAGCACTGACGGCCGAATCCACGCCACCGCTGAGGCCGACCACGACACGCATTTTTTTGGCGGCTGTCATGGCGTGATTATCTCGGCTGGCGCAACGCGGACCACGGGCGCCGGCATCAGGGGCGCTCCGACGTTTGGTACCGTGAAAGCCGGCCTCGCCAGGGGGCCAGTTGGGCGCTTTGCCGACTCTTGGAGCAGATACGCGTTACGCTTGAGCTCGAGAAGCGGGTGGGTGGTGCGGCCGGGTTAAAAACCACGCCCTTTCTTCTTTGCGCACACCTTGTATGTCTTCGTCTACGCCCGAACAAACCGCCCGCCTTGGCGCTTTCGGTATCGCTGCAGTCTGGCTTTTCCTGGCTGCGGCCCTGTACCTTGGCTTTGAGTATTCTGAGCAGCGCCGACAGGCCAAGCTGCAACCCTATGCTCTGGGCACCGGTGAGCTGGTCATTCCGCGCCAACGCGATGGGCATTTTCATGTGGCCGGTGAAGTCAACCGGCAGCCGGTGAAGTTTCTGGTGGACACCGGAGCCAGCCATGTCAGCATCAGTCAGACGCTGGCCGAGCAAGCCGGTTTGCCGGCGGGCAGCCCCATCACCTTGAACACCGCCAACGGGCAGCGATCGGGCCAGCTGGTGCGCAGCGTGCCGGTGCGCGCAGGGCACTTGGCCTTCAACGAGGCCAGTGTCACGGTGGGACTGGTCGGCCTGCCGCCTGACCAGGCGCTGCTGGGCCAGTCTTTTCTCAAACATTTCGATGTGGAGATCGGCCGCGATGCGATGGTCCTCAGACCTCGGCCTTGAGCGCCGGTCGCAGCCCTTGCGGCATCGCCGGCGGATTGATGGCGTCTGCGTGGACCGGGCCGCTTGGAGCTGAGGTTCAGTGTGGGGCCGAAGTCCCGCCTGCGTAAACGCTGCGGTCGGTGCTGATCAGATCGAGGGCATAGCGCCTGCCGGCCAGATGGTCTTCCATGCAGCGCAGTATCAGGGGGCTGCGATGGCGGTCCCGGGTGGTACGAATCTCTTCGGGGCTCATCCAGACGGTTCGAACAATGCCCTCATCCAGGGTGCGATCGGGCTGCAGCAACCCCACTTCGCCGCAGAAGGCAAAGCGCAGGTAGGTGATGTCTTCTATCGGCAGCCCCGGTCGCTTGCGCTCAAATCGCGAGAGATAAACGCCCACCAGGGCCGTGGGCTTGAAGGGGTGGGCGGTTTCTTCCAGGGCTTCGCGGGCGCAGGCCTCGATCGGGCTTTCGCCGGGGTCCAGATGCCCGGCCGGGTTGTTCAGCCGCAGGCCTTCTGGCGTCATCTCCTCAACCAGCAAAAACTCGGTTCGCCCGTGATGCTGTCGCTCGATGATCGCGGCCACTGTGACGCTGGGTTTCCAACGCTCTTGCATGGGGTCATTATCCAGCGCTCGCGCCGCAATCGCGCCGGGGGCGGCGCTCCCACAGGGTGGTGCTCC
>CAZATV010000148.1:0-4928 GCA_964488145.1 uncultured Polaromonas sp.
AGTACAGCGCCACCGCCGCACCCATTTGCTGCGGCCCGAAGGCCAGCAAGGCCAGTGGAATCCCCATATTGCCGCAGTTGTTGAACATCACCACCGGTACCAGGGTTCGGGGCGATTGCCGGGCCATCAATGCCAGCGGCCAGGCCAACAGGCCCGCCCCCAGAATGATCAGCGTGCCGCCGGCCAGTAGGGGGATGTGCTGCGCAATATCAAACTGCCGCGAGGCCAGCGCCGAATAGGTCAGCAGTGGCGTGCAGACCTCAAGCGCAATGCGGTTGAAAAGCGTCATGTCCGGTCGCCGCCGCCGCGCGTAGCCGTAGCCCACGGCCACGATCAACAAGACCGGGATGATGATTTCCAGAAGTCGTGCGATCAGTTCCATGGCCTCAAGTCCCAGTCAACGGCTGCGCTCGGCCAGCCAGGTCAGCAGGGCAGGGCGTATCGGGCCCAAGCCCTTGTAATGCGCCACCGCCTCGCTCATGCTCGATAGCCACTCCAGCAGCTTTTGTGCCCGGTGCGCAGTGCTTGCGCTGCGATCGAGCCGCTCGATTTGCAGCCGTATGCTGAAGACGGCCTGTCCCGGTCGCCCCAGCACCGGGAAAAAGCCCTGGCGTTCGACCCGCAGCCAGGTGTGCTCGGCCAGGCGATCGCCCCGCAGATCGGGCCAGGGCGTACGCGGCCAGCGCAGGGGATGTTGGTCATAACGCCCGCTGGAGGACAAGGTGTACACCGAGCGTTGCCAGCATTGGCCGTTGGTGCACAAGGCCACCAACGGCCGATGCGCGGCCATCAACGCCTGATTGTCAGCGACCGGTGCATGGGCCGATGCCCAGTCCAGTCCGAGCTTGTCCTCGGGCGCCCAGTGCGAGGGGGTGCAAACGCTCAGCCAGGGCAGGCTGGCGCTGGGGCCATCGAGCACCGCCAGATCTTCCTCGATCAGCAGGGGCACAGGCTCGGTCTCCCCGGGGGTCAAGCCGGCCACCTGACGCACCGTTTCCAGCACCGGCCCCGCCTCAAAGCCCGGCACCGCCAGGGCTTGCCAGCCCGCCTGCAAAAGAGCCTTCTTTTCTGCGTACAACGGGCTGCCCACTTGCAGACGATGCAGTTCAATGCGATCGCAGCGTCGCAGCCCCGGCAGCATGCGCATGGGCACCGGCAGATCTTCAAGATCCAGGGCTTGGGTCGGGGGGCTGGCCATGGGCTGAACGGGAGATCAAGAAAAAAGGCCCCGACAGCGGAGCCTTCATTCAGGACGGCAGGACTTACACCCGCTTGCGATATTCACCCGTGCGGGTGTCAATCTCGATGCGGTCACCCTGGGCCACGAAAATCGGCACCGGCACCTCAAAGCCGGTGGCAATCTTGGCCGGCTTGAGCACCTTTCCGGAGGTGTCGCCCTTGACGGCCGGCTCGGTCCAGGTGATTTCCCGCTCAACGCTGGTCGGCAGTTCGACCGAAATGGCCTTGCCCTCATAGAACACCACCTCGGCAGACATGCCTTCCTCCAGGTAGTTCAAGGCATCGCCCATGTTCTCGGCTTCCACCTCGTACTGGTTGTAGTCAAGGTCCATCCAGACATACATCGGGTCGGCAAAGTAGGAGTAGGTGCACTCCTTCTTGTCCAGCACGATCTGATCCATCTTGTCGTCGGCCTTGAACACGATCTCGGTGCCCTGGTTGTTGAGCAGACTTTTAAGTTTCATGCGCACGGTAGCGGCGTTGCGGCCACCCCGCGAATACTCGGTCTTGAGCACGACCCAGGGGTTGCCGCCATTCATGATGACGTTACCAGCGCGAATTTCTTGAGCGATTTTCATAAGAGTTGGAGGTTGGGTGGCGCTGCGGGGTGCTGCGCAAAAACTCAGCATTTTAGCCAAGCCCGGGTCAAGTTAGGGGCCTTGGGAGATGCGAGGGGCAGCTTTGGTAGCATCTGCCGTCCACGGAGTTCCATCATGCAACCTTTTCACCTTGCCTTTCCTGTCACTGACCTCGAAAAAGCCCGCGCTTTCTATGGCGGCGTTTTGGGTTGCCCGGAGGGGCGCAGCAGTCCTGAGTGGGTGGATTTCAATTTTCATGGGCATCAGATCGTGGCGCATCTGTGCCCCACCATGAATTCCGAGGTGTCGCGCAGCGAGGTCGACGGCCACGGCGTGCCGGTGCGCCATTTTGGGTTGGTGATGAACATGCCCGACTGGCAGGCCCTGGCCGATCGGCTCAAGGCGCTGGGTACGCAGTTCATCATCGAGCCCTACATTCGCTTCAAGGGCGAGCCAGGCGAGCAGGCCACGCTGTTTTTTCTGGACCCGTTCGGCAATGCCATTGAATTCAAGGCCTTCAAAAGCCTCGATTCCCTGTTCGCCAAGTGAGGGTTTGCATGCCCCTGGCCATCGACTACAAGGACGTCGCCGCAGCGCATGAGCGTTTGCGAGGGGTGGCGCATCGAACGCCGGTGATGCGGTCTCAAACCGCCGATGACTTGACCGGCGCCCAGTTGTTCTTCAAGTGCGAGAACTTTCAGCGCATGGGCGCCTTCAAGTTCCGCGGGGCCTACAACGCCCTGGCGCGTTTCACGCCCGAACAGAAAAAGCGGGGTGTTTGCGCCTTCAGTTCGGGCAATCATGCGCAGGGTATTGCACTGTCGGCCCGGCTGCTGGGCATTCCAGCGGCCATCGTGATGCCCCAGGATTCGCCGGCGGTGAAGATGGCCGCCACCCGGGGCTACGGGGCTGAAGTCATTGTCTATGACCGCTACACCGAGGACCGAGAGGCCATTGGCCGCAAACTGGCCCAGGAGCGGGGCATGACCCTGATTCCGCCCTACGACCATGCCGATGTAATGGCCGGACAAGGCACGGCCGCCAAGGAATTGTTTGAGGACGTCGGCTCGCTCGATCTGCTGTTGGTCTGCCTGGGCGGGGGCGGCTTGATTTCCGGCTGTGCGGTGGCAGCCCGTCAGCTCAGTCCGACTTGCCGCGTCATCGGCGTGGAGCCGGAGGCCGGTAACGATGCGCAGCAGAGTAAGCGCGTGGGACATATCGTGCGGATCGATACGCCGCGCACGATTGCCGACGGCGCGCAGACGCAGTTCCTCGGTCAGTTGACTTTCCCGGTGATCCAGGCGCTGGTTGATGACATCGTGACGGTCAGCGACGCGCAGCTCATCGAGGCCATGCGCTTTGCCGCAGCCCGCATGAAGATGGTGGTAGAGCCCACGGGTGCGCTGGCCATGGCCGCTGCCATGCAGGGGGCGGTGGAGGTGCGCGGCAAGCGGGTGGGGATTGTCATTTCAGGGGGCAATGTCGATATTGTCCAGTTCGCGGGCTACTTGTCCTGACTCTGCTGGCCCAGGGCAGCGCCCGTTCACGCACCGAAGATGTGACGGAACAGTTGGCTCAGGAGGTCGTCCTGAGCCAAGAGGCGTCGGCGCGCCGCTTGCGCACATTCGCTCCACTCGGCCAGAAGAGGGGCGGCCAGCACAGGCAAGGGGCCCGTTCCAATGCCGTTCCAGAGGCTGTGAAACCGGCGCAGACTGGGCGGTGCCTCCAGCCAGTCCAAAAAGGCCTCGAGCTTGGCGTGGTGAGCCTGATCGTGCTGCGGATAGGCCTGCCAGACGAAGGGCCGGCCGGCCCAGAGGGCCCGCACCCATGAGTCTTCGCCGCGCACCAGATTGAGATCGCAGGCCCACAGCATCTGGTCAAAGCCGTCCTGGTCGGTGTAGGGCAGGGCAGTCCAGGGCGGTGTCGGGCCCAGGGCGGGCAAGGCTTTTTGCAGGGCGGCCAGCGGCCGGCCCGGGGTGACCAGCCAATGATCCTGGGCTGTTTGCTGCAGCAGCAGGGGCAGGGCGGTGGGTTCGTAGCAAAACAGGCTGATCAGCCGCGCGCCGGCGCGCAGACCGGGCACTTGCAGTGCGCGCCAGGCTGACGGCTCAAACGCCTGCTGCCGCGCCAATAAGCCCGCTTCGCGCAGCAGACCGCCGGTTCTGGGGGTAAAGCCCGGGTAGAAGAAATGCTTGGTCCAGCCCCGGGCCGGACCGGTTTGCACGGGTGAGGGCAGACGGTGGTTGCGTTCCACCCAGGGTTCGGCGCTCAGATATTCAAGGTTGATCCAGGCCGGCTGCTGGGAGCGACCACGCACCCCCTGGGCGACAAAAGCCTCGGGGATGTGGCATCCAAAGGCTTCAATCCACACATCGGCCGGGGGTAGGCCCTCCGGTGGAGTCACAGCGCGACTCCAGGGGATGACTTCGATGCCTGGCTCGCGACCCTGGCTGAGCCCGGGGGCCATCCAGGCCAGAGCCGAGGCATCGTCCACCCACAGCCGCACCCGTTGGCCGGCATCGCGCAGTTGCCGCGAGAGGCGGCAGCACACGCCCAGATCACCATGGTTGTCGATGACGGTGCAGAAGAGGTCCCAGAGGCGAGCGGGTGGCATGTGGATGGGAGCGCGGCAAACTGCGCTCATACAATCGTTAAAACAAATCGGCTGTTGTGACCGCCCTCAGGATGATCCACTGCGGCCACTTTTGACGGTGTGATCTTGCCCCAGGAATTATTGGCCAAGCTTAAGCTGGAAACGGCACTGCGGTGTTCGTAAGCCAGGCTGCCCGTTGATCCCTAGATGGAAACAAGTGCGCTCAAAATGAGCTCCGGTATTGCAGACCCGATGGCCCATGAACTCAGACAGGCCCTGCTGGCCGAGGTGGCTGCGTTGCCGTCCATGCCCGGGGTCTATCGTTATTACGACGCGCAGGGTGGCGTGCTCTATGTGGGCAAGGCGCGCAATCTGAAGAAGCGGGTGAGCAGCTATTTTCAGAAGGACCATGGTGGAACTCGTATTGGCCACATGGTCGGTCGGATTGCGCGCATGGAAACCACGGTGGTTCGTTCGGAAGCCGAGGCCTTGTTGCTGGAGAGCAATCTCATCAAGAC
>CAZATV010000149.1:0-4860 GCA_964488145.1 uncultured Polaromonas sp.
GTTGGGAAACTCGATGTCGGCCTTGTCGATCTCGTCGATCAGCAACGCCACAGGCTGTTCAGCGGTAAAGGCCTGCCACAGCACACCCTTGACGATGTAGTTGTGAATGTCCTTGACCTTCTCGTCTCCCAACTGCGAATCGCGCAGACGCGAGACCGCGTCGTATTCGTAGAGGCCCTGTTGCGCCTTGGTGGTGGACTTGATGTGCCACTGCAGCAGCGGCATGTCCAGAGCCTTGGCCACTTCTTCTGCCAGCATGGTTTTGCCGGTGCCCGGTTCACCCTTGACCAGCAGGGGTTTCTTCAGGGTGGTGGCGGCGTGTACCGCCAGCATCAGGTCGTCGGTGGCGACGTAGTTGTCCGAGCCTTTGAATTTCATGGTGTCGGCCTGCTTGGGAGGTTGGGCGCTGGCCGGCCGCATTTGCTGCACGGTCAGCAAGAGTTCAGATTGCGCCTGGGTCGCTGGCTATAATCTGCCGGTTTTTTGATCCTTCGATTGTGCGCTCAAAATGACGAAGTTGTTCTCTGCGATTTTTACTGCTCTTGTCTCTTTCGGGACGTCTGCGGTCTGGGCCCAGGATCTCAAGGGCGACGCCAAAGCCGGTGAAGGTATCGCAGCCATGTGTATTGGGTGCCACGGGATTAAAGGTTACCAAGCCAGTTTCCCTGAGGTGTATCGGGTTCCGATGATCTCTGGTCAGACCGCCAAGTACATCGTGGCCGCACTCAATGCGTACAAGAAGGGTGATCGCAAGCACCCGACCATGCGCGCCATTTCTGAGTCCCTGACCGACCAGAACATGGCCGATCTGGCGGCTTTCTACAGCGAGCATGGACTGCCGGGCGGCAAGTCGGTTGCAGCCAAAGAGCCCAAGGTGCCGAGCGCTGCGGTGGCTGCCTTGCTGGCCAGGGCCAATTGCGCCTCTTGCCATGGGGCTAATTTCAGCACCCCGATTGACCCCTCCTACCCCAAGATCGGCGGGCAGCATGCCGACTACCTTTACGTGGCGCTCAAGGCCTACAAGCGCGATCCCAACCATGTCGTTGGCCGCAACAATGCCATCATGAGCGGCTTTGCCAAGCAGTACAGCAATGCGGAGCTCAAGCAAATCGCCAACTACCTCGCTTCGCTTGAGGGCGACTTGAAGGTGGTGCCGCAGAGCCGCTTTCGCTGAGCGCGCTGCGCCTGCAAAAAAGCCCGTCCCTTAGACGGGCTTTTTTATTGGGTCGTGCGTTGTTCAGTCCCGGGTGGCGCGTCGCTGCACGCAGTCGAGATACTCTTGCCCATCGGGCGGGCGGCCGGCGCGCTGGCTTTCCCAGATCATGTGAGCCAGGCATTCCATGGCCTCATGGTGCGCTTCGTGCAGACAGTGCCGTGCCGTCAGCAACTCCACCGCCTGCCGGATGCCGCGCGGTTGGTCGATGGAGCATTGCTCACTGATCGACAGGTGCAAAGACAGATGCAGAAAGGGGTTGGTTCGGGCCTCGAGGATTTCTTTCATCGAGGCCAGGGCTGCTTCTTCATCGGCCAGATCCGCGTGGTACTCCGGATGCTCGGCGACCCACTGAGCGGCCAGTGTTTGCAGCGCGTCCATGGGCAGACCGTCGCGCTGCCTGGCGTAGACATCACAGAAGAACTTGCGGACGTCCGCTTGCGAGGGGCTGAACATGGTGCAAGCTTAACCGGCCCGGGCGGGTTCAGGCCTGCTTGGCCGACAAGAGGGCTGAGATCGTGTCGGCTGCCTGGCGCAGGGCGGGCAGCATGGTGTCCTGCATCTGGCGTGCCGATGTGCGGTTGACCTGGCCGCTGATGTTCAAGGCGGCCACTGTGCGGCCGCCGCGGTCTCTGAGCGGAGCGGCCAAAGAGACCAGGCCTTCTTCGAGTTCCTGATTGACCAGGCACCAACCCTGTTTGCGGGCTTGGCGTACCCTGGCCAGCAGGTCCTGCGGATCGGTCAGGGTATGCCGGGTCAGGGCGCGTCGCGGGCTGCCCTCAATCACCCCAAGGGCTTGCTCATCGTCCAGGTCGGCCAGCAGCATGCGCCCCATGGAGGTGCAGTAGGCCGGCAGACGTGAGCCAACCCCCAGGCCGATACTCATGATTTTGTGTGTGGGCACCCGCATCACATAGATGATGTCGCTGCCCTCGAGCACCGCCGCTGAGCATGATTCCCCCACTCGCGAGGCCAGGCCTTGCATGGCCGGTTCGGCAAGGTTCCAGATCGGCATGGAGGACAGATAGGCAAAGCCCAGATCCAGAATGCGTGGGGAGAGTCGAAACAGCCGACCATCGCTAGTGACATAGCCCAGGGTTTGAAGGGTGAGCAGGATGCGCCGGGCGCCGGCCCGGGTCAGGCCGCTGCGACCGGCCACTTCGGTCAGCGTCTGTTCAGGGGCTTCGGCGCTGAAGCAGCCAATAACTTGCAGGCCACGTGCGAAAGATTGCACATAGGTGTCGCCCGGCACCGGCGCACCGCTTTGTTTTTTTGCACGGCTGAGTTGGGTGGGCTGGGTTTGACTTGCCATGGTCAAGACGATTCTCTTAAAATTCATTATACGAACAAATGTTCGTTATACGAACAAGTTTACGAACAAGCCTACAAACATGGTGGCGATGCGGGGCCCTCCAGTGCCCTGTGTGGCCCACAACGGCTGGAGTCCTTGCATGATCAACAAAATCGCGCCCAGCGTGGAAGCAGCCCTGGCAGGCCTGCAGGATGGCGCCACGGTCCTCATAGGCGGGTTCGGCACCGCAGGCATTCCCAACGAATTGATCGACGGCCTGATTGCGCAGGGTGCGCGCGATCTGGTGGTGGTCAATAACAACGCGGGCAATGGCGATGTCGGGTTGGCGGCCCTGCTCAAGGAGGGGCGGGTGCGCAAGGTCATCTGCAGCTTTCCGCGCCAGACCGACAGTCACGTCTTTGACGGCCTTTATCGCAGCGGCAAGATAGAGCTGGAGCTCGCCCCGCAGGGCAATCTGGCCGAACGCATTCGCGCTGCAGGTGCCGGGATCGGTGCTTTTTTTTCGCCCACCGGTTACGGAACCGAACTGGCCCGTGGCAAAGAGACGCGTGAGATCAATGGGCGCATGTACGTGCTGGAGATGCCCATCCACGGTGATCTGGCTCTGATCAAGGCCGAACGCGGAGACCGCTGGGGTAACCTGACTTTTCGCAAGGCTGCGCGCAACTTCGGGCCCATCATGGCCACTGCTGCCCGCAAGACGGTCGCTTCGGTGCATGAAATTGTTGAGCTTGGCCAGATGGATCCCGAGACGGTGGTCACGCCCGGCATCTTCGTCAGTCACATCGTCAAGATTGATCGCGTGGCCACTCAGGCCGGCGGCTTCAAGAAGGTGGCATGAATATGACTTACACCAAACGCAGCAAGGACGAACTCGCGCGGCGGGTGGCCCGCGACATTCACGATGGGGCTTATGTCAATCTGGGTATCGGTCAGCCTACGCTGGTTGCCAATCATTTGCCGGCGGGCATTGAGGTCATCTTGCACAGCGAAAACGGTATCCTGGGCATGGGTCCGGCACCCTCAGCCGGCCAGGAGGACTACGACCTGATCAATGCGGGCAAGCAGCCTGTGACTTTGCTGCCCGGTGGCGCCTTCTTCCATCATGCCGACAGCTTCGGCATGATGCGGGGTGGCCACCTCGACATCTGTGTGCTTGGCGCCTTTCAGGTCAGCGCAACCGGCGACCTTGCCAATTGGCACACCGGAGAGAAGGACGCCATTCCCGCGGTTGGTGGCGCGATGGACTTGGCGATCGGAGCCAAGCAGACCTGGGTCATGATGGATCTGCTGACCAAGAACGGGGCCTCCAAGGTGGTGCACCAATGCAGCTACCCCCTCACCGGTATCGCTTGTGTCAAGCGCATCTACACCGACCTGGCCACCTTCGAATGTTCCCCGGCGGGCCTTCGACTGATCGATCGGGTGGATGGACTCTCTCTGGCTGAACTGGAAAAGCTGGTCGGCCTGCCGATTGCGACCTGAGGCAGGTCGCTCCGACCGAATCGCCCCGCATGAGCGTATCGCCCTTTTGACTATCAAACTTGGATTGGAAAGCTTTAAATGAACTCAGCCTATATTTGTGACGCTATCCGCACCCCTTTCGGCCGTTACGGCGGCGCTTTGTCCAGCGTGCGCACCGACGATCTGGGGGCCATCCCGCTCAAGGCCCTGATGGCCCGCAACCCCAAAGTGGACTGGGCGGCTGTGACCGACGTGCTCTACGGCTGCGCTAATCAGGCCGGTGAGGACAACCGCAACGTGGCGCATATGGTCAGCCTGTTGGCCGGTCTGCCGATCGAGGTGCCTGGCGCCACCCTCAACCGCCTGTGCGGCTCCGGACTCGATGCAGTAGGCACCGCAGCGCGCGCCATCAAGTCCGGCGAAGCCGGCCTGATGATCGCCGGCGGTGTGGAGAGCATGAGTCGGGCCCCTTTCGTCATGCCCAAAGCAGAGAGCGCTTTTTCGCGTGCCAATGCGGTCTATGACACCACCATCGGCTGGCGCTTCATCAACAAGTTGATGAAAGACAAGTACGGTGTGGACTCCATGCCTGAGACCGCCGAAAACGTGGCAACCGACTTCAAGATCGAGCGCGAAGCGCAGGACCGCATGGCCCTGGCCAGCCAGATGAGGGCGGTGGCTGCCCAGAAGGCCGGACACCTGGCCCGTGAAATCTGCCCGGTGACGATTGCCCAGAAAAAGGGCGATGCCATCGTCGTCGACAAGGACGAGCATCCGCGCGAGACCAGTCTGGAAGCACTGGCCAAACTCAAGGGGGTGGTGCGCCCGGACGGTACGGTGACGGCCGGCAACGCCAGCGGCGTCAACGACG
>CAZATV010000150.1:0-4785 GCA_964488145.1 uncultured Polaromonas sp.
CGCCGCCCCCCAGCGCGATGCATTTCCCTCTGTGGGAGCGCCGCCCCCGGCGCGATAGACTGAACCATGCACGCGACCGCCTCTGACACCCACCCGCAACCGCACGAACGCAGCGCCTATGCGCTTGATGAGGCCCTGGCCCTGCAAGCAGGCCATGAGGCGGGCGTCCTCGAAGGCCGGACCCATCCTGCCTGGGCCAATATGGTCGGGCCCTATGGCGGCATCACGGCGGCACTGATGGTGCAGGCGGTCAAGCAATCGCAGTGCCTGGGTGAGCCCGTGTCGCTGACCATCAACTACGCAGCCGCACTCAGGGACGGGCCCTACCGAATCAAGGCTCGCGCGGCCCGCAGCAACCGCTCCACACAGCACTGGCTGGTGGAACTGACCCAGTGGATCGAGAACACCGAGGAAGTGATGGCCACGGCCACCGTGGTCACCGCGGTTCGGCGTGAAGTCTGGCGCCGTCAGGATCTGGCGCTGCCGCAAGTGCAAGCTCCAGAGGCTTTCGAACCCGTGATCATGTTCGAGTCGGTGGAGTGGGTGCGGCGCTATGAGATCCGCCTGATTGAAGGGGCGGTGCCGACCGTCTCCGATGACAGCGAGCGCGATAGCCAGACCCGTCTATGGCTGCGCGATGCGCAGCAGAGACCGCTGGATCTGCAGGCCCTGGCGGCCATGAGCGATGCCTTCTATCCCCGCATCTGGCTGCGACGCGCCCGGTGGGTGGCCACCGGCACTGTTTCCCTGACCGTTTACTTCCATGCCAGTGAATCCGAACTGGCAGCCGTCGGCGGGCAGCATGTGTATGCCCAGGCCCGGGCACAGGATTTCCGGTTTGGTTTTTTTGACCAGACCGCCCACCTCTGGTCGCGCCAGGGTCTGCTGCTGGCCAGCGCGCACCAGATCGTTTACTACAAGGAGTGAATTTCATGAGCGACATCCTGAGCCACCACGAGGCCGGCGTGACCACCCTCACGCTCAACCGCCTGCAACGAAAGAACTCACTGACCGCAGCCATGTACGGTCAGCTGGCCGATGCGCTGGCGCTGGCCTCTGAAGATGCCCAGGTGCGGGTGGTGGTGATCCAGGGTCATGAGACCGTGTTTTCTGCAGGCAACGACATCGGAGATTTCCTCAACAGCCCGCCCGTCTCGGAAGACGCTGCCGTGTTCCGCTTTCTGCGCGGCATCAGCGGCTTTGCCAAACCGCTGGTGGCGGCGGTCTGCGGTCCTGCGGTAGGGGTAGGCACCACCCTGCTGCTGCACTGCGACCTGGTCTATGCCGGTGATAACGCCGCTTTTTCCACGCCCTTTGTGAATCTGGGCCTGTGTCCGGAGGCCGCCTCGAGCCTGCTGATGCCCCGGCTCATGGGTCATGCGCGGGCGGCTGAAGCCCTGCTGCTGGGCGAGCCCTTCAGCGCTGAAAGCGCGCTGGAGTGGGGGCTGGTCAATCGCATCGTGCCGCCAACCGAAGCCAATGCCCTGGCCCAACAACAGGCGCGGCGCCTGGCGAGCAAGCCGATGAGTTCCCTGCTGGAGACCAAACGCCTGATGAAGCTGGGTACGCAATCGGAGGTAGCCCAGCGCATGAGTCAGGAGGCCCTGATTTTTGGTCGCATGCTGGGCGAACCGGCGGCGCGCGAAGCCTTTACCGCTTTCATGGACAAACGCCTGCCCGACTTCAGCCGGCACTGAGCAAACGACTGGCCTGAGGCGGCGCTGTGCGCTGGCATGGCAGACAATTGAGCCATGACCGAACCCTTCTCAACCGCTGCGTCCGCCCTGGACGCCGAGTTCCAGAATTATTTGCGCTCGCTCTTCGAAGAGCAGATCGTCTTCAACCGCTTGCTGGGCCTGAGGATGGTGGCCGCCGGACCCGACTGGTTTCGCGGCGGCCTGTCCATGAAGCCAGAACTCATTGGCAACTTTGTCCACGACCGTCTGCATGGGGGGGTCATCAGCGCGGTGCTGGATGTGGTGGCCGGCATGGCCTGCATCTGCGCCCTGGGCTCTCGCCATCCCGACAAGCCCCTGGAACAGCGCATGAAGCATTTCGACCGGCTGGGTACCATTGACCTGCGGGTGGACTATCTTCGGCCGGCTGTCAGCGAACGCTTTGAGGCACAGGGTCGGGTGGTCCGGCTGGGCTCGCGGGTGGCCAACACCCAAATGGAATTCTTTTCGGCCACCGGCCAATTGCTGGCCAGCGGCGCGGCAGCCTATATCGTCTCTTGATTCACGCCCCACCGCACCGAGGGCGGCGCTCCTAGGCCTGCTCTGCTGCAGGTCGACCTTTGTGCCCGCCGCGTCCTCACGGCCCCGCCATGGAGGGGGTAGGAGCCGCGCCCGGGGCGATAGGGCGCCCGATGAATCTCTGCCCCAGGGACTGGTCCAACCCGATCCAAGATCCGATCAGGACGGCAAGGGTAGCGGCTCGATCGGTCTGAATTTGGCGCGGTGAAGGCTAAAAAACGACTTTACGTTGCGCACGTTCGCATCGCTGCTGAACAGGCGCTGGGCCAGCGCCGCGTAGGCAGGCATGTCCCTGACCCGCACGATCAGCACAAAATCCGGGCCGGGTGAAACCCGGTAGCACTGCTGCACCGCATCCTCAGCCACCACACGCGCTTCGAAGGCCCGGGCCTGCTCATCGCCCTGACGGTCCAGGGTGATCTCAACCACCGCACTCAGCCCATGACCGAGGCGACGGGCCAGCCGGTCGGTATTGAGCACCGCCATCTGATGCTCAATCAGACCGGCCTGCTGCAGACGGCGGGTCCGACGCAGGCAGGTGGCCGGTGACACCCCCAGGGCCTGGGCCAGATCCTGATTGCTGCCCGATGCATCGCGCTGCAAGGCCTCTAGAAGACGGAGATCGATATCGTCTATTTCTTCCATAGATTAACAATAAATGAAATAAAACGGCATTATGGCCGAATTATGAAATAAAAAATCTCCTAAATGTCTTAAAAGAAATATAAATTCTTTTCAAAAGTCCTAGCATTCGGGCTTTGAAGGAGACTTCTCATGTGTGGCATCGTCGCTGCGGTTTCACACCGCGACATCGTTCCGATTCTGGTGCAGGGCTTGCAGCGGCTTGAATACCGCGGTTACGACTCCTGCGGAGTGGCCGTGCACCGGGCCGGCCTGCAACGCGCGCGCAGCGTCTCGCGGGTCGCGCAATTGCAGGAGCAGGTTCAAAGCGAATCGCTGAGCGGCACCACCGGCATTGCCCACACACGCTGGGCCACGCACGGCGCCCCAGCGGTGCACAACGCGCATCCCCATTTCAGCCACGGGCCAGGGGCGCAAGCCACCGACCAGGCCGGCCGGGTGGCGCTGGTGCATAACGGCATCATCGAAAACTACGAAGAACTGCGCGCCCAACTTCAGGCCAAGGGCTACGTCTTCCAGAGCCAGACCGACACCGAGGTCATCGTCCACCTGATCGACAGCCTCTACGACGGCGACTTTTTCGAGGCGGTGCGCGCTGCGGTCGCCCATTTGCAAGGCGCCTACGCCATTGCCGCCTTCTGCCGCGACGAACCGCAGCGGGTGGTGGGCGCGCGTGCCGGCTCTCCCCTGGTGTTGGGCCTGGGGCCGCAAGGCGAACATTTTCTGGCCAGTGACGCGATGGCGCTGGCCGGCGTGACCGACCAGATCGTCTACCTGGAAGAAGGCGATCTGGTGGACCTGCAGCCTGGCCGCTACTGGGTGCTGGACAAGGCGGGCCGATCGGTGGAGCGTGCCGTGCGCACAGTGCAGGCCCACAGCGGGGCTGCAGAACTGGGCCCCTATCGGCACTACATGCAAAAGGAAATCTTCGAGCAACCCCGCGCCATTGCCGACACCCTGGAGGGCGTGGAAGGCATCGCGCCCGAGCTGTTTGGCGATGGCGCCTATCGCTGTTTCAAAGAGATCGACTCGGTGCTGATTCTGGCCTGCGGGACCAGCTACTACAGCGGCTGCACGGCCAAATACTGGTTGGAAGACATTGCTCAGATTCCGACCCAGGTCGAAGTGGCCAGCGAATACCGATACCGCAACAGCGTGCCCAATGCGCGCACCCTGGTGGTCACCATCAGCCAGAGCGGCGAGACCGCCGACACGCTGGCGGCCCTGCGACACGCCAAGAGCCTGGGCATGCAGCGCACGCTGACCATCTGCAATGTCAGTACTTCGGCCATGGTGCGTGAATGCGAACTGGCCTACATCACCCGAGCCGGGGTGGAAATCGGTGTGGCCTCGACCAAGGCCTTCACCACGCAGCTGGCGGGCCTGTTTCTGCTGACGCTGGCATTGGCCCAGACGCCCTGGAGCCGCAACTCATCAGCTGGGCCGAGGACTTTGCCCGCATGGAAAACGCGCTGTTTCTGGGCCGCGGTCTGCACTACCCGATTGCACTGGAAGGGGCGCTCAAGCTCAAGGAAATCAGCTACATCCATGCCGAAGCCTATCCCGCCGGCGAGCTCAAGCACGGCCCGCTGGCTCTGGTGACCAGCAGCATGCCGGTGGTGACGGTGGCGCCCAACGACAGCCTGCTGGAAAAACTCAAAAGCAATATGCAGGAGGTGCGCGCCCGCGGCGGGGTGTTGTATGTGCTGGCCGATGCCGACACCCACATCGACAGCAGTGAAGGGCTTCATGTGATCCGCATGCCCGAACACTACGGCCTGCTCAGCCCGCTGCTGCATGTGGTGCCGCTTCAGTTACTGGCCTATCACACGGCCTGTGCGCGGGGAACAGATGTGGACAAGCCACGCAATCTGGCCAAGAGCGTGAC
>CAZATV010000151.1:0-4777 GCA_964488145.1 uncultured Polaromonas sp.
CCGTCAGGCCGATTTCGGCATGCTGATGCGGCGGAATGTTGATACCAGCGATACGTGCCATAGCGTCCTCTTCAAATTCCTCTAATCAACCCTGGCGCTGCTTGTGACGCGGATCGGTGCAGATGACCCGAACCACACCCTTGCGACGGATGATCTTGCAGTTGCGGCAAATTTTCTTGACCGAAGCTGAAACTCTCACTTTTGCTCTCCTAGATACCGGCCCACCCCTGGGGCCGGCCTCAACAATCGGGGTGACCTGCCTTGCTTAGGGGCTGGTCTTGAAATTAGCCTTCTTCAGCAGCGACTCGTACTGTTGGGACATCAGGTAGTTCTGCACCTGAGCCATAAAGTCCATGGTCACGACCACAATAATCAGCAAGGAAGTGCCTCCGAAGTAGAAGGGCACGTTGTACTTGAGGATCAAAAACTCGGGCAACAGACACACAAAGGTGATGTAGATCGCACCGGCCAGCGTCAGACGCAGCAAGATACGGTCGATATACCGGGCGGTCTGATCTCCCGGCCGAATTCCGGGAACGAATGCCCCGCTCTTCTTGAGGTTGTCGGCCGTTTCGCGACTGTTGAACACCAGCGCCGTGTAGAAAAAGCAGAAAAAGATGATGGCCGCTGCATAGAGCAACACATAAATCGGTTGCCCAGGGGCCAAGGTGGCCGCCAGATCTCGCAGCCAAGTCATGCTCTCGCCGGTTGAAAACCAACCCACCACGGTAGCGGGCAGCAAGATGATGGACGAGGCAAAGATTGGCGGGATCACACCGGCCATGTTGAGCTTGAGCGGCAGGTGCGAAGACTGACCGCCATAGACCTTGTTGCCCACCTGCCGGCGGGCGTAGTTAACCAAGATCTTGCGCTGACCGCGCTCGACAAACACCACAAAGTAAGTGACCACGCCGACCAGGATCACAATGACCAGGGCCACCAAAATACTCATGGCACCGGTGCGCACCAGTTCCATCAAGCCGCCCATGGCGCTCGGAAGTCCTGCCGCAATACCGGCGAAGATAAGAATCGAAATGCCGTTGCCCAGACCGCGCTCGGTGATCTGCTCACCGAGCCACATCAAAAACATGGTGCCAGCCGTCAGGCTCACCACTGCGGTCATGCGAAAACCGAAACCCGGTGCCAACACAAGGCCCGGGGAGCTCTCCAGAGCCACCGCGATACCGATGGACTGGAAGATCGCCAGGGCCAAGGTGCCATAGCGGGTGTACTGAGTGATCTTGCGACGCCCCGCCTCGCCCTCTTTCTTGAGCTGCTCAAACGTCGGAACGACGTAAGTCAGCAGCTGCATGATGATGGAGGCCGAGATGTAGGGCATGATGCCCAGAGCGAAGACGGTGAACCGCGACAAGGCGCCGCCTGAGAACATATTGAACAGGTTCAATATGCCGCCCTGCTGACTGAACAACTGCTTGAGCTGGGCCGCATCGATACCCGGCACCGGAATGTGGGCGCCGATCCGATAGACCACCAAGGCCAGAAGCAGGAAGATCAGGCGCGAGCGCAGATCCCCGTACTTGCCGGTCTTTGCCAGAACTGAAGTCGAAGTGGCCACGCTGTCGAGCTATCCGATGTTCAATTGAAATTCAGGCGATGGAGCCGCCGGCCGCCTCAATGGCCGCCTTGGCCCCTGCGGTGGCGCCGATGCCCTGGAGCTTGACCGCCTTGCTCAGCGAACCCGACTTGATCACCTTGACGGTGCGGGCGAGCTGACCCACCAGACCCGCGCTCTTGAGCGCATTGACATCGACCTCAGGCAGGCCGAGCTTGTCCAGCGCGGCCAAGGTGACCTCGGCATTGAAACGCAAAGTCTGCGACTTGAAGCCCCGCTTAGGCAGGCGGCGCTGCAGCGGCATCTGGCCGCCTTCGAAGCCCACCTTGTGGTAACCGCCGGCACGCGACTTTTGACCCTTGTGGCCACGACCTGCGGTCTTGCCCAGACCGGAACCGATGCCGCGACCGACACGACGCCGCTCGCGCTTGGCGCCCTCGGCGGGCTTGATGGAATTGAGTTGCATGGAAGCCGCCTCTTACAGAATCTTGACCAGATAAGCGATCTTGTTGATCATGCCGCGCACTGCCGGCGTGTCCTCGAGTTCGCTGACGCTGTTGACACGACGCAGACCCAGGCCACGAACCGTGTCGCGGTGAGACTGCTTGGTGCCGATCGGGCTGCGAACCAATTGGACCTTGAGTTTGTTAGGGGTCGTCATGATGGGTCTCCTCAGGCGAGGATTTCTTCAACGCTCTTGCCGCGCTTGGCTGCAATCTCGGCAGGCGTGGTGGACTTGTTCAGCGCATCCATGGTGGCGCGCACCATGTTGTAGGGGTTGCTCGAACCATGGCTCTTGGCCACGATATCGGTGATGCCCATGACCTCAAAGATGGCGCGCATCGGGCCGCCGGCAATGATGCCGGTACCCTTGGGGGCCGGAGCCATCATGACGGCGGAGGCGCCGTGGCGGCCCTCGACCATGTGGTGAATGGTGCCGCTGCGCAGCGAGACCTTGACCATGTTGCGGCGCGCCTCTTCCATGGCCTTTTGAACGGCCGAGGGCACTTCCTTGGACTTGCCTTTGCCCATGCCAACACGGCCATCGCCGTCACCGACCACGGTCAGGGCGGCAAAGCCCAGAATGCGACCACCCTTGACCACCTTGGTCACGCGGTTGACCGCAATCATCTTCTCCTTGAGGCCGTCCTCGGGAGCGTCGTTTTGCGATTTAGCTTGAAACTTGGCCATATCTGGAATCCTGCTTAAAACTGCAAGCCCGCTTCACGGGCGGCCTCGGCCAGCGCCTTGACGCGGCCATGGTAGGCAAAGCCGGCGCGGTCAAACGCCACCTTTTCGATGCCCGCGGCACGGGCTTTTTCAGCGATGCGACGACCGATGGTCTGCGCAGCGGCCACGTTACCCCCTTTGCCCGATGCGCCCAGGCTTTGCCGTACTTCGGCTTCTGCGGTGGAAGCGCTGGCCAGCACGCGAGCGCCATCGCCAGAAATGACGCTGGCGTAAATGTGCAGGTTGGTGCGATTGACCGTCAGGCGGGCGACGCCCTGCTGCGCAATGCGCAGGCGGGTCTGGCGCGAACGACGCAGGCGCTGCTCTTTCTTGTTCAGCATGATGCAGCTCCTTACTTCTTCTTGGTTTCTTTGATCACAACCGTCTCGTCGGCATAGCGGATGCCCTTGCCCTTATAGGGCTCGGGCGGACGCACCGCACGAACTTCGGCGGCCACCTGGCCCACGCGCTGGCGATCAAAACCCTTGATCAACACCTCGGTCGGCGTCGGGGTCTCTACCTTGATGCCCGCCGGCATATCCATCACCACCGGATGCGAATAACCGACATTGAGATTGAGTTTGGTGCCCTGGGCCTGGGCCTTGTAGCCCACGCCAATCAGGCTGAGCTTCTTCTCAAAGCCCTTGGCCACGCCGACGATCATGTTATTGACCAGCTGACGCATGGTGCCGCTCATGGCATCGGCCTGACGTGAGTCGTCACTGGGCACGAAAGTGATCTTGCCGCCCTCGTTCTTGACGGTGACCAAGGCACTCTGGGCCAAAGACAGTGCGCCCAGCGAACCCTTCACGCTGATCTGGTCTTCCTTGATGGCCACGTCCACGCCTTGCGGCACGACGACGGGGCTTTTTCCAACTCGAGACATTTTGCTGTTCCTTTCTGTCCCGGCATCAAGCCACGTAGCACAGGACTTCGCCACCCACGCCGCTGGCGCGAGCCTTGCGATCGGTCATCACACCCTTGGGCGTGGTGACGATGGCCACACCCAGACCGTTCATGACCTGCGGAATGGCGTGGCTGCCCTTGTAGACTCGCAGGCCTGGGCGGCTGACACGCTCGATACGCTCAATCACCGGTCGACCGGCGTAGTACTTCAGGGCGATTTCCAGCTGCGGACGGCCGTCATCGTTCTTGACCTGGAACCCTTCGATATAGCCTTCGTCCTTGAGGACCTGGGCAATGGCCACCTTGACCTTAGACGAAGGCACCTGCACCGACGTCTTCTCGACCATCTGGGCATTGCGGATACGCGTCAGCATATCGGCGATGGGATCACTCATACTCATTTCGTGTTCTCCTCGTGCCTGGCGCTTACCAGCTGGCCTTGGTGATGCCGGGGATGTCGCCAGCAAAGGCCATCTCGCGGATCTTGGTGCGACCCAGGCCGAATTGACGGAAAGTGCCGCGCGGACGACCGGTCACACCGCAGCGATTGCGCTGACGGGTTGGGTTGGCATTGCGGGGGAGCTTTTGCAAATCGGCGCGGGCCAGCGCGCGCTCATCTTCGGAGCGCTTGGCGTCACCAGCAATCGCTTTGAGTTCAGCGTATTTCTTAGCGAACTTGGCGACCAGTTTGTCGCGCTTGAGTTCACGTTGCAGAAGAGCTTTCTTTGCCATGATGAGCCTTCAATTCTTGAACGGGAACCGGAACGCGGCGAGCAGCGCCTTGCACTCTTCGTCGGTCTTGGCCGTTGTGGTGATGCTGATGTTCAGGCCGCGCAGCGCATCGACCTTGTCGTACTCGATCTCGGGGAAGATGATCTGCTCCTTGACGCCGATGTTGTAGTTACCACGGCCATCAAAAGCACGACCCGAGATGCCGCGGAAGTCACGCACACGGGGCAGGGCCACCGTGACGAAGCGGTCGAGGAATTCATACATGCGCACGCCGCGCAGGGTGACCATGCAGCCAATCGGCAGACCTTCGCGAATCTTGAAGCCAGCGATGGCTTT
>CAZATV010000152.1:0-4643 GCA_964488145.1 uncultured Polaromonas sp.
TGCTCGGTCGCAAGGTGCTGGGCAACAACGGCGCCACGCTCAAGAAGTTCGGCAAACTGATTGCGGCGCTGGTGGAGGAGGAAGGTGTTAATGAACAGATGGCTGAATTCATCAACCCCCTGGCCTGGCTGGGCGACCAGATGACCAAATTCACCACCGAACTGGGTTTCCGGGCCTTTCAAAATACGGAAGAAGTGGGCGCCGCAGCTGTGGACTATCTGCGCATTGCCGGCCATCTGGTGTTTGCCTATTTCTGGGCCCGCATGGCACAAGCGGCCCTGCGCCAGATCGCTGCGGGCTCGACCGATCCGTTCTACACCGCCAAGCTGCAGACGGCACGCTTTTACTTTGCCAAGCTGTTTCCGGAAACGGCTACGCTGATGCGTACCGTGCGCACGGGCAGCAAGCCCTTGATGGACACCGAAGCCGCGCTGGCCTGAAAGGAAACCTGATGAAAAACCTTCTCATCCTCCTCGGCGCCGGATTGCTCGGTACCAGCGCAGGCGCGCAAATGACCCCCGTGGGGACCTGGCACAGCATCGACGATGCCACGGGCAAGCCCCGGGCCGAAATCGTGATTCGCGACAGCGGCCAGGGCGTGCTGGTCGGCAAGGTCGAGCGTAGCCTTCAGGCATCGAGTACGGAACCCCTGTGCACCCTGTGCACCGATGACCGCAAGGGTCAGCCCAAGATCGGACTGGAAATCATTCGAGATGCCAGGAAGAGCGGGGCAGACGCCGTCTGGGAGGGCGGCACCATCCTCGACCCGGAAAACGGCAAGGTCTACAAGCTCAGGCTGGCCCCGCAAGACGGGGGCAAGACTCTGCATGTACGCGGTTACATCGGACCCTTCTACCGCACCCAGGTCTGGCAGCGGGTGCAGTGAGCAAAGGACACGTCATGAATCGATTCCACGTCAGACAGGTGGCAGTGCTGGGGGCCGGCGTGATGGGCGCGCAGATTGCCGCCCATCTGGTCAACCTCAAGGTGCCGGTGCTGTTGTTCGATCTGCCCACCGGCAGCGCCTCCAAGCCCGACAAGGGCGCTTCCAGCCCAAGCGGTATTGCGCTGCGGGCCATCGATAACCTCAAGAAACTCAAGCCTGCACCGCTGGGCCTGGCTGAGGATGCCGCCCTGATTCAGCCGGCCAATTACGAGGAACACCTGGGGCTACTGAAGGACTGCGATCTGGTGATTGAAGCGATCGCCGAGCGCATGGACTGGAAGCTCGACCTGTACCGCAAGATCGCGCCGGCGCTGGCGCCGCACACTCTGGTGGCCAGCAACACCTCGGGGCTGTCGATCACCGCACTGAGCCAAGCCCTGCCTGAAACGCTGCGGCCGCGTTTTTGCGGTATCCATTTCTTCAATCCGCCGCGCTACATGCAGCTGGTCGAGCTGATTGCCACCGAGACCACTGACCCTGTGGTCATGGACCAGTTGGAGACCTTTGTCACCACCACCCTGGGCAAAAGCGTAGTGCGCGCCAAGGACACGCCCAACTTCATTGCCAACCGAGTGGGTACGGCCGGCATGTTGGCCACCATCATCGAGGCCGGCAAATTCGGGCTGAGCTACGACGTGGTGGATGATCTGACCGGCAAAAAACTCGGTCGGGCCGCATCGGGCACCTTCCGCACCGCTGATGTGGTCGGCCTCGATACGCTGGCGCATGTGATCAACACCCTGCGCGAGAACCTGAGCGAGGCCACCGACCCCTTTGCCGGCCTGTATGCCACGCCACCCGTGCTGCAAAAGCTGATTGAAGCCCAGCGCCTGGGTCAGAAAAGCGGCGCGGGCTTTTATAGGAAGGTGGGTCGCGAGGTGCTGCGTCTGAACCCCGATACGCTGGAGTACGTCAGCGGCGGCGCCAAAGCCGACGATGTCGTCGGTCGGATGCTCAAAAAGCCTGCGCCCGAGCGCCTGAAATTGCTGCGCAACGCGCAGGGCGCCGAAGCGCGCTTTCTGTGGGCCCTGCTGCGCGATCAGTTCCATTACGCGGCCGTGCATCTGAAGGACATCGCCGAAACCGCCCGCGACGTGGATCTGGCCATGCGCTGGGGCTTTGGTATGAAACAAGGGCCCTTTGAGCTCTGGCAGGAAGCGGGTTGGCGGCAAGTGGCCCGCTGGATCCAGGACGATATCGATGCAGGCCTGGCCCTGTGTAAGGCGCCGCTGCCCGAGTGGGTGTTCAAAGGCCCGGTTGATGAAGCCGGTGGGGTGCATACCGCTGAGGGCTCCTGGTCGCCGGCCCTCGGCCGGTTCGTGGCCCGGCGAAAGTTGCCGGTGCATGGACGCCAGCACTTCCCGGAAGAGGTGATGTCAACGCCCGGCCTGGCCGTCGCGCGGGCCGGCACCACGGTGCATGAAGACGATGCCCTGCGCCTTTGGTCGCTCGATGGGCAGGTGCTCATTGCGAGCATCAAGACCAAGATGCATGCCATCAGCCCCGATGTCGCCGAAGGCTTGGCGCGCGCCGTCGAAATTGCTGAGCAGCACTATGCCGCTCTGGTGATCTGGTCGCCCGACGAGGTGTTTTCAGCCGGCGCTGACCTGCAGGCCATGATTCCGGCCTTCATGGTTGCCGGTGTATCGGCCATCGAATCGGCCGAGCATGAATTGCAACAAGTCATGCTTCGACTGCGCTATGCCCAGGTGCCGGTGGTGGCCGCGGTGCGTGGCCTGGCCCTGGGCGGCGGCTGCGAACTGGCGGTGCACTGTGCCCGCCGCGTGGCCGCCCTGGAAAGCTATATGGGCCTGGTCGAGGTGGGCGTGGGGCTGGTGCCCGGGGCTGGGGGTCTGGCTTACATCGCCCGCCGGGCGGCAGAAAGCGCACAAAGCTCTACCGGCAAGGACCTGCTGCCCTTCCTGACCGAAGGCTTTACCGCCGCGGCCATGGCCAAGGTGGGCACCAGTGCCCTGGAAAGTCGCAAGCTGGGCTACCTGCTCGAGAGCGACCTGATCGTGGCCCACCGCGATGAATTGTTATACGTGGCCCTCCAGGAGGCCCAGGCCCTGGCCCGGGCAGGCTGGCGACCGCCGCTTCGAAAGTCTTTTCCGGCGGCGGGCCGACATGCGCTGGCCACCATCACGGGGCAATTGGTGAACATGCGCGATGGCGGCTTCATCAGCGCGCACGATTTTCACATTGGCAAACTCATCGCCGGTGTCGTCTGCGGGGGCGATGTGGATGCGGGCACGCTGGTCACCGAGGAATACCTGATGACTCTGGAGCGCAGGGCCTTCTGCGAGCTGGTGGCCCATCCCAAGAGCCAGGAGCGCATCATGGCCATGATGAGCACCGGCAAGCCCCTCAGAAATTAAAAGCTCAGGCCGCTTGCCTGACAAGCGGCCTGGACACAGGAGCAAAACCATGAAGCAAATCCAGGAAGCCTATATCGTTGCCGCCCGGCGCACCCCCATCGGGCGATCCGGGCGCGGCTTCTTTCGTAACACCCGGCCCGATGAACTGTTGGTCCAGGCCCTGCGTGCTGCGCTGGCCGACGCCCCAAGCCTGGACCCCAAAGCCATCGAGGACGTGATTGCCGGCTGCGCCATCCCTGAGGGACCGCAAGGGCTCAATGTAGCGCGCATTGCGGCGGTGCTGGCCGGCCTGCCTACCGGCGTGGGCGGCATCACCGTGAACCGTTTTTGCGCCTCGGGCCTGTCAGCGGTGCAGATGGCCGCCGATCGCATACGGGTCGGCGAGGCCGATCTGATGATCGCGGCCGGAACCGAGAGCATGAGCATGGTACCGATGTCGGGCAACTCGCCCTCCCTGTCACCGGCCATGTTTGCCCGCGACGAAGACGTTGGCATTGCCTACGGCATGGGCCTGACCGCTGAAAAAGTGGCCCAGCAGTGGAAAGTCTCACGCGAGGCCCAGGACCGTTTTGCCTGCCAGTCGCACGAGCGCGCCATCCGGGCCCAGCAGGCCGGTCAATTCAGCGCCGAGATCGCGCCGTTTGCAGTGACCGAACGCGAGGTGAACCTGCAAGACGGTCAGGTGAAAACGCAGGAACGCACGGTGAGTCTGGATGAAGGCCCGCGACCCGATACCTCGATGGAAGGACTGGCCAAACTCAAGCCAGTGTTTGCAGCCAAAGGCTCGGTCACTGCCGGTAATTCATCGCAGACCTCTGATGGCGCCGGCGCCTTGATCCTGGCCAGCGAACGTGCCCTCAAAACCCACGGGCTCAAGCCTCTGGCCCGCTTCGTCAGCTATGCCAGCAAAGGCGTACCGCCCCACATCATGGGCATTGGTCCGATCGAGGCGATCCCGGCGGCTCTGGGTCACGCCGGGCTCAAGCAGGACGATCTGGACTGGATCGAGCTCAACGAAGCCTTTGCAGCGCAATCGCTTGCGGTGATGCAGACCCTGGGGCTGGATCCAGCCAAGGTCAATCCCATGGGTGGAGCCATCGCACTGGGGCACCCGCTGGGCGCTACCGGCGCCATTCGTTCGGCCACCGTGATCCATGCCCTGCATCGTCACCAGCTGCGCTACGGCATGGTGACCATGTGTGTCGGCATGGGTCAGGGTGCGGCAGGAATTTTCGAGCGGGTGTGATGCGATCGCGCCATTGCCTGCGCGGCGCAGCTCGCCTGAAGGCAGGGGATCGCCGCGAGGGCGCGGCTCCCAC
>CAZATV010000153.1:0-4600 GCA_964488145.1 uncultured Polaromonas sp.
CGGCGGCAACGCGCTCAAGTTCTACGCCTCCGTCCGACTGGATATCCGTCGCACCGGCTCCATCAAGAAGGGTGAAGATGTGATCGGCAACGAGACCAAGGTCAAGGTGGTCAAGAACAAGGTGGCCTCACCGTTCAAGACGGCCGAATTCGACATCCTCTATGGTGAAGGCATCAGCCGTCTGGGCGAGGTGCTGGACCTCGGCGTAGCCAGCAACATCATCGAGAAATCTGGCGCCTGGTTTGCCTACCAGGGCGAAAAAATTGGGCAGGGTCGGGATAACGCCCGCGAATTCCTCAAGGAAAACCCGGAACTGGCCTTCGAAATCGAGAACAAGGTGCGCGAGCACCTGGGCGTGCCGCTCCTGCCATCGACTGAGGCCGTCGAAGCGGCCAACGAAGAAGTGGCCGACAAGCCACGCAAGATGAAGCTGGCCTGACGCCGCCACAGGAGAACCGCCATGCTCGCCATCAAGACCCTCTGGCTTCTGGGCCACATCGGCTTTCGCTGCGCTCGCCTGCTCTGGCGCGGCGCACGGCAGTTAGGCCTTGTGCTCTGGCGCGAGGCGTAAAACCTTGCCCCCGAACTCAACCCCGCAAGGCCCGCAAGATGAACCGGGACCACGCTTCTGAACCGGGTGCCGAGCCGAGCCCGCTGGCCGCGCCCCACGCGGCTGGGGCTTTGTCGGGGCTGTCGCTCAAGGGCAGGGCACTGAGGCTGCTGGCTGGACGCGAACATTCACGGCTTGAGCTTGAACGCAAGCTCTCGGCGCACGAGCGAGAGCCCGGCGAGTTGACGCGTATCCTCGATGAGCTGCAGGCCAAGGGCTTCATCAGCGAGGAACGGGTGCTCGAGTCCGTACTGCATCGCCGGGCAGCCCGCTTCGGCCAGGCACGCCTGGAACAAGAGCTGACGGCTCGCGGCCTGGACCGGCAAGCGATCGATCAGGCCATGAACGAGCTCAAGGGCACCGAGGTGGAGCGGGCCCGAGCCATCTGGACGCGCAAGTTCAGCCAGGCCTCCGGCGACCCTCGCGAGCGGGCGCACCAGATGCGCTTTCTCATGAGCCGCGGGTTTTCTGCCGAGGTCGCCCGAAAGGTGGTCGGCTGAGGCAGGGTCAATCTGACAAGATCAGATTGCGGCGGGACAAAGGCTGCGCGCAATGCGGACACTCCAGCGCGGCCTGCAGCAGATGCCCGCAGGTTTTGTGGCGCACGGTCAGGGGCGCGCGCCCCTTCCACAGCCAGCGGTTGCCCCACTGCATCAACTCAACCGTGATCGGGAAAGTGGCCAGGGCATCCTCGCTCAGGCGGTACTCCTGCCGGCTGCCAGCATAGGCTCTGGCCCTCAGAAAACCCAGCGCCTGAAGTTCACTGAGGCGATCACTGATCTGCGCCGGCCCCTGGCCCAGGGCCCTCTGAAAATCCGAGAAGGTGCGCGCCCCCTGGAAAGCGGCCGCCATGATGAAACAGTTCCAGCGGTCACCAAACAGGCGCATCAAGCGAGGTAGATTGTCGCGGTCGCTCCGGCTGGACTGGCGGTAGCGCGGCCGCTGGGCGCCCTCTGGGGGGGTCATCGCGGGTGCCCCCGAGCGCGGCAACACCACGGCTTGCGTCTCAAACGGCGAGACGACGCTGGCGCAGTGCATGCAGACATAGCGCGGCTCAATGGAGGCGCCGCAATCCTTGTGGATCAGCCGCCGCCGGGGACGGTCCCTGTCGTCGGCCGCACGCTCCAGACCGGTGCCACGCTGGCGCTCCCACAACCACATCAGGATCAGCACGCCCCACAGGTCCAGCCCCATCTCGGTGAGTCGGTAGCGCGCATGACCGCCCTCGGCCGTATCGCGCTCGAGCAGGCCACCTTGGCAAAGCATCTCCAGGCGCTGCGTCAGCACGGCGCGAGATACGCCAAGCTCCTGAAGAAAGCCACTAAAGCGGCTGGTGCCGCGAAAGGCTGAGCGCAGAATACGCAGCACCCAGGCATCACCGATCCGTTCGATCGCCAGGGCCGCGCCACTGGCGGCCACCACCGGCGCGGGCTTTACCGTCGAAGGCTTAGGATCGGCGGGCTTCGTGGGCATGGAAATCAAGGCGGATTCAGGGTCGCGTTATGAGCCAAACCGGAGCGCCCCGTGGGTCTGTCCACAAGAGCGGCGCGGGGATCAAAGTGACGTATCTAGAACCGCCATTTTAGTCTGCCTATAAAAGCATGCCGGTCGTCTGGTGATGCTGGCCTGCACCGGCGAAACCCGATCACCGCGCCTGCCACCAGCGCCCACCGGGTGTGAACTGGGCATACCTCATGTCACTTCTGGCGGGTTGAACTGGTCAAGGCCAATCCCCTCGGCCGTGCGCTCGTACCCAATCAGCGCCTTCGCCCAGGCAGCGCGCGACCCGGAAATCATGCCCTGATTCGCCCAAGATGGCACGGAGCCGTCCGCCCCGGGCGGCGATACCTGGGTCGGACGGGAGATCGAGGAAGTGCAGGCGCTCAACGAAGCGCTCTAGCTATCGCTGGCAACAAAAAACTGGCACACCGAAGCGGTTCGCTACGGCTCATAGCCCGAGCATCAGTTGCAGGTTCTGCACTGCAGCGCCACTGGCACCTTTGCCCAGGTTGTCCAGACGCGCAATCAGCACCGCTTGGTGGTACTGCTCGTTGCCAAAGACAAACAGTTCCATGCGATTGCTGTCATTGAGCGCCAGCGCGTCCAGCCGCCCGGTCTGCGGCGCCGGCTGTACGGTCACCCAGGGGCTGCCCGCATAGTGGCGACGCAGCGCATCTTCCAGCGCGCCAATGGCTGGTCGTTCGGGTAGCAGGTCCAGGTGGAGCGGCAGCTGCACCAGCATGCCCTGCCGGAAATTGCCGACCGAAGGCACGAAGATGGGCCGCCGCTGCAGGCCGGAGTACTTCATGATCTCGGGCAGGTGTTTGTGGCTCAGGCCCAAGCCGTAGATTTCAAAGAGCGGGGCGAGGCCCGCCTCATACGCCTCGATCATCGGACGGCCACCGCCGGAATAGCCGCTGACGGCCGGCAGGGACAAGGGGCAGTCAGGTGGCAGCAGACCGGCATCGACCAGCGGCCGGATCAGGGCAATCACCCCGGTGGCATAACAACCTGGATTGGCCACCCGAGCCGCCTGCCGGACCGCCTCTTGCTGCCCAGGCGCCAGCTCCGGAAAGCCGAACACCCAGCCCGGCGCAGTGCGGTGAGCGGTCGAGGCATCGATGATGCGGGGCTGACGCCCGGCGGGCAGGGTATCGATCATGGCCACCGATTCGCGGGCCGCCTCGTCGTGCAGACACAGGATGACCAGATCGACCTGGGCCATCAGCTCGCGCTTGGCCTGCGGGTCCTTGCGCCGCGCGGGGTCGATGCTGACCAATTGCACCCCACCGAGAGCCAGCAGACGCTCGCGGATCTGCAAACCGGTGGTGCCGGCCTCGCCGTCTATGAAAACCTGGGTCATTCCATTTCTCTGATTCACTGTGCGCCAACTGGCTGGAGCGCACCGGTTGGTCCTGCCCGCTCGTCCACCAAGCCGTAAGCTGGACGCAAAGATTGATGCGATGCACCATGATACAGTTTGCCGCTGCCATCACTGGCTCGGCCGCGCCCACTGGGGAGGGGGTGTGCGCCCAGGCTAAGCGCGCGAGTCGGTCGTGCGCCGCTGTCTCCACCGATTCTGTGAAAGCTCTCTTATGAAAATACACGAATACCAAGCCAAGGAAATCCTGCGCCAGTTTGGCGTACCGGTGCCGCGGGGCGTACCGGCCTTCACCGTACAGGAGGCGGTTGAAGCGGCGCAAAAACTCGGCGGTCCGGTCTGGGTGGTCAAGGCCCAGATCCATGCCGGGGGGCGAGGCAAGGGGGGCGGGGTGAAGGTGGCCAAGAGCATCGACCAGGTCAAGGATCTGGCCGGTCAGATTCTGGGCATGCAACTGAAGACCCACCAGACCGGACCCGAAGGTCAGAAGGTACGGCGCCTGTACATCGAAGACGGCGCTGACATCCAGAAAGAGTACTACCTGTCCATCGTGACCGATCGCGCCTCGCAGAAGGTGGCGTTCATTGCCTCCAGCGAGGGCGGTATGGATATCGAGGAAGTGGCGCACAGCAGCCCCGAGAAGATCATCAAGGTCTTTGTAGACCCGCTGACCGGCATGAACGAGGCGCAAACCCGTGAGCTGGGCAACGGCATCGGCATGCCCGCCGACTCGATGGCGCAATTTGCCGATGTCTGTCGCAAGCTCTACAAGTGCTACATGGACACCGACGCCTCGCTGGTGGAAATCAATCCGCTCAACCGCGACGGCAAGGGCAACATCATCGCCCTGGATGCCAAGTTCAATTTCGATTCCAACGCACTGTTCCGCCATCCTGAGATCGTGGCCCTGCGCGATCTCGACGAGGAAGATCCGGCCGAAATCGAGGCCTCCAAGTTTGACCTGGCCTACATCTCGCTGGACGGCAACATCGGCTGCCTGGTCAATGGCGCCGGCCTGGCCATGGCCACCATGGACACCATCAAGCTCTTTGGTGGCGAGCCGGCCAACTTCCTGGACGTCGGCGGCGGTGCCACGGCCGAGAAGGTCA
>CAZATV010000154.1:0-4491 GCA_964488145.1 uncultured Polaromonas sp.
CCATCCGTCGCCCTATCGCGCCGAGGGCGGCGCTCCCACCAGAAACTCAAGCACGCCGAGGGCGGCGCCCCCAAATCCAGACCTTGAGGGAGCCTTGCTTTCAAACTCGGGTCAGGGCTACTTGAGGATCTGGAACAGGTTGTTGAAACTGTCGGTCCAGATGCGCAAGCCCGGCAGTTCTTCGATGGCTGCTTCGCCGCGCGCCACCTCGGGTCGCTTGAGCAGGGCCGCATCACGGCTGAGCAGCATCCAGTCGGTGGTGGCCAGGTCGCTGCCCTTGGCATCGTCATCGATCAGGATGGCGTGCAGGCCCTGATCGTCGGCCAGGCGTTTGACCACCGGCCCCAGGCGCAGAAAGCGGTTGGTGATGTGAATGGCCAGCACCCCGCCTGGCTTGAGATGGCGCAGGTACACGGCCATCGCTTCGCGGGTGATCAGGTGGACAGGAATTGCATCGCTGGAGAAGGCATCGATCACCAGTACATCGTATTGCTGCGGAGCCTCGCGTTCCATGGCCAGTCGGGCATCGCCCAACACCGTCTCGATCTTGGCAGCACTGTCGCTCAAGTAGAAGAACTCCTTGCGCGCCGTATCGATCACCTGGGGGTTGATTTCATAGAAACGATAGACGTCGCCCGATCGCCCATAGGCGGCCAGCGTGCCCACGCCCAGCCCGACCACACCCACCCGCAGCGGCCCCGTGGGCTGCAGGGCCAGAATGGCTTGTCCTACTCCGGCGGTGGGGCCGTAGTAGGAGGTGGGCTCCTTGCGCCGCGGCCCCAAGTGCTGTTCGCCATGCATGATCATGCCGTGCAGCATGCGGCGTATGGTGTCAGGATCCCCCTCAGGTCCTGTGTCTTTCACGCGCAAAGTACCGTAAAAATTGCGCTCCATCACGCGGGTGTTCGAAGACAGCGAATCAAAGTGCAGCACCACGTAGTAGGCTGTCACCCCTAGCGCGGCCAATGCGGCTACCGGGACCAGCTTGTGCCCTGACCGCGTCAGGTAGGCTGCCAGCGCCAGCGTGATCAGCAGGCCGGCGCTGAATTCGTAGTAGGCATTGAACACCTTCGGCGCCACGAAGCCCACGGCCAGCCCGCCCAGTGCACCGCCGAGGGAGACCATCAGATAAAAGCCAGTGAGGTAGCGCGGTGAGGGTTTCATGGCGGCCAGTTCGCCATGGAAAAACATGCACATCAGGAACAGGCCCGCTGAGAACAGCGGCAGTGCTTCCTTCACATCGACGATCCCTCTCTCGTGGTAGACCGACCAGGCCATGGCGGCCACAGCCACCAGCATGGGGCCTAGGAACCAGATGCGCTTGTACCAACCCTGTCCCTGCCGACCCTCAAAGCTCAGGATAAAGGTCAGCAGATAAAGGGTGAGCGGGAGAATCCACAGAAAAGGCACCGAGGCAATGTCGTGTGCAATGTGATTACTGACGGCCAGCAGCATGAAAGAGCCCATGCCGGCCAAAAGCAGCCAAAGCAGATAGTCGCCGACAACCGGGGCAGGCCCCTCAGCCGGTCTTTGTTCGGGCGCGGTCGTGATGGGCGCTACGCTGACAGCGTGCCTGGCGCTGTAGATCGCCGAGGCGGTGCAAAGCAGCGCAAAGACGATATACCCCGCGCTCCAAGTCCATGATTGCTCGCCGCTGCTGGTCCAGGGCTCCACGGCAAAGGGGTAGGCGACCAGGGCCAGCAGGGAGCCAAAGTTGGACAGGGCAAACAGCCGGTACACGGTGGCATTCGGAAAGCTGCGAGCGAACCAGGCTTGCACCAGAGGGCCGGTGGTGGACAGCAGAAAGTAGGGTAGACCAATCGTCAGCGTCAGCAGGCCCAGAATGCGCCAAGTGGGGTCTTCATCGCCAGCGGGCTTCCAGGCCGCGTCGGGGATGATGGGCAGGGTGATGGCGCTGAGGACCAGCAGGACGATGTGCACCACCGCCTGCCGCCGCGCATTGAGCTTGCGCGTGGTCCAGTCGGCATAGGCGTAGCCAAAGAGCAGCAAAAACTGAAAGAACACCAGGCAGGTGGTCCAGACGGCGGCCGAGCCGCCAAACCAGGGCAGGATCTGCTTGGCGATGATGGGTTGAACCAGGAAAAGCAGAACGGCACTGATGAAGATGGTCAGGGCGTAGAGGGCCATCGAATTACCCACAGGCTAGAACCCGCAGGGGTTCGGTTTTTTGGGAGGGCGGAACTTCTTGAAAAAGTTTCGCGGGCGATTGTAGGGTCCGTGCTTCGCTCACCCGCCCGGAGGGTTGAGGGGTTCGCGGAAGCCTTTTCAACTCATGCCACACTTGTACCCATGCAGATGTCTTCGGAGGGTGGTCAGGCGCAGCAGCTTTTGGTGGCCGGTGGCGGTATTGGCGCATGGGCGGCGGCGCTGGCTGCCCGGCGGGCCGGCTGGGCGGTGCAGTTGTTCGAGCAGGCCGCCGCCTTTTCCGAAGTGGGCGCCGGTTTGCAGCTGGGGCCCAATGCCACCCGTATCCTGCGCCACTGGGGGCTGGAGTCGGCGCTGAGCGCGGTCGCCGCCTTCCCCGATGCGGTGGTGGCCCGCAGCAGCGAGGACGGGCGCGAGCTTGCGCGCCTGGCCTTGGGTGCTCGGGTGGTAGAGCGCTATGGCGCTCCCTATGTCACCCTGCACCGACGCGACCTGCACACGCTTTTGATGGAAGGGGCTCAGGCGGCGGGGGGCGTACAGGGGCACCTGGGCAGCCCCGTCAAGGCCTACGAAGCGCTAGAGGGTCGTGTTCGCCTACTGGGCGCCGAGGGCTGCCTGGCCGAGGGATTGGGCCTGATCGGTGCCGATGGACTTTGGAGTCGTGTGCGTGAGCAGCTGCTGAAAGACGGGTCTGCGCAGCCCACCGGGCATGTGGCCTACCGGGCGCTGATTCCCAGGGGCGATCTGCCCCCGGGTTTTCGATCCAACGAAGTGACCGCCTGGCTGGGCCCGCGACACCATGGGGTGACTTACCCGGTGCGCGGTGGCGAGGTGCTCAACCTGGTGGTGATCGTTTCGGGGCGGCCGTTGCAGTCCATGAACACGTGGGACGACATGGGCGTTGCCGCAGATGTTCATCAGGCCTTGTCCTTGTGTTGCGCACCCTTGCGCGATCTGGCCGCAGCCGCCTCAGCTTGGGGCCGCTGGACCCTGTGCGACCGACCTCCTGTTACCAGCCCCGAGCAAATGGCACGCGGCCGCGTGGCCCTGCTTGGCGATGCCGCGCACCCCATGCGGCCTTTTCTGGCGCAAGGCGCGGCGATGGCGTTGGAAGACGCGGCTGCCCTAGGCCAGATGCTCGAAGACTTACCCGACCCGCATCGCGATTTACCTGCTGCGCTGGGCCAATACGCCCAGCAACGCTGGCAGCGCGCTGCGCGAGTGCAGGCCCAATCTCGTCGCAATGGGCAGATTTATCACCTTGACGGCCCGCTGCGCCTAGGGCGCGATGTGGCCTTGCGGGCGCTGGGCGCCAGGCTGATGGATCTGCCTTGGCTGTACGGGCATCGGGCGGCTTAGGAAGCTTGTGAACCCGTTCGGTCATCGCAAGGACTGCGACGATGCGGCAATGACAAAAACGCAGCTGCGAACACCGTCCCGCAGGTGCATCCATTCACTTGAGCTTGTTTTTTCCTTTCCGCGCGGAATGACCAAGGTCACCGGCGGAGTCGGTCGGTCCGAGGGAGACGACGGCTTGGGCGCGCTGGTGTCTTTTCTCGGCTTCTTACTCATCTTCTCGTTGCGCTGTTCTTTGCCCATGATGAGCTCCTCTCATGTGGGTCTGTACGGTGGGGGTCGGGGCCGCAGCGCTGCGGCTTGGCCTGATCTTACGATGGTGGTTGCAGGCGTCGCTAAGCTCCTTGGGACAAAACGCAAGGGGCAGCAACGACGAGAACCGGCTTGTGAAAAACGTCCTTGACCTCAAAGCACCTGCAGTGCCACATTCATGCCCCAGTTGGCGTGTGGCTCGATCAATCCGTCATAGATCCGTATGTAGGCGTATTCGCCTGAGGGTCCAAGTGGCGTGGCCGAAACATAGCTTCCATGGACCCAAGCTGGCGGGGCACCACTGTCGTAGCCGCCGATGCTTTCACCAGTGTAGCTGAGGCCCTTGTCAAAGTAGGAGCCCACTTCCGCCCCATTATGTGCATCCCAGATGGCGGCCAAGCCATCGTAAGCGCTGTTGTTGAACTGTGTGCCGCTGACGCTTGTGCCGTGGAGGCTGTTATTGGTGGCGGCACCACCTATTTCGGGCAGCGCGAGCTTGACGCCGTTGAGGACCGCATAGCGGTGAGTGTCATTTGTGGCAGCTCCAGTGATACCGTTGATATCTTGCTTGAACAAGTTGTAAATCTCGCTGAGCGGATAGGTCGGATTTTGGGAATTTGGAATTTTGTTGTAGCCATCGCCCGCGCTGGTGCCGTCGTCGTTGCGGTCCCAGTAGTAGTACCACTTGCCCTCGACCTGGACAGGCGCGATCAGTTG
>CAZATV010000155.1:0-4479 GCA_964488145.1 uncultured Polaromonas sp.
AGTGTTCTTCCCTTTCTTTTCGGCGCCCTTGCAGAGTGTGCTCGACATCCAGGAGATATCGATGCGCCAAATGAAGCTAGACGCGGTTGAAGTTGACCTCGTAAGCGCCCAAAAGCTGGCCGAGGAAGACCTCACCTTGGCGGCCCGCTACCTCAAATCCATCACGTCAGATGAAATAGAGTTTGAGATGCGACAGGTTGAGGCGATCGACTGGTCTCACAACCCCAAGCGACTACCCTTCGTGTGCCACCTGCCTTAGTTGTCCCTGCAAACCTCTAAAGCCCCCCGCGATGCCAGCGGCAGCACCCCGCATAAACGATTTAAAAGCCCATCTCGCGCACCAGAACGGAGGCGGCATTACGCAGGTAGGGCCATGCCGCCGGTTCGGACTGCGCCTCAATCACCACACGTCCCCGCCATTGGGCGCCAGCCAAAGCAGCGGGCAATTCGTCCACGCTGAGGGCCACACGATAGACCGCCCGCTCCGGGATGAGCTGCCCGGCCTTTTCACGGGTGAGCACATGCCCGCCGGCGGCCGTCGACAACTCCTTCCGAGGCAGTTGTCGGCTGGCATCCTTGTCGATAGCAGCCACCTTCAAACGCAGAGGTGGGCCTTCGGCACTGTCCTTGACGAAAATTGCCCGATCACCCACGCCAATGCGGCGCACAGCTTCCTCGTCCAGCCAGGTTTCCACCAACCATGGCGTATCTTCGCGCACCAGGACGGCCACTTTCTCCTTCGCTGCGAGCCATTGCCCTGGCCGGAGATCAGGATGCAAATCACGCAAATGCCCGGCGAAGGGAGCCACTGGCGCGAATTTCAGCAACTCGGTCTGCAAGCCGACCACCTCGGCCCGCAAGACCTCAACCGTATCGCGATTGACCAGCATGCGCTTGCGCCATTCGGCATCAAACCCAGACTGGGCGGCCTGCCATTGCTGGACCTGCAGACGCGATTGCGCTGCGGCCTGGCGTAGAGCCAAGTCTGGCGCCTGAAGTTCGACCACACTGGCTCCCTTGGGCACGCGTTCACCCTCGCGGAAAGGAAGCTTGAGGACCATGGCACCGGAGGGTGCGAAGATCGGCCAGATCTCAGCCGGCCGCAAAAGCGCGGAGGCGCTCACGCGCCCCGGCCACGGCACAAAAAGCACGGCGGCAATGACCATCGACACCATCGCGAAACTGATCGCCGAGCGCAGGCTGCGGGCGATGGCCGAGCGCCGCTTCCACCAAGCCTGCAGTTCGCTGCGGATCGGCCACGCGATGAACCAGAGGATTTCCACCACAAACAGAAAAATCCCCAAAGCCTTGAAAAAGAAGTGATAGACCAGCAGCGCAATTCCGATGAAGACCACCAAGCGGTAGATCCAGGTCATCCAGGCAAACAACAGCAGCCCCGTCTGCGCCCGCGCCGAGAAGTACTCCGGCGGTTCCTCCCCCAGACCAAAAAGCCACTCGCGCAGCTTCCATCGCGCCAGCGCAAAGCTGCGCTCGTGAAGGTTGGGCATATCCAGCGCGTCGGACAGGATGAAGTAGCCGTCAAACCTCAAGAACGGGCTGGCATTGATGATCAGGGTACTGATCCAGCTGGTGGTGGCCAATACGAAAAATGCGGAACGCAGGCTACCGTCGGGCAACAGGCTCCAGGCCAGGGTAGACCAGGCCGCAATGATCAGCTCGGTTGCAATACCGGCTGAGGCCACCTTCAGTCTCTGACGCCGGTCCGTCAGCCGCCAGGTTTCGTTGGTGTCGGTATAGGCCATCGGCCACATCACCAAAAAGGCCACCCCCATGGTCGGGACGCGACAGCCGTAACGTTTGGCGGTGAAGGCATGACCGAGCTCATGCAGCAGCTTCACGGCCAACAGGGCCACCGCATACGCGAGCAAGCCCTCCCAGTTGAAGACGTCGACCATCTGGGCCAGAAACCCGTCCCATTGCCGCAAGACGTTAGACAGTCCCAAGGCAAGCACCAATGCGGTCAGCCCCAAAAAAGTCCGGGTGTAAAACACGGAGGCCAAGGGTGCCCAACGCGCTAAGGCCGCATCCGGTCTAATGAGCGGGACCCTGAAGAAGAGATAGTGATGCAGCAACCACTTGAGCCATGACCCCCGCATTTTTTGCAGGCGCTCGCTCATCTGTCGTGCACTCTTGCCGGTCACCGGCTCCACCATCTGATGGCGGTGCAGGAAATCAATGACCTCAAGCACATCCTGCTGCGTCATCTGCAGGGTGGTGTTGGCGGTGATCTCGGCGGCAATGGCTTGGGGGTCATCCAAGCTCCAGCGCTGCATGACTTCAAAGGTGGGCCAGTCGATCCGAAAGAAAAGGTTGCGCGCCGGGTCATGCAGGGTCCAGCTGGGCTGACCGTCCGCCAGCCTGGGACCCGGCAAGAGGTCCAGATCTTCACGGAGCGAGGGCAAGGCCACGATCAAACGCCGATGTAGGCCCGTATGGAGGCCAGGGGTCGCCGGAAGATCCAGTAGGCCAGCGGTACCTGGCCCCCATAGAGGCGGGCCGTACCTTTGAGGCCCACCCGTCCTGCATTCTTTTCGACCAGGGTGGCCCGCAAGCGAAAGGCCTGATACCCCTCGGGTCGATCGACCGCCTCATAGGCCATATAGCGCAATCGGGCTCGTACAGGCTCTAGCGGACTGGCCTGCAAATAAAGATCGACCTCGTCGCCCGCCTTCAGGCTGATTGCATCGGCCAGGGGCAACCAGGCCTCCACCTCCACATCATCCTCGGCTGCAATTCGCAAAATACGCTCACCGACTGCGACCGGGCGACCGATCCACTGGCTCGGATCGTCCATCAGCACCACACCGTCCTGCGGCGCGAGCACGCGCGAACGACGCAGTTGCTCCGCCAGGAATTGGACTTCGGCCCTTTTCTCTTCAATTTTTCCAGATAGCAGACCCAACTGGTTGCGCGCACGCGGATCGGCAAGCGCTTGCTGGGAGGTCTGTCGGTAATCGGTCTGAGCCGTCGTCAGCCCCTGCCGCGCCACTTCGATACGGCTTTGAATCAGGGCTTCGTCAAATCCAAAAAGGGGCTGCCCCTTTCGCACCAATTGATTGGGCTGGACGTGAAAAACATCCACCACGCCCTCCAGCGGGGCCCGGATCACCACCGGATTGGCGGGAACCAATTCGCCGGGCGCCAACACGGTCATCGGCACAGGGTAAGCCATGGCCCCGACCAAAGCCGCAAGAAAAAGCCACCCGCCCCAACGGATGCGCGGCCGCCCCGCACGGCCTCCAAGACGCCAGCGCCGGCCCTGCAAAGCGCCATCGCAGTGCCACCAGGCTTCCAACCAGTGACCGAGCAGCGCCAGGTCTCTGTCGGTCCAGGGTGCATCGCGAGCCAGCAGCAGACCGGCCGCCGAGTCCTGCGTAGGCAGCCAGACCGCATGCTCAGGCCACCAGTTCGACCACTCTGCCGCCAGGGTCGGTGGCAACTGACTCGCTTCCACCGTGCACGCCATCCGGGGCTTGCTCTTGAGGTGCCGCACCAGGGCCTTGAGCCAGAGCACATAAGGTGCGTTGGCCTCAGGCTGGATCACCCCCGATAGCGTCGGCATCCGCTCGGTATCGCGCAGCAGTGCCGCCTGCCGGTACTGCAGCAGTTCGCGGCTGTCATTGACCAGCATGAAGTCGAGTTCGGGCCGCGATTGGGCCTGGCGGGCCCGGTGGGTCAGCTCAAGCAAGACGCGGAACGGGTCCGCGCTGGTGACCGTCTCGCCCATCAGCCTCAGTTTTGAGCCACAGCCGTAGCAGTCGACTCATTCAATCCGGTCAGGGGCATCGCTTGCGCGTCGCTTTCCAAACGTTCCGGCTGGGGGTCGGTCAGCTCGATCAGACCCAGATCCAGACGGATCGGTCGTTGGGCCGCCAGACGAAGTTTTTCTGTCAGGCTGCTGCGGCTTTGTGGCCGATCCTGTGACCGATCGCCAGGGTTGGTCGTCTCTGGCTTCTCTCCAACAAAGATGCGGAAAATCACCGTGGCTTCGCGGCCTTCGTTGTCGCGCGCGATCACTTTGATGTCAAGCCGACCCTTAAATCCGGCCTGACCCGCGTCAACCTCAAAGCTGCCGGTTTGCGGATCAAAGCGGACCCACGGCGGCAGAGGAGCTCCATCGGCCCGCGAAGCGTTGAGCTGGACCACCGCATCCGCCTTGGAATGAACAAAGGCATCGGCCGGCATGCTGACCTTGGCAGAACCGACCCCCTCCACGAATTGATCGGTAATGCCCCGGAACACCTGCAGCCCGGCCGGCCGGTTGCTGTCGACCACGATGGGAAAGCCCGAGTTGCTGGTGCGCACCTCACCCAGGATGGCAGGTTGCGTCACCGCAACCGATTCAACCCGGCGCGCCTCGGGCGGGGTCAGCGCCGAATTGAAGACCACAGGCGCCGGCGCCGGCGCGGGCGGTGCCGGCGGTTCGACAGCAGGCGCAGGGAGCTGCACGATGACGGG
>CAZATV010000156.1:0-4426 GCA_964488145.1 uncultured Polaromonas sp.
CCAGACAGCCGATTCCTGGCAGGCCCCTCAGTGGTGCTGCAAGAGGTGCGCGAATGAAGGCTATCTCAAGCAGCCTTAAGGCCCACTACGCCAGTGGCGCTACGACATTAGCCACTTGCTGGAAGGCAACCCTTCGGGACGGTACCGTTTTGGGCGCGACCGCCCACGATCAGGACATCGTCTTCGGTGGGGTGACTTACCTGGCACGGTCGGCCTACACGCCCAGCGATGTGGAAAGCGGCTCGACGTTTTCGCCCGACAACCTGGAGCTCGAAGGCTTTTTGGCAGCGCCCAGCATCACCGTGACGGACATCGACTCGGGGCGCTGGGACTATGCCCAGATCGAGATGTTCGAGGTGAACTATCGGGATCTGTCGATGGGGCGCAACCTGATCCGCTCGGGCACTTTAGGGGAGGTCAAAGCGGGCGATGCCAAGTTCACCGCAGAGCTGCGCGGCTTGCTGCAGGCGTTTTCTCGAACCATCGTCCGGGTTACGACCCGCGAGTGTTCGGCCAATCTGGGCGACTCGCGCTGCAAAGTGGTCTTGGCCAACTTCACCACCACTGGCAGCGTCAGTGAGGTACTGAGCCAGAGAGAGATCGTCGACGCGGCGCGTACCGAGGTCGATAACTGGTTTGCCGGCGGCAAGTTCACTTTCCTGACCGGGCAAAACGCCAGTCTGAGCATGGAGGTGATCGATAGCAGCCCGTCTGGGACGCTGCGCTTTGCAGAGCCCTTTCCGTTTCCGATCCAGGTGGCCGACACCTATAGCGTCTACGCGGGCTGCGCCAAGCGCGCCCAGGAGGACTGCATCGGCAAGTTCAACAACATCAAGAACTTTCGGGGCTTCCCGCACCTGCCGGGCAGCTTCGCGTTCAAAGGACCGACGGCGGCGCGATGAAAGCACAGGACGTTGTTGCCATGGCCCGGGAAACGCTGGGCACTCCCTACCGGCCGCATGGGCGAGTCAACGGCTTGGAGTTGGATTGCGCGGGCGTTGTGATCCATACCTGCCGCCGGCTGGGTATGTCTGAGGAAATTCTTGCAGGCTACACCGCTGCCCCCGAGCCGCTGGAGGTCTTGGGTCTGCTCAAGGCTCACTTTGACCGGGTGGCACAGGTGCGGTTTCTGCGCCCTGGTGACATCGCCTGGATACGGGCGGGCAAGGTTGAGCCCACCCATCTGGCTGTCGTGGGTGACTACCTGGGCGAGGGCCTGTCACTGATTCACGCCGCAGACATCCCGGGATTCGACCGGGTGGTGGAGCACCGGATGGATGCGGTATGGCAGGGCCGCATCGTCTCTGGTTGGCGTTTTAAGGGGCTTGATGGAGGGCTTGAGCCATGAGCGTCGCACTGGCAATGGGCTTTGCCGGTATGGCCCTTGCACCCTACATCGGGGTGACCATGGCCACTGGCTGGCTGCTGGGGACGATGGCCGCTTCCTTGCTGTTTGCACCTTCCGGCCCAGACGGCCCGCGTATTCAGGACCTCAAGCCGCAATCGTCAGAGTACGGCCGGCCGATTCCCATCGTTTACTCGAAGATGGCTCTGGGCGGAAACATCATCTGGGCCAGCGACCTGATCGAGGTCAAGCAAAAAGTCGGCGGCTCGCTCTTTGGTGGCGGTCAGACGGTCTACTCCTACTACGGCAACATGGCCGTGGCCGTCTGCGAGGGGGAGGTCACCTTCGGCCGTGTATGGGCCGGACCCGAGCGCCGTTTGATCTACGACCCGGGTACCGGGCAACTGGAGGGCTCCCTTGGTCCGGTCGGTAGCCCCCTGGACTTCAACGGCTACAGCTTCTCCAACAACAACATCAGGTTCTACACGGGATCGGAAACCCAGGAGCCCGATGCGCTGATTGAGTCTTACGAGGGCGTGGGAAAGGTGCCCGCCTACCGGGGGGTGGCATACCTTGTTCTGGAGCGCTTTCCCTTGGCCAAGGACGGCAACCGCCTGCCGCAGCTCCTGGTGGAGGTTGGAAGAAACATTCAGGCCACGCCCGCGATCGGCACCAAGTGGATCGCTAACGCATGGGTGGTCGGGGATTACTGGGTGGTGGCGTACTGGGGAGGCGGTGCAGGCATCCTGATCCGGCGTCTGGCTGATGACTCCCAAGTGAACAACTACTGGACAGAGGAATATTCCATGTCCTTTGACTGGCGCATGGACCGGCTGCGCTTCCTGCTCTTTGCGCCCACCGGGCTCAAGTCCCTGAGAACCTTCGATCTGACCACCAGCACCGAAAGCATTCTGGAGTTGAATGTACCGGCCGGTGCAGATCAGTCCCCAGCCTATGCGCAAACCATGCAGGACGGGGTTCATCATGCGGGCTACTACGCCCTGGCTGCTATCGGCTCATCTCCGAGCCGACTGAGTATTTGGCTGGTGGACCCAGATAGCTTGAAGGCCAAGCGGCTATATACGACGGCTCAGGCGCCCGACTACTGCGGACCGCTTCTGGCACCGATCAATGACGCCAATAAGTGGGTTTATGCGCTAACTCCTGGCCGCATCTACAAGCTGGCCTTGGAGCCAGGGCTTCCCATTCTGGCCCAGCAAGACCACCTGGCAGGCGGGCCAAGCTACGCCACGGTCAATGCGCAAGTCGATCCGCGTACCGGCTATATCTGGATCATCGATGACACCTACCTCGATCCGTATGTCGGCGTGACGGTCTTCGACCAGAACCTAAACCTGCTTTACCGGCAGGTGCTGCAGTTCACGGGCTATCAGATCTACCCTCGAAAGTGCGTGTTCTACAACAACGGCTCAGACAAGGTAGCGATCAACTGTGAGCGTTGGCTGGCCATTCCTTTCTTCATCAAATTCAGCGCCACCAACCCGGCGGCCGGTCCCCTCGAATCGGTCGATGGGGCGTATCACGGCACCGGGGACATCAACGAAATGTTCCAGAACCCTGCCACGGGCAGCTTGTACGCCCTGCGCTATGGCGCAACCCTGGACAAAACACCATCTTTTGCAGCCGCAGAGCCAGAGAACCTGCCCACCCAGTTCGACCCGCTGTACTCGGGCGATGCGCAGTTCGAATCCGAGTACCTGTCCACCATCCTGATCGACCTGGCCGGCAAGGCAGGCATCGCGCAGGGCAATGTCGATGTTACCGAGCTGGTGGATACCAAGGTACTCGGGTACGCCGTCAGCAGCCAGACCACGGTGCGCGATGCCACTCAGGCCCTGGCCCCGCACTTCTTTTTTGACGCGGTGGAGTCGCAGGGCAAGATCAAGTACGTCACCCGGGGCGGCAAGACGCCTGAACTGATTCCAGAAGACGATCTGGGCGCCCACGAATCAGGGGCCGAACCAGAGGACGCTCTGACGGTCACGCGGGCCATGGATCAGGAGATGCCCCACACCCTGACCGTGAACTATCTGTCGGAGGCCCGCAAGTACGAGGTGGAGACCAAGTACGCCCGCCGCCTGATCCGCAGCGAGGGCAATGAGATGGTGCTCGATGCCCCAATCGTGATGTCGGACAAGCAGGCGGCCGTCTCTGCCTCGGTGAACCTCTTTGGCGCTTGGACGGCCAGGCGCTCCTACAAGTTCTCACTGCCCCTGAAGTACGCCTATCTGGAGCCAACTGATCTGGTCAGCATTCGCGGCCAGATCATGCGCCTTGTATCCATCAAGCAAAGTGCAGGGCGCTTTCAGGTCGAGGCAAAGGCGGACGACCCCTACATCTATGAGCCAGTGGTCCAGACCACGCCTCTGCCGCCGGCCCTGGAGCAGGTGCAGCGAGGGGCACTGACCTACCTGGAGGTGCTGTGAACATCAACTCCATGCGTGATGCCGATAACGATATCGGCATTTACTTTGCGGTGTGCCCCACCGTCTCGAACTCCGCCTGGGGCGGAGCCCTGATCTATGAGTCACGAAACAGCGGCAGCAGCTATGACAGCCGTGCGTTTACGGACAGGCCAGTGCCCATAGGAGTTGCCAACAACGCTTTGGGCACCTATCGGGGGGGCAACACGGTCGATGAGGTTAACGTCATCGACGTGACGCTTCGCTGGGGGCAAGTACTAAGCACCAACCATGCGGGCCTGCTCTCTGGTGCCAACGCGTGCGTGCTGGGGAGCGAAATCATCTACTTTCGCGATGCCCTTCAGACGGGCGAGCTTCGCTACAGCCTGCGCGGATTACTGCGTGGGCGGCGGGGCAGCGAATATGCGATGGGCACTCATGCAGCAGGTGAGCGATTCGTTTTGTATGACGCCGATGCCTGGGTGAGGTACGTGCCAGATGCGTCGAGCCTGGGGCTGCCTGTGGTTTATCGCGGCGCAACCGCTGGCTACCCTGCTGAAGCTTCGCAGACCCGGTCCCTGACAAACCAGGGCAATGGGCTTAGACCTTATGCGCCGGCTCATCTGGGCGGCGGCAGAAATGCCGCTGGCGACATCAC
>CAZATV010000157.1:0-4385 GCA_964488145.1 uncultured Polaromonas sp.
GAGGGGCTCAATGAAGGCTTCAGGTTCAACAATCCGAACGAGCGGGATCGCTGCGGTTGCGGCGAATCCTTTCGCGTGTGAATCTGCAATCTGACGACTTCGAGCTGTTTGGTCTGCCTGCACAGTTCGAGCTGAACCGCGCGGTCATTGATGAGCGGTGGAAGCAGTTGCAGCGGCAGGCGCATCCGGATCGCTTCGCCGATCAGGGTCAGGCTGCACAGCGTCTGGCCATGCAGTGGTCGGTGCGCATCAACGAGGCGTATCAACGTCTCAAAGACCCCCTGCGGCGCGGCGCCTATCTGTGCGAACTGCGCGGTTCACCCGTTCGGGCACATGACAACACCGCCATGCCTGCTGATTTTTTGATGCAGCAAATTCAATGGCGCGAAGCCCTCGATCAGGCCGATGGTGCAGCAGCCCTGACCGAGTTGGCCCAGCAAACCCGACGCGAGCATGAGCAGCGTCTTGTGAAATTGGCCGACTGTCTGGACCGTACAGGCGATGTGCCACAGGCGGCCGAACAGGTGCGCGCCCTGATGTTCATCGAGCGTTTGGCACAAGAAATTGATGACCGAATGGATCGCATCTGTGCCTGACGGTCTTCGCGCTTCCAGTGACGCGATGGTCGGTTGCGGCTTTGACCACGTGTGGGCCTGAAGCCCACCCTTGGGTCGTTTTCCCATCTAGATTTTTCTGACTCTTTTCTTGCATGGCTCTTCTGCAGATTTCTGAACCTGGTCAAGCCCCTGATCCGCATGCGCGGCGGATTGGTATCGGCATTGATCTGGGCACCACCCACTCTCTAGTGGCTGCCGTGCGTCATGGCGTGGCCGAGTGTCTGCCCGATGAAGCAGGCCGGGTGATTTTGCCCAGCGTCGTGCGTTATCTGGAAGGGGGGCGCCGGCAGATCGGTCATGAGGCCCAAGCCGCTCAGATTGAAGATCCGGCCAACACCATCGCGTCGGTCAAACGACTGATGGGTCGAGGTCTGTCGGATCTGACCTCCACGCCTTCTTATGAACTGGTCGACAAGCCGGGCATGGTATCGATCCGGACCGTGGCCGGTGAAAAAAGCCCGGTTGAAGTCAGCGCTGAAATTCTGGCCGCCTTGCGCTATCGCGCCGAAGACAGTTTTGATGCCGATATTGACGGGGCGGTCATCACGGTGCCTGCCTATTTCGATGATGCACAGCGTCAGGCCACCAAGGACGCAGCCCAGTTGGCGGGTTTGAACGTCTTGCGTCTGATCAACGAACCCACCGCCGCCGCCATCGCCTACGGGCTTGACCATGCGAGCGAGGGCCTGTTCGTGGTCTATGACCTTGGCGGCGGTACGTTCGATGTGTCTGTTTTGCGCCTGACCCGTGGTGTTTTTGAGGTGGTGGCCACCGGCGGTGATTCAGCTCTGGGGGGCGATGACTACGACCATGCCCTGGCTCAGGCTCTGGCTGCTCAGGCCAGTTTGGACCGCCTGTCCCCCTCCGCACGTGCGGCCCTGCTGTGGCAAGCGCGGCAGGCCAAGCAGGCCCTCAGCGAGAAAGATGCAGTTGAGGTGGTGTTAGATCATGAGGGTCATCGGCAGGTATGGACGCTGGAGCGCAGCCGCTTTGAACAGATCACCGACGCCCTGACGCAGCGAACCATGGCGGCGGTTCGGCGGGTGCTTCGAGATGCACGCTTGAGTCCCGACGACATCGATGGTGTGGTCATGGTCGGTGGATCGACTCGCATGCCCGTGATACGACGCCGTGTGCACGAATTTTTCGGCAAAGAGCCGCTAACCAACCTCAATCCCGACGAGGTGGTAGCCCTGGGCGCGGCTATCTCGGCGCACCAGCTGGTCGGTCACCGCGGCGCTGAAGATTTGCTCTTGCTCGATGTGATCCCTCTGTCCCTGGGCCTCGAGACGATGGGTGGGCTGGTCGAGCGGATCGTGCCGCGCAACCAAACCATTCCCACCGCGATGGCTCAGGACTTCACCACCTATCAAGACGGTCAAACCGCTCTGGCGCTGCATGTGGTGCAAGGTGAGCGTGATCTGGTGGCCGATTGCCGCAGCCTGGCCCGTTTTGAGTTGCGTGGCATTCCGCCCATGCCGGCGGGCGCTGCGCGAATCCGAGTCACTTTCACCGTTGATGCCGACGGTCTTCTCACGGTCAGTGCCCGGGAGCAAGTCAGTGGTGTGCAGGCCAAGATCGACGTCAAGCCCTCTTATGGCCTTTCCGATGAGGAAATCGCCCGCATGCTCCGGGAGGGCTTTGCGACCGCCGAGCAAGACATGCAGGCCAGGGCGCTGGCTGAGGCCCAGGTCGATGCCGACCGACTGATGCTGGCCACCCGCAGCGCCATGGTGGCCGACCCGCAACTGCTGCCCGAGCAGGAAAGGGCGCAGATCGAAGACCTGATGGCTTCCCTTGCCGAGGAGCGCAAGGGCCTCGATGCGGCCCGCATCGAGGCCGCCTGCAAGGCTCTGGCCCAAGGCACTGAGGCTTTTGCGGCCCGGCGCATGAACCAGGGCATCGCGCGGGCCCTGACCGGAAAAAACATTCAAACCCTTTGAGTCTTCTCATGCCCATCATCAAGGTTCTGCCGCACCCCGAATACTGTCCGCAAGGCGCGCAGATCAACGCACCGGCCGGCACCTCGATTTGCGAGGCCTTGCTGGATAACAACATCCCGATAGAACACGCCTGCGACATGAGCTGCGCCTGCACCACCTGTCACGTGGTCGTGCGGCAGGGCTACGCCTCGCTCAACGAGCCCGACGAGAACGAGGAAGACATGTTGGACCGGGCCTGGGGTCTGGAGCCGCAGTCACGCCTGAGCTGTCAGGCCATCCTGGCCCGGGAGGACCTGACAGTTGAAATTCCCAGGTACTCCATCAATCACGCCAAAGAAAACCACTGAGCGCCAGCTTAGTGCCCTAGGGTCTGAAGAGGTCGGACCGCGGGTCCAGGCAGGCGGCCAGTTCTGCGGGCATTTCAGGGGCGCCCGCCAGCAAGTGGCGGCGAATTCTCGGCGCTGGACGCCAGGGACTGGTGCTGCCGCTCCAAATGGCCCCCTCGATGATCTTCAGATTCTCGCCCTCTCCGCGCAGTGTCACCACTGCGGGGCTAAGTGATTCGAAGGACACCTCAACCAGCCACCAGGAACCGGCCTGAAGCACATTGAGCGCGCGGGCGGTGTGAGAGTCCGGTGGGCTGAAGGCGCCGATGCGTAACAGCGCAGTTTGCGCATCGGCATCCTGCAGATCAACGCGCCGCACCGATTCACAACGCCGGTTCCAGGCATTGAACTGGTCCTCCAGCCAGCCCTGAGGGTCGTAGGTCTGCCCTTGGGTGGCGACAAAGCGCCGTCCGTCGATTCGAGGCAAATCCACATGGGCATTGATCACACCCAGGGCAGTCACGATCAGCAGCGTCAGGGCAACATGTCTTTTCATGGTGAACAAGCCGCAGTATTCCACGGCCGCGAGCCTGCGTCAGCCTGCGTGATAATTTCGGCCATGCGCCAAATTGTTCTGGACACCGAAACCACAGGTCTGTCGGCCGAAACCGGCGATCGCATCATCGAGATCGGTTGCGTCGAGCTGGTGGCTCGAAAACTCACGGGCAACGATCGGCACCTGTATCTCAATCCCGAGCGAGACAGCCATGAAGATGCGCTCAAAGTGCACGGCATCAGCAACGAATTCTTGCGCGACAAGCCTAAATTTTCTGCAGTAGCCGATGACTTGATCGAGTATCTGCGCGGTGCTGAGTTGATCATCCACAACGCCCCCTTTGATGTGGGCTTTCTGGAACGCGAACTCGAATTGGCTGGCCGACCCGCCCTGCGGACATTTGTGGCCAGCGTAGTCGACAGCCTGGTGCTGGCCAAGCAGACTTTTCCTGGCAAGCGCAATTCGCTCGATGCTCTTTGCGATCGGCTGGAGGTTGACAACTCAGGCCGGACTCTGCACGGCGCCCTGCTCGACGCGCAGTTGCTGGCCGATGTCTACATTCGACTCACCCGTGGCCAGAATGCCTTGGTCATGGACATCGATGAGCCGCAAGCAGACCAGCAGGCAGCCCAGGCCCTCGATCTGAGCCAGTTTGATCTGCCGGTACTGCAGGCCAGCCCTGCAGAAGTAGCGGCCCACGAAGGCGTTCTCATGGATTTGGACAAGGCCAGCAAGGGCAGGACAGTTTGGCGCAGCTGGGCCTGACTTGGCTGGGCAGGGCTATAATCTCGGGCTTCGGGCGGTTAGCTCAGCGGTAGAGCACTGCATTCACACTGCAGGGGTCACATGTTCGATCCATGTACCGCCCACCAAAATTTATCCAAGCAGATCAAGCACTTAAAGGCGACTTTAGGTGCTTTTTCTTTGGTTTTGAGTAGTATGG
>CAZATV010000158.1:0-4358 GCA_964488145.1 uncultured Polaromonas sp.
TGATTTATTGCTTTCGCGAGCGTGAGGCCCTGTTCGACATGTACGAGGCGGTCTCGGGGGCGCGCATGCATGCAGCCTATTTCCGTCCTGGCGGCGTGTATCGCGATCTGCCCGATGCCATGCCACAGTACAAGGCCAGCAAGGTGCGCAACGCCAAGGCGATTGCCCGTCTCAATGAAAACAGACAAGGGTCGCTTCTCGACTTCATCGACGATTTCGTGCACAAGTTCCCCGCGCTGGTCGACGAGTACGAGACTCTGCTGACCGACAATCGCATTTGGAAGCAGCGAACCGTGGGTGTCGGCGTTGTCACACCCGAGCGTGCGCTCAATCTGGGCTTTACGGGCCCGATGCTGCGCGGCTCGGGCATCGCCTGGGACCTGCGCAAACATCAGCCTTACGATGTTTACGACAAGCTGGCGTTCGACATTCCGGTAGGCAAGACCGGTGACTGCTATGACCGCTATCTGGTTCGCATCGAAGAAATGCGCCAGTCCAACCGCATCATTGCCCAGTGCGTCAAGTGGTTGCGTGAGAACCCGGGGCCGGTCATTACCGATGACCACAAGGTGGCGCCTCCGGCCCGGGAGGCGATGAAGGCCAACATGGAAGAGTTGATCCACCATTTCAAGCTCTTCACCGAAGGTTTCCATGTGCCCGAGGGGCAGGCATATGCTGCGGTAGAGCATCCCAAGGGAGAATTTGGCATCTACCTGATCAGTGATGGCGCCAACAAGCCCTATCGATTGAAGATTCGCCCGCCGGGTTTTGCTCATCTGGCCGCTATGGATGAGATGTCCCGAGGGCACATGATTGCCGATGCCGTGGCGGTGATCGGCACCATGGATATTGTGTTTGGGGAGATTGATCGATGAGTGCCTGCCCCAGGGCCAAGCAGCAGGTCTATGACGCAGCCGGCCGTTCGTCGTCGGCCGCAGTCGTGCTCGAATGCGACGGAGCAAGACCTTCGATGGAGAAGCGAATTGGCTGAATTTTCTGAGTCTGTGCTCGCGCAGTTTGCGCGCGAGGTAGCCAAATATCCGCCGGATCAGGCGCAGTCGGCGGTCATTGCCTGTCTGACCATCGTCCAGCAGGAGCGTGGCTGGGTCAGTCCTGAAGCCGAGAAGGCGGTCGCGAACTACCTGGGCATGGCGCCCATGGCGGTTCATGAGGTCAGCACGTTCTACAACATGTTCAACCGCAAGCCGGTGGGCAAGTACAAGCTCAATGTCTGCACCAACCTGCCGTGCCAGCTGCGCAATGGTGGCCAGGCCCTGGCCTACCTCGAAAAGAAACTCGGTGTGTCCATGGGAGATACCACCGCTGATGGCCTGTTCACCCTGCAACAAAGTGAATGTCTGGGCGCCTGTGCAGACGCGCCGGTGATGCTGGTCAACGATGTGAATATGTGCAGTTTCATGAGTCATGAAAAGCTTGACCAGCTGGTTGATGGTCTCAAGGCTCTGGAGAGTAAATCGTGAACGCATCCTCCCTTTTGTCGCAGTTCGCGGCTACCGGTGTGCAGTCGTGCTTTCACGGTCGGCACCTCCAGCCACAAATCATGGCTGGTCTCGATGGCAGCAATTGGCGCCTGAAAGATTACGAGGCGCGTGGCGGCTACTCCGCTTTGCGCAAGATTTTGGGCCTCGATGGCGGGTCGGGCATGACGCCCGATCAGGTGATTGCCGAAGTCAAGGCCAGCGGTTTGCGAGGACGCGGCGGTGCGGGTTTTCCCACCGGTCTGAAGTGGAGCTTCATGCCACGTCAGTTTCCGGGGCAGAAGTATCTGGTGTGCAATTCAGACGAGGGCGAGCCGGGAACCGCCAAGGATCGCGATCTGCTCACTTACAACCCCCATGTGGTGATTGAAGGCATGGCCATCGGCGCCTATGCCATGGGAATCACGGCTGGCTTCAACTACATCCACGGCGAAATTTTTCAGACCTACCGTCGTTTCGAGGAGGCCCTGCAAGAGGCCCGCGATGCCGGCCTGATTGGCAACAACATACTGGGTAGCACCTTCTCTTTCAACCTGCAGGCGGCGCATGGTTTCGGCGCCTACATCTGCGGTGAAGAGACCGCTTTGCTGGAGTCCCTGGAGGGCAAAAAGGGACAACCGCGCTACAAGCCCCCTTTTCCGGCCAGCTTCGGTCTCTACGGTAAGCCCACCACCATCAACAACACCGAGACCTTTGCGGCGGTGCCCTGGATTATTCGCAATGGCGGTCAGGCCTATCTGGAGGTAGGTAAGCCCAACAACGGGGGCACCAAGCTGTTTACTGTCAGCGGCGATGTCAACACTCCTGGGAACTTTGAAGTGCCTCTGGGTACTCCTTTTGCGAAGCTTTTGGAGCTTGCCGGCGGGGTGCGATCAGGCCGCAAGCTTAAGGCGGTGATTCCTGGCGGCTCTTCCATGCCGGTCTTGCCGGCCGACATCATGATGGCCACTGATATGGATTACGACTCGATCGCCAAGGCCGGGTCGATGCTCGGTTCCGGTGCGGTGATCGTGATGGACGACAGCCGTTGCATGGTCAAAAGTCTGCTGCGGCTGTCTTACTTCTACATGCACGAAAGTTGTGGCCAGTGCACCCCTTGCCGCGAAGGCACCGGCTGGCTCTGGCGCATGGTGCACCGTATCGAACACGGCCAAGGACGACCGAGTGATCTGGACTTGCTCAATTCGGTCTCCGACAACATCCAGGGACGCACGATTTGTGCCTTGGGCGATGCGGCTGCCATGCCGGTGCGGGCCATGATCAAGCACTTCCGCGGCGAGTTTGAACATCACATCACGCACAAGACCTGTATGGTCCCGGCCTACGCCTGAGTGCGGTACAGCAAGAGCACACACCATGGTTGAAATTCAACTCGACGGGCAAAAGATCGAAGTGCCCGAAGGCAGCACGGTGATGCATGCGGCAGAGAAGGCCGGCACCTATATCCCACATTTTTGCTATCACAAGAAATTGAGCATCGCGGCCAATTGCCGGATGTGTCTGGTGGATGTAGAGAAAGCGCCCAAGCCTATGCCTGCCTGCGCCACGCCGGTGACCCAGGGCATGGTGGTGCACACCAAGAGCGACAAAGCCATCAAGGCACAAAAGAGTGTGATGGAGTTCTTGCTGATCAATCACCCCCTCGACTGTCCGATCTGCGATCAGGGCGGCGAGTGCCAGTTGCAGGACCTGGCCGTGGGCTATGGCGGCAGTGGCTCTCGCTACGAGGAAGACAAGCGGGTTGTCTTGCACAAGGATGTGGGGCCGCTGATCAGCATGGAGGAAATGAGCCGCTGCATCCATTGCACCCGCTGTGTGCGCTTCGGCCAGGAAGTGGCCGGTGCGATGGAACTGGGTATGTCGCACCGCGGCGAGCATTCGGAAATCGAAACCTTCGTTGGCATGTCGGTCGATTCCGAATTGTCCGGGAACATGATCGATATCTGCCCGGTCGGCGCCCTGACCAGCAAGCCCTTCCGATACAGCGCCCGGACCTGGGAGCTGTCACGTCGCAAATCGATCAGCCCGCATGATTCGGCTGGCGCCAATCTGGTGGTGCAGGTCAAGCAGAACCGGGTGATGCGCGTGTTGCCGCTCGAAAACGAGCAGGTCAACGAATGCTGGATTGCCGATCGCGATCGGTTTTCCTATGAGGCGCTTGCCGGTGAGGAACGCCTGACGTCGCCCATGATCAAGCAGGGCGGGCAGTGGCGTGAGGTGGATTGGCAGACGGCGCTGGACTATGTCTGCAACGGCCTGCAGCAGATCAGCCGCGACCACGGACCGGCCAGTTTGGGGACTTTGGTCAGCCCGCACAGCACGCTCGAGGAGTTGTATCTGGCCGCTCTGCTGATGCGCCGCCTGGGTAGCGACAACATTGATCATCGCCTGCGCTGCGCCCAGTTTTCTTCTTCGGCCGGCGTTCGCTGGCTGGGTACTTCGATTGCATCCCTCTCGAGCCTGCAGGTTGCGCTGGTGATCGGCTCGAATCTGCGCAAGGACCACCCTCTGTTTGCGCTGCGGGTGCGTCAGGCAGCCCGGGCCGGTGCGCGCGTCATGTCGATCAATTCAGACCGGCAACTGCCCAACCCCGATGCCTGGGCTATGGGGCTCAGGCATGTCTGGATGGCTGAGCCGGCGCACTGGCAGTCGGCGCTGATCGAGATTACGACGGCGATATCGCAGGCCGGAGGACAAGTGCTCCCTGCGGGCGTACCTGTGGTCGAGCCGAGCGCGTTGGCGCGGCAGATGGCCCAGGCGCTGTTATCGGGCGAGCGCAAGGCCATCCTGCTGGGTAACGCGGCGGCTCACCATGCTCAGGCCTCCAATCTATTGGCGTTGTGCAGTTGGATCGCCGCC
>CAZATV010000159.1:0-4293 GCA_964488145.1 uncultured Polaromonas sp.
GGGCCGTAGCCGACAGCTCATAAAGCGGCGACATGCGCGCGACCATGAAGATGCCGGCCGTCACCATGGTGGCCGCATGGATCAGGGCGGAGATGGGGGTTGGACCTTCCATCGAATCGGGAAGCCAAACATGCAGAGGAAATTGGGCCGACTTGCCCATCGCACCAATGAACAGGCAGATGCAGGCTACCGTAATGAGCATCCAATCGGTACCGGGAAATTGCATCGCAGCCAGCTGGTCAGCTTTGCCAAAGACCTCACCATAGTTGAGGGAGCCGGCATGAGCGGCCAGCAAACCGATCCCCAGAATGAACCCGAAATCACCCACCCGGTTGACCAGAAAGGCCTTCATATTGGCAAAGATGGCAGTGGGCTTCTTGAACCAGAACCCGATCAGGAGATAGGAAACTAAACCGACCGCCTCCCAGCCGAAAAACAACTGCAGCATGTTGTTGCTCATCACCAGCATCAACATGGAAAAGGTGAACAGGGAAATGTAGGCAAAAAATCGGTTGTAGCCCTCGTCCTCCTCCATGTAGCCGATGGTGTAGAGATGCACCATCAGCGAGACAAAGGTCACCACCACCATCATCATGGCGGTCAGGCCGTCAACCAAGAAGCCGACTTCCATTTTCAAGCCGCCGACCACCATCCAGGTGTAGATCGTTTCGTTGAAGCGGGCACCGTCGATGACCCGGTCGAGCGTCATGACGGAGAGCACAAAGGCCACCAGCACGCCCAGAATCGTCAGGCTGTGGCTGAGGGTTCGGCCGATACGGTTACCCCCAAGAGCCGTGCCCAAAATACCGGCCAGCAAGGAGCCGGCCAGCGGTGCCAATGGAACAGCCAGCAAGGTGGAAGCGGAAAGCGTTTGACTCATTGTGGGGTTTCCGTGCTCTGGGGGGGCATACGACCGGTTTCGGCCTCAACCCCTGAGAGCGTTGAGTTCATCGACATTGATACTGGACTTGTTGCGGAACAGCAGGACCAGAATAGCCAGGCCAATGGCCGACTCGGCCGCCGCAACCGTGAGGATGAAGAAGACGAAGATCTGGCCCGCCATATCCCCCAGGTAATAGGAAAAGGCGACGAAATTCATGTTGACCGCCAGTAGCATCAACTCGATGGCCATCAGCAACACAATCAGGTTCTTGCGGTTGAGGAAGATGCCGATCACCGACAGGGCGAACAGCAAGCCGCCCAGTGCAAGAAAGTGGCCCAGGGAAATCATGATTTTTTCTCCTCGGCGGCCGAAGAATCTGGCGCAGCCGGTGCAATCGGACTGGGATCGACCTTGAGCAAGGTCACCCGGTCGGCACGCTTGACCCGCACTTGCACAGATGGATCGATGGACTTGGAGTCCTTGCGTTCACGCAGAGTCAAGGCAATGGCTGCGATGATGGCCACCAGCAACAAAGCAGCAGCGGCCTGCAAGGGCAGCAGATACTCGGTGTAGAGCACCTTGCCCAATTCCCGGGTATTGGAGTAGTCCGCAGCAGCCTGACTGGCTACAGCGGCCGCCGGCGGCGTGGTGACTCGGAAGCCGCCGATTAACACCGCGGCCATCTCCAGGGCAATCACAGCCCCCATCAGGGCCGCCAACGGGAAATGCTTCCAGAAACCCTTGCGCATGCTGTCGATGTTGATGTCGAGCATCATCACCACAAACAGGAAGAGCACCATCACCGCGCCCACGTAGACCAGGACCAGAGTGATGGCCAGAAACTCGGCCTTCAGAAGCAGCCACAACGCCGCTGCCTGAAAGAAGGCCAGCACCAGATACAGGGCGGCATGGACCGGATTGCGCGCGGTGATAACGCGAAAGGCCGCGAAAAGCATCACCGCAGAGAAGGCGTAAAAAAGAGCTGTTTGGACGTCCATGGGTCTGGATTCTTTCGGTCAGCGGGGTCCTGAAACCCTGGGGCTGATGGCTTTCTTCATTTGAAGACCAAGAAAACTTTCAAGCGGTTCAACGGTATTTGGCATCTGCCGCCTTGTTTGCAGCAATCTCGGCCTCATAGCGGTCTCCGACAGCCAGCAACATCTCCTTGGTGAAATACAGGTCCCCCCGCTTCTCGCCGTGGTATTCGAGGATATGCGTCTCCACAATCGAGTCGACGGGACAACTCTCTTCACAGAAGCCACAGAAAATGCATTTGGTCAGATCAATGTCGTACCGCGTGGTGCGCCGGGTGCCATCGTCACGCACATCCGACTCGATGGTGATGGCCAACGCCGGACAAACGGCCTCGCACAACTTACACGCGATACAGCGCTCTTCACCGTTTTCGTAGCGCCTGAGGGCGTGCAAACCCCGAAAACGCGGGGACAAGGGTGTTTTCTCCTCCGGAAATTGCACCGTGATCTTGCGGCTGAACATGTACTTGCCGGTCAAGGCCATGCCTTTGAACAACTCGGTCAGCATGAAGCTGGAGATGAAGTCCCTGAAGGAAAAGGGCGCAGACGGCAGGGTTTGAGTGGTCATATCAGTCGGTCTCAAGGCAAAGCATGATCACTTCCAGATGTTCAGCGGGGTGTGCATCCAGACGGCCACCACCACCAGCCAAACCAGGGTGACAGGAATGAAAATCTTCCAACCCAAGCGCATGATCTGGTCATAACGAAAGCGCGGGAAGGTGGCGCGCACCCAAAGGAACAGGGTCACCACCACGAAAGTCTTCAGGCCCAGCCAGATCCAGCCAGGAATCCAGGCCAGCGCCTCGATCGGCGGCAACCAGCCGCCCAGGAACATGATCACGCACAGGACCGAGACCAGGATCATGTTGGCGTATTCGGCCAGGAAGAACATGGCAAAGGCCATGCCGGAATACTCGACCATATGACCGGCCACGATTTCCGACTCACCTTCCACCACATCAAAGGGATGACGGTTGGTTTCAGCCAGACCGGCGATGAAATACACCAGGAAGATGGGCAGCAGCGGCAGCCAGTTCCAGGACAGGAAGCCCAGCCCCATGTCCGCACCCATGCCCTTGCCCTGGCCCATGACGATATCGGTCAGATTCAGGCTGGCCGAAACCATGAGTACTACCACCAGGCAAAAACCCATGGCAATCTCGTAACTGACCATCTGCGCTGAAGCTCGCAGCGCTCCGAGAAAAGCGTACTTGGAGTTGGAGGCCCAACCGGCAATGATGACGCCGTAGACCTCCAGCGAGGTGATTGCCATCAGAAAGAGCAAACCGGCATTGATATTGGCTAGAGCCACATCAGGTCCGAAGGGAATCACCGCCCAGGCGGCCAGGGCCGGCATGATGGTCATGATCGGACCCAGGACAAACAAGCCCTTGCTGGCGGCCGCCGGCATGATGATTTCCTTGGTCAGCAATTTGAGCGCATCGGCAATGGGCTGCAGCAGACCACCAGGGCCAACCCGGTTAGGCCCCAGGCGTACCTGGGTAAATCCAATGGCTTTGCGCTCCCAAAGCGTGAGATACGCCACGCAGCCCATCAAAGGCAGCAAGACCGCCACGATCTTGATCAGGGTCCAAACCACCGGCCAGGCCGTGCTACCCAGCAAGCCCAGCCCCGTTTGGTAGATGCCGTCAATCATGGACCACCTCTTTCACTGACTGATCCGCAAAGGCGGCTCGCGCATCGGCCGTCAACTGCAAGGATGGCGCGCGTCGCACAATGCCATCGAGTTGATAAATCGCGGCCGTCACCGGTTCACCGACCGCCGCAGACAGTTGGGCTGGATCGAAAACCGCCTCGTTGCTAAGCACCTGGGCGGGGACAAAACGATCGCCCTGCTCTGCAGGACCTACGGCTTGCAGCAGGACATCAGCCGTTGACTCGGCTTCAAAGCCCGGCAATTGCATCATTTGACCGAGCACACGCAAAACTTTCCAGCCCGGTCTGGCCTGACCAGGCGGCTTGACCACCGCATGGAAACCCTGCAGACGGCCCTCGGCGTTGACGAAAGAACCTGGCGTCTCTGTGAAGGCGGCAATAGGCAGCAGCACATCGGCCAGATCGCTGTTGGCTCGGAAGGGGCTGAAGGAAACCACCATCTCGGCCTTGGCCAGAGCCTGCCGGGCAGATGAACCCGCCGCCGAATCAAAAACCGGCTCGGTGTTAAACAGCAGCGCGGCCTTGAGCGAACCCGAAAGCATTTGCCCGGCGTGCAGACCGCCCGCCTGCGGCTGCGCGCCAACCCATTGGGCGCCCACCGTATTGGCTGCCTCGGTCAGGTAACCCACGCTGGCCCCGGTGTGGGCGGCGATCCAACTGCACAACGCCAATAGATTGGAGGCCTGAGCATGGTGAGCC
>CAZATV010000160.1:0-4248 GCA_964488145.1 uncultured Polaromonas sp.
TTGCGAGCGGGCGTCGAGGGAATGCAGCGTATGTCCCGATACAAGAGCCATCGGTTCGTTGACCCGGGCGCTCCGATAGCCGACGGTCTTGTGATCAATTGTTATTGGATGCATGCTTTCGCGGGTAAACCCGCGCCACTATTGGAGCCAACAAAAGGCTTGGCTCTCTACAATGCGCGACTTTCGCTCGTCTCGAGGATCGCCATGGTGCAGATTGCTTGAGGCGGGCGTTTTGCCAGTTGCAGGCATCGGCCCACAAGGACGGTGCCCGAGCTGACATTTCCATCGTCTACAAGTCGGAGATTCTTTCCATGGAAGTCTTGCTACAGCAGATCATCAACGGTCTGGTGCTCGGCAGCATGTACGCCCTGATTGCCTTGGGCTACACCATGGTCTACGGCATCATCAACCTGATCAACTTCGCCCACGGCGAGGTGCTCATGGTCGGTGCCCTGACCAGCTGGAGCATCATCATGTTGATGCAGGAGTCGATGACCGGCGCGCCCGGTTGGTTGATTCTCCTCATAGCCCTTTTCATTGCCTGTGTGGTGTGCGCGGCTCTCAACTTCGCGATCGAGAAGATTGCCTACCGACCCCTGCGCAATTCCCCCAAGCTGGCCCCTCTGATTACAGCCATTGGCATGTCGATCCTGCTGCAGACCCTGGCCATGATGATCTGGAAGCCCAACTACAAGTCTTACCCGACGCTGCTGCCCAGTGCTCCGATTGAACTCGGCGGTGCGGTCATCACCGTCACCCAGGTGTGCATCCTTGCAGTAACCGCTTTGTCGCTGGCTGTGCTGATGTACATCGTCAATCACACCCGGCTGGGTCGCGCGATGCGTGCGACCGCTGAAAACCCGCGTGTGGCTGCTCTGATGGGGGTCAAACCCGATACCGTGATTTCAGCGACCTTCATCATGGGTGCCGTGCTGGCGGCCATTGCGGGCGTCATGTACGCCTCTAACTACGGCACGGCCCAACACACCATGGGCTTCCTGCCGGGCCTCAAGGCCTTCACCGCTGCTGTCTTCGGGGGCATTGGCAACCTGCAGGGAGCCGTGGTCGGGGGCATCTTGCTGGGCCTGATTGAATCGATAGGTGCTGGGTACATCGGTCCGCTGACCGGCGGTTTCCTGGGCAGCCAATACGTCGATATCTTTGCTTTCATGGTGCTGATCCTGGTGCTCACGCTCAGGCCCTCGGGCCTGCTGGGCGAGCGGGTGGCCGATCGGGCCTGAGGGGACGGAACATGATGAGAGAACACCGTCTTCTAACTTTTCTGGTAGCCGCAATCGCGCTGCTGGTGCTGCCCCTGTTGTTGCAGCCCTTTGGTAACGCCTGGGTCCGCATTGTCGATATGGCCTTGCTCTATGTATTGCTGGCCCTGGGCCTGAATATCGTGGTGGGCTATGCGGGCCTGCTCGACTTGGGCTATGTCGCCTTCTTCGCCGTGGGCGGCTATATGTTTGCCTTGCTGGCTTCGCCGCATCTGGCCGATGCCTTCCCGGTTATTGCAGCCGCCTTCCCTAACGGCCTGCACTTGCCGATCTGGGCGGTCATTCCGCTGGCTGCGGTGCTCGCTGCGGTCTTTGGCGTGTTGCTCGGCGCGCCGACGCTGAAGTTGCGCGGAGACTACCTGGCCATCGTGACCCTGGGCTTTGGCGAGATCATCCGGGTCTTCCTGAACAACCTGGATCGGCCGATCAATCTGACCAACGGGCCCAAGGGCATCAGCCAGATCGATGGCGTCACCATTTTTGGCATTAATTTCAACCGGGCGCTGGAAATCGGACCGTTCACCCTCAATTCGGTCAGTCTCTACTACTACCTGTTCCTGTTCCTGGTGGTGGTCTCAGTCATCATCTGCCACCGACTGGAGCAGTCGCGCATAGGTCGTGCCTGGATGGCCATACGCGAGGATGAGATCGCGGCCAAGGCGATGGGCATCAACACCCGTAATTTGAAGCTGCTGGCCTTCGGCATGGGCGCCACCTTCGGCGGCGTGGCGGGGGCCATGTTCGCGGCCTTCCAGGGTTTTGTGTCGCCCGAGTCCTTCAGCCTGATGGAGTCGGTCATGATCGTGGCCATGGTGGTACTGGGGGGCTTGGGTCATTTACCCGGCGTGATCCTCGGTGCTCTGCTGTTGGCTGCGCTACCCGAGGTGCTGCGACATGTGGCCGGACCCTTGCAGGCCATGACTGGTGGACGGCTCGATGCAGCCATCCTCAGGCAGCTGCTCATTGCGCTGGCCATGATTGCCATCATGCTCATGAGGCCCCGCGGACTGTGGCCTGCCCCCGAGCATGGTCGGGCTGCCGCCAAGGGCAAAACCGGTGCGGAGGCCTGAGATGAGCGACATCATTCTTGAAGTCCAGGGGGCTTCCAAGCGCTTCGGTGGTCTGCAGGCGCTCTCCGACGTGGGGATCCGCATCGAGCGAGGACAGGTCTATGGATTGATAGGCCCCAACGGTGCCGGCAAGACCACCTTCTTCAATGTGTTGACCGGGCTCTACACCCCCGACTCCGGCAGCTTCATGCTGGCGGGCAAGCCCTATTCGCCGACCGCCGTGCATGAGGTGGCCAAAGCGGGCATCGCGCGCACCTTCCAGAACATCCGTCTGTTTGCCGACATGACGGCACTGGAGAACGTGATGGTCGGCCGACACGTCAGGACGCATTCAGGTCTGCTTGGCGCGATCTTGCGTACACCGTCGTTCAAGGCCGAGGAGTCGGCCATCGCGGATCGCGCACACCAATTGCTGGACTATGTGGGCATTGCGCGCTATGCCGATTTCAAGGCTCGCACCCTGAGCTACGGGGACCAGCGCCGCCTTGAAATTGCCCGCGCCCTGGCCACTGATCCAGCCCTGTTGGCCCTTGATGAGCCTGCTGCTGGCATGAACGCCACCGAGAAGGTGCAGTTGCGTGAACTGATTGACCGGATCCGTCGCGATCAGCGCACGGTGCTGCTGATCGAACACGATGTCAAGTTGGTCATGGGCTTGTGCGATCGTGTCACCGTGCTCGACTACGGCAAGCAGATTGCCCAAGGCGTACCGGCCGATGTGCAGCGAGACCCCAAAGTGATTGAAGCCTATCTGGGCACGGGAGGCCACTGAGATGGCGCAGACATTGCTAAAAGTCAGAGGCCTTAAAGTGGCTTACGGCGGCATTGAAGCCGTCAAGGGGGTGGACCTTGAAGTGCACGCCGGGGAACTGGTCACCCTGATCGGTTCCAATGGCGCTGGCAAGACCTCCACCATGAAAGCGATCACGGGCTCGCTGCCCTTGGTCGAGGGCGACATTGAATACTTGGGTCAGAGCATTCGCGGCAAGGGCGCCTGGGATTTGGTGCACGACGGCTTGGCCATGGTCCCAGAGGGGCGCGGTGTTTTCACCCGGATGACCATCACCGAAAACCTGTTGATGGGCGCCTACATACGGACGGACAAGGCCGCCATTGATGAGGACCTGGGCAAGGTCTTCGCCCTGTTCCCCAGGCTCAAGGAGCGGCGCGATCAGCTCGCCGGCACCATGTCGGGCGGCGAGCAGCAGATGCTGGCCATGGGGCGTGCGCTCATGAGCCGTCCCAAGGTCTTGTTGCTCGACGAGCCATCCATGGGTCTGTCGCCGATCATGGTCGACAAGATCTTTGAGGTGGTACGCGATGTGTACGCTCAGGGAGTCACCGTCTTGCTGGTCGAGCAAAACGCCAGCCGTGCCTTGAAGATTGCCGATCGGGCCTACGTTATGGAGTCGGGCCTGATCACCATGAACGGGCCGGCCAGCGAACTGCTGGTCGACCCGCGGGTCAGAGCGGCGTATTTGGGCGAATGAAAAAAGAGCGGTGAGCGGCCGCTCTTTCTTGTCTGCCGCTTCTGCTTCTGTGTGGCGGTGGGGTATCGCGCCGCGGGCGGCGCTCCCACGCCCCCATGCCCGCAGCCGGACTCTGTGGAAAACGCGCCTTTGTGGCGATCGGTCTTCATGGGAGCCGCTCCCCCGTGGCCATCTGTTTTCGTGGGAGCCGCGCCCTTGCGGTACTCGGTTTTGGTGGGAGCCGCGCGCTCGCGCTCCTCGGTTGTGGTGGGAGCCGCGCCCTTGCGGTCCTCGGTTTTGGTGGGAGCCGCGCCCTCGCGGTCCTCGGTTGTGGTGGGAGCCGCGCCCTCGCGGCGATCGCTTGTCTCAGCCGTAACCGCCGCGCCCATTACTGGACCGGCCGCCGCGACCGCCCCCGCCATATCCGCC
>CAZATV010000161.1:0-4174 GCA_964488145.1 uncultured Polaromonas sp.
GAGCAGCGCCGCATTTGGTTGGAGATGGCCTGCAAAAACGCCGATCTGCAGCTGGCCCGCTTGCTGGCCGAGGAGGGCTCACAACAGGCCAGAACCCGCGCCCTGGCGCAGGCCCTGGACCTGCCGCAGGATGATCTGCAAGCCCTGCGGATCGAATGCTTTGATGTGTCCCATACGGGAGGTGAGGCCACCCAGGCCTCGTGCGTGGTGTTTGCCCAGCACCGCATGCAGGCCGGACAGTACAAACGGTTTGGCATTGAGGGAGTGGTGCCCGGCGATGACTACGCGGCCATGCGGCAGGCCCTGCTCAGGCGCTATCGCCCGGTGGCTCAAGCTCTGCGCGAAGGCGAGACGGTCGATGAGCGTCAGCGTCTGCCCGATTTGGTATTGATCGATGGTGGTAAAGGCCAGGTGACGGTAGCGCGAGAGGTGTTTGAGGAACTCGGTCTGGACATCGGCCTGATCGTCGGCGTCGAAAAGGGCGAGGGGCGTAAGGTAGGCCTGGAGGAACTGGTATTTGCCGATGGTCGCGAGAAGGTCTATCTGGGCAGCGATTCGGCCGCTCTGATGTTGGTGGCACAAATTCGCGATGAGGCACACCGCTACGCGATTACCGGCATGCGCGCCCGCCGCGACAAGGTCAGGGTGACCAGCCGGCTGGAGGACATTCCGGGCATTGGTCCGCGCAAGCGCGCCAGCCTGTTGCGCCGTTTTGGTGGCCTGGCCGGCGTGAGCGCTGCCAGCGCAGAAGATCTGGCCACGGTCGATGGGATTTCACGGGCCTTGGCCGAGCAAATTTATCGAGCCTTGCATTAGGGACGGATGGCCCTGCCTTTGAAGCTCCATCCCCGCCCCCGTCGTGATCGGGCTGGCGCCTGGCCCTAGTCCTTGTAGTACCCGATCACATCACCCTCGGTGGTGACGCCCAGTCCATTGAGCAGTCGGTTGGAGTAGTTGAAGTAGGCGCAGACCTGGTTGACCTCGAGGATCTGCCCATCGTCGCAGCCCGCCTGATGCAGCGCGTCGATATCGGCCTTGACCATGTGGGCAACCTCGGTGGTGAGCTTGCCCGCATAGCGCAGCAGGGCCAATTCGCGGCCTTCGAACACACGCTCGGGCGCGCGGTCCAGCAGGGCCAGGCGAACCGCCTCGGCGCGTGCCGGATCGCCCATCAGACGCCTGGCATTGGCAAAGTGATGGGTCAGGCTGTAGTCGCAGCGATTGAGCATGCTGACATAGGAGGCCACCACTTCCAAAAACCAGAAGGGCAAGGTGTTGTCAGGGTTGTGCAGCACGCTACGGTAGAGCGATACATGCCCCTCCATGGTGTGCGGACGCAGGCTATGCGCCTTCATCACGTTATCGACGGTGCCGTGCGGCGTTTTGACTTTTTCGTAGGCGCTGGCCAGTGCGCCTTGCGCATCTTCCAGGGCAATCATCTTGATCCAGGCAGACATATTCGGTTTTCCTCAGGGCAATCAATCAGGGCAGGGGCAGGATGCGCGGGGGTCGCGAGAAGACGCGCATCACCAGGGGCTCGAACACCGATAGCGGGGCGCAGTCATAGTGCGGGTCGATGGCGGCTTGGTCGTAGCGTTCAACGAAGGTTGCAGCCCATTGAAAGTGCGGATGCCCGCGCCAACGTTCACGCGCCTGGGGGTCGCTGATCGGATGGTGTGGCGAATGCACATCCTGAAAAAGGGCATGACGCTGCAGCATCCAGTGATTGCGCTCGGAGACGTAGCAACCCAATAGCGCGGCGGCAAACTCACCATGGCTTTCGGGACAGGTGATGAAGCCCACATCGTGCAGCAGGCTCACCACCACGTCCTCTTCGTCCAGACCGTCGCGCAGGGCCAAGGTGGCCGATTGCAGGCAGTGCCTGTAGTTGTTGATGCGGTAACCGAAGGTGGGATCATGCTCTGAGTCGGCCAGCAGGCGTAGCACCTGCCGCGCCTGCTGCTCGCGGTAGTAGGTGTCACGCTGACTCAGCAGCATTTGCCAGTCCTTGCGACTGAACTCCTCCAGACTGTTTTTCTCGACGTAGCGCCAGTCAGACTGCAGGAGCGGGCTCAGATTCTCTTTCATGGGTTTTCAGGCGTGGATTGCGGCGGCGCGCAGCCAGGCTTGCGTGGCCTCTCGCCAGGGGGACAAGGCTGCCTGTGCGACCGGATCTGCGGCCAGGGCCTGCTGCCAGGGCAACAGGGCATCGGGCAGGCGCAAGGGCGATTGGAGGGCCTGAAGTAGCTGCTCGGCCAGCGGCAGGGTGACTGCAAAACCGCAGTCGGCCAGCGTCGGTGCTCCGCCCGCCATATAGGGGCTGGGCCGGACCACCTCAGACAGTCGTACGAGTTTGTCTTCCAGGGCGGCTTTGAGTTGCGGCAGTTGCCCGCGCGCCTGGGGCTGACGCAGGAGAGGGAAGAGCGCTCGAACTTTCGGCTCCACGTGCAGGTCATGCAGGCGGGCAAGCAGACGCACCCGGGCGCGCTCTTCAATGCCTCGGGGCAACAACGGTCGGGCGGCGATGCGCTCCTCAAGGTACTCGAGGATGGCCTCGGACTCAGCCAGCACAAACCCGTCGTCATCGAGTGCCGGGATGGTGCCCATGGGCACGATGCGGCGCCAGTCATCGGAACGGTAGCCGCCGGGCGGCTCGCGTTCCTCGAAGGCGATGCAGCGCCAGCGCAGGGCCAGCCTGACCTTGGCGGTGTAAGTGGAGACTGGCAAGCCGTAGAGGATCATGACGCGAAAAACTCGGCGATATCTTGCTGCGCATCGGCTGCGGCGGCCTCGAGCAATTGGTGCCCATGTTCAGGGCGGGCCAGCGCCGAATGAGAGCCCACACGACCATCGGCAAACTGCTGCCGGTGATGCTGCGCATCTCGATGGTTGTCCCCGGCGTGCAGGCGGGCATAGCCTTCGGGCAGGCGTGCGGGTGGCGCGTCAGCACGGCCCTGGTCGTCGCCCGGATAGTCCGGCCCAAGAACCGCCATTGCGATGGCCAGCTCACTGGGCGTGGCGTGCATACCTTCCCATTCGCCGTAGAGTTGCTGCCGCAGCTGGTTGGCACGGGGATAGTCCCACCATGAGCGCAACCGGCACTGCGGTGCCTCGCCACTGCGCCGGCCCAGGCTCCATCCCGCGTAGAAGTCCTGGCAGGCTGCCTGTACGGTGGCAATATTGGCGCCATGTCCATTGAGGAAATAAAACCGTTGGAAACCCTGAACCTGCAGGCTGTCAAGGACATCGCCGACAACGGCCATCAGGGTGGAGGCTCGCAGAGAGATCGTGCCCGGAAAACCCAAATTGAACTGGGCCGGCCCGATCCCCACCGTCGGGGCCACCAGCCAGCCCTGGTTTTGGGCAGCTTTGATCGCGATGGCTTGAGCGACCAGGGCATCGGTTCCGATCGGGCCCATCGTTCCGTGCTGTTCCGTCGAGCCCACCGGGATGATGATGCCCCTGCAACTGTCCAGGTAGTGGGCCACGCGTGGCCAGGTGGTATGAGCAAGACGCATGGCCTTCAATGATAATGGCCGGCTATTCTTACGGTGAGGGTGTTTTCCATGAGCGATTCGGCCGCAGGGTCCAGCCCCCTGATCCGCATGCAGGCGGTCGGTAAATCCTTTGGTTCTTTCAAAGCCCTCGATCGTGTGGACCTTTCGGTGGCCAGCGGCGAGAAGATTGTGATCTGCGGTCCCTCCGGCTCCGGTAAATCCACGCTGATCCGCTGCATCAGCCAGCTCGAGACCCACGATGAGGGACATATTTGGGTCGACGGGGTTGAACTGCACGACCGTTCGCCGGCTGGCGCCCACGCGGCCGGCGAAATTGGCATGGTGTTTCAGCAGTTCAATCTTTTCCCGCACATCAGCGTGCTCGACAATCTGACGCTCGCGCCGATGCGGGTGCGCGGCCTGGAGCGACAGGAGGCCGAGCAGTTGGCCCTGCAGTATCTCGAGCGTGTGGGTATTGCCGAGCAGGCGCACAAGTTTCCCGGGCAACTTTCGGGGGGTCAGCAGCAGCGCGTGGCCATTGCCCGGTCGCTGTGCATGCGGCCGCGCATCATGCTGTTCGACGAGCCGACTTCCGCGCTGGACCCGGAAATGATCCAGGAGGTGCTGGCGGTGATGGAGGGGCTGGCCCGCGACGGCATGACCATGCTGTGCGTCAC
>CAZATV010000162.1:0-4144 GCA_964488145.1 uncultured Polaromonas sp.
TGATGCTGACCTTGATCACGTCGCCCACACTGGCGTAACGGCGCTTGGATCCGCCGAGCACCTTGATGCACATGACAGACTTGGCACCCGTGTTGTCAGCAACATCGAGTCTCGATTGCGTTTGAATCATTTGTATATTCCCAACTTGTCCCGGCCGCAAGGAGGCTTACGCAGCCCACCCAGCCTGGCCAGTCAGTCTTGGGCCCGTCGCCAGCACCGCAAACCGTTTGAGGTGCCGCCGCTTGGGGCGATAACCTACGCGGCATCCCTTTCACGGCTTCAAAAAGCCATGCGGAACAAACGCGAAGCCCTCCACTATAACCGATTCGGACGCCCGGGTCAAACCATCATCCGGACACGCCGAAAAAGATTCAAAGCAGCCCCGGAGCCGTGACGAAATCCGCACCGCAAGCACCGACCCGGCCTGCACCAAAATAGTGCATATCGAGCCCAGCCTGTCCGAACCAAGCCCCGGCAGACGCGACGGGTTGCCGCACCATGGCCCCACCGGTCTGCTAACCTCGGGCTCCTTCCACCGCCCATCCTGCCATGACGACCCATGCCACCGACGCCCAGGCCATCGCCTTCATTGGGGGGGGCAATATGGCCAGCGCCCTGATCGGCGGGCTGCGGCGCCAGGGCATGGATCGCAGCCTCATTGAGGTGGTCGAACCGCTGGTCGAACAGCGACTGCGCCTGCAAAGCGAGTGGGGGGTCCGAACCTGCGAACAGGCCCACCCAGGCCTCGGGCGTGCCGGGCTGGTGGTGTGGGCAATCAAGCCTCAGATTTTTGCCGAGGCGGCCGCCCAGACCGCGCCGCACACCTCACGAGCCCTGCACCTGAGCGTGGCCGCCGGCATCAGCACCGACAGCATGGCCGCCTGGCTGGGGAGCCAGCGCATCGTGCGGGCCATGCCCAACACCCCGGCCTTGATTGGACGTGGTATCAGCGGGCTATACGCCAGGCCGGCCGTCAGCACCGATGAAAAGGGTCGTATCGAAGGGGTCATGGGCCCCAGCGGCGAACTGGTCTGGCTTGAGCGCGAAGACCTGCTCAACGCAGTTACCGCCCTTTCAGGGTCAGGGCCGGCCTATGTCTTCTACTTTCTCGAGGCCATGATCGAGGCGGGCATCGGCATGGGTCTGGATGCGCAACAGGCGCGGCAATTGGCTATGGCCACCTTTGGGGGTGCCGCGGCCCTGGCCCAAAGCTCTGAAGAGTCACCCCAGCAGCTGCGCGCGCGAGTGACCTCCAAGGGCGGCACCACCTTCGCAGCACTAAGTGCCATGGAAGCGGCTGGGCTTAAACCGCACTTCATGGCCGCCATGGTGGCTGCGCAGGAAAGGGCACGGGAGCTTGGCGAGCAGTTCGGTCGCGGGGCTTAAAGCACGCGCATCACAGAGCCCCCCGGGTGCGGGCTGCGCCGACCCCTCAAACTGACAGCGCAACCCCAATAAAGACCGTCAGGCCCAGCCAATGGTTGAGGCGAAAGGCCAGAAAACAGCGGTCTCGCTCCCGGGTGCGGATCAGCCACAAATGCCAGGCCGCCTGCGCCGCCGCCAAGGCCAGCGCCAGCCCCATCCAGAAAGGACGCTGCGCAATATCCAGCAACCATGCCCAGGACAACAGATAGGCGGTGTAGAAAAAGGCCACAGCCATCACATCGAAGCGGGCCAGGGTAATGGCCGAGGTCTTCATGCCGATGCGAAGATCGTCATCGCGATCGACCATGGCGTACTCGGTGTCGTAAGCCAGCACCCAGAACAGATTGCCCAGCATCAGCCCCCAGGCTTGCAGCGGCACCTCTGCGCGCACCGCCGCATAGGCCATCGGAATGCCAAAGCTGAAAGCCACCCCCAGCACCGCCTGCGGCATGGACAACCACCGCTTGGCATAGGGATACATCAGCGCAATGGCCAGTGCCGCGAAAGACCAGGCCACCGCCGCCGGGTGGGTGGTCAGCACCAAGGCGAAGGCGGCCAAGGCCAACACCGCGCCCAGCCTCAAGGCCTGCCCCACCGTCAAGGCGCCCCGGGTCACCGGACGCTGCGCCGTTCTCTTGACATGCCGGTCAAAGTTGCGGTCGGCCACATCATTGACGCAGCAACCGGCGCTGCGCATCAAGACCGTGCCCAGCACAAAGACCAGCAGCAGATGCCAGCCCGGAAAACCGCCGGCGGCCAGCCACAAGGCCGACAGCGTGGGCCACAGGAGCAGCAGCCAACCGGCCGGCCGGTTCCAACGGATCAGATCCAGGTACAGCCGCCAGCGGGCGGGTGGTTCGTCAAGAGAAGTGATGTCAGACATCGGCTCAGAATCAGCAACAACGCTCAGGACAAGCGGGTCACGCCGGGCAGCTCGCAGGCATAGATGGAATTGCGCAGAGCGGCGATGGCCTCATAGCGGGTGAAGCTGCGCCGCCAAGCCAGCACCACACGCCGGCTGGGCACATGCCCCTCGAAGGGCAGGTAGCGCACAAAGGCCGCCGACTTCGAGCCAGCCCGCGCCCGCGGGGCGGCGTTCTTGTCCTGCAGACCGCCAGCGGGCACACTCAGGCGGGGCAGCAGAGTGATACCCATGCCGGCGGCCACCATATGTTTGATGGTTTCCAGGGAGGAGCCCTCGAAGCTTTTGCGAATGCCCTCGGCCGCGCTGGAAAAACGGGCGAATTCCGGGCAGACCTCCAGCACATGGTCTCGAAAGCAATGCCCGTTGCCCAGCAGCAGCATGGTTTCGTGTTTGAGTTCCTCGGCACGAATGCTGATGCGCCGCGCCCAGGCATGGCTGCTGGGTACAGCCGCTACAAACGGCTCATCGTAGAGCGGCGCGATGGCCAAATTGGTGTCGGGAAAAGGCTCGGCCAAAATGGCCGCGTCTATGTCGCCGGTGCGCAGTTGCTCGAGCAGCTTGACGGTGAAGTTCTCCTGCAAGATCAGGGGCATCTGGCGATGGCGCGAGATGGCCTGCCGCACCAGATCGGGCAGCAGATAAGGGCCTATGGTGTAGATCACGCCCAGGCGCAGCGCGCCGGCCAGGGGGTCCTTGCCTCGCTTGGCGATCTCGCGGATGCCCTCAGCCTGCTCCAGCACGCCCTGCGCCTGCCGGATGATCTCTTCGCCCAGGGGCGTGACCGACACCTCACTGGCATTGCGCTCGAACAGCTTGACCTCAAGCTCTTCCTCCAGCTTCTTGATGGCCAGGCTCAGCGTGGGCTGCGAGACATGGCAGGCCTCGGCCGCCCTGCCAAAGTGCCGCTCCCGCGCAACTGCCACGATGTACTTCAATTCGGTCAGGGTCATGGCCGCAAATTGTCCCTCATGCCCGCGGTGTCTCAGGCCTTGACGAACTCGGCCCGACCACCCAGCCAGCGCCGCACATGCTGCTCGGCCAAGCGGGGATGGTGCTCCAGCATTCGGGGGGCGAGTTGCCGCGCCCACTCGAGCCACTGCCCGTCCGTGCTCAGGTCTGCAAAACGCAGCAGCGGTGCACCCGACTGACGCGCGCCCAGAAATTCGCCCGGGCCGCGTATGTCCAGATCTCGGCGGGCAATCTCAAAACCATCCTGCGTCTGGGCCATCGCCTGCAAGCGCGCGCGCGCTGCCTGGCTCAACCGAGACTGATCGCCGGTGCTGTAGAGCAGCACACAGGCTGAGGCCGCCGCACCACGACCGACCCGCCCGCGCAGCTGATGCAGCTGCGACAAGCCAAAACGCTCGGCATGCTCAATGACCATCAGCGAGGCATTGGGTACGTCCACCCCCACCTCGATCACGGTGGTACTGACCAGGACCGCAGTCTGGCCGCCGACAAAGGCCGCCATCACCGCCTTTTTGTCAGCCGCCGGCATGCGGGAATGCAGCAGCGCCACCGCATGGCCGGGCAAGGCCGCCTGCAGCTCGGCATGGGTGGCGGTGGCGTTGCGCAAGTCCAGCGCCTCGCTCTCTTCGATCATGGGGCAGACCCAATAGACCTGGCGGCCCTGGGCCAACTGTTGCGCAATGCGCGAAACAATCTCTTCGCGGCGACGCTCGTGGACCACCTTGGTCACGATGGGGCTGCGACCGGGCGGCAACTCGTCGATGGTCGAAACATCCAGATCGGCGTAGTAACTCATGGCCAGGGTGCGGGGAATCGGGGTGGCCG
>CAZATV010000163.1:0-4093 GCA_964488145.1 uncultured Polaromonas sp.
TTTCGAAGGCTTCGCCGTACAGGTCGTGTAGGGAAAGAGTGTAGGTCTCGGTGGACGCCGTCTCATTAACCTTTTCCATCACCCGCCGCATGAACAGGTCTGGAATCCAGTTGGCCGTGTTCATGTCATGGGTGCGGCGGCGGTCGTCCCCGGTGTTTTTGCGCAGTTCCAGGAACTCTTCAATATCCAGATGCCAGGTTTCTAGATAGGTGCAGACCGCGCCCTTGCGCTTGCCGCCCTGGTTGACTGCCACTGCGGTGTCGTTGACCACCTTGAGGAAGGGCACCACACCCTGAGATTCGCCGTTGGTACCCTTGATGTGCGAGCCCAGGGCCCGCACCCGTGTCCAATCATTGCCCAGACCTCCAGCAAATTTGGACAGCAGGGCGTTTTCCTTGATCGATTCGTAGATCCCGTCCAGATCGTCCGGAACCGTGGTCAGATAGCAGGACGAAAGCTGCGAGCGCAGGGTGCCGCTGTTGAACAGGGTGGGTGTGCTCGACATGAAGTCGAAGGACGAGAGCAGTTCATAGAACTCGATGGCACGCGCCTCCCGGTCGATCTCACCCAGGGCCAAGCCCATAGCCACCCGCATGAAGAAGGCCTGCGGCAATTCAATGCGGTTCTTGCGCACGTGCAGAAAATAGCGGTCGTACAGGGTTTGCAGCCCCAGGTAGTCGAACTGCAGATCGCGCTCTGGCTTGAGCGCCTGTCCAAGTCGCTCCAGATCGAATTGCAGCAGTCGCTCATCCAGCAACTCATGCTTCACGCCTTTGGCGATGAACTGAGGGAAATACTGAGGGTAGCGGCTGGCCATCTCATGCTGCTTAACCTCTTCGCCCAGAATCTCCCTGCGGATGGTGTGCATTAACAGGCGGGAGGTGACGTAGGTGTAATCCGGGTCCTTTTCAATCAGGGTGCGGGCTGCCATGATGGCCGCCTTGTAGACCTCATCGATCGGCACGCCGTCATAAAGATTGCGTTTGGTTTCGGCCACGATCGGCTCGGCCTTCACATCGGCGCCCAGCCCCTCGCAGGACTCCTGGATCAGCCGATGCAAGCCTTCCAGGTCCAAAGCTACTCGTTGCTGGCCGTCGGTCACATACAGGGTGGGCTGGCCGACTGCAGAGCTTGTCCCCTGGCGGGCCCGCTCCTGTGTGCGTTTTTCGCGGTAGAGCACATAGGCCCGGGCGATTTCATGGTGACCGCCGCGCATCAGACCCAGTTCCACCTGGTCTTGAACGTCTTCTATATGGAAGGTGCCGCCGCCCGGGCGTGAGCGCATCAGGGCGCGAACCACGGCCTGCGTGAGCTGATCCACTGTCTCGCGTACGCTGGCCGAGGCCGCCCCCTGCGTGCCGTGAACCGCCAGAAAGGCCTTCATCATGGCCACTGCAATCTTGGTGGGCTCAAACGGCACCACCGCACCGTTGCGGCGGATGATTTGATATTGGGCGTACAGGCTGGTCTGCAACGAAGCTTGGGTTGTGTGGATTGCGAGTGCGCTCGGGCCGGTGGCTGTGGCGTGGGTGGCAGTTTGCATGTGTCCTCTGACGGTTCTCAATTTTTGTGAAGCCCGACTGCGCGTTCAGGCGGTTTTTGCTTTCGAATCGGATCTTGCACCTGGCGCGGCCACCAAATGTGACAAAGCGCTTCTGCAACGAGGACACTGAATTCCCCGTCCATTGACCTGCGCCGGGGTGGCGGAGGCGGTCCGGTACGGATTCAGGCGTGTCACGGGAGGATCAAGATTGTCAACGCTGGAGCACTATACCTAGGGCCCAGGGCGAATTCAAGCACTACCTGTAGTGTTTTTGGCGGATTGAAGGTCTTCGGCCATGGGGACCCTTGCCTACTGTGACTTGTGCTTGCGGCGGCTGAGAACCGAGGGACCTCGCTCTTTTGGCCTTTAAGCTGCTTGCAAGGCTTGGTAAATGTGAACGCCTGTGGATGAAACCTTGTGCCACGGGGCTTGCCATTGGGTTTGTAGTGCCAGGCCGCATTTCGCAAGGCTTTTTAGCCAGCGTGACGATGCGGGCGATGGGGTTTCGACCTAGCCTTGCACGGGTTTCTACGTGATACTGCCTACGGGAAAATGCTGATCGGGCAGGCCCAATGACCTCTGCAGGCGCTTCCATGAAAAGCCCGGGCCGGGGTCTGTTTTTCGTCCGGGGGCGATGTGCTCATGGCCGGCCAAGTGCTCGATCGGGTAGTTTTGCATGAGCGCGCTGCACAGACTGCCCAGGGTTTCGTACTGCTCAGGCTCGAAGACTTTGTCATCCTGCCCCTCCAGCTCGATGCCGATGGAGTCATCGTTGCAATGGTCCCGACCCCGGTAGGAGGAGGCGCCGGCATGCCAGGCACGATGGGCACAACTGACAAATTGCCACAGCGTACCGTCGCGCCCGATGAAAAAGTGGGCCGATACCTTCATGTCCCGGATCGATTCGAAGTAGGGGTGGGCTTGCCAGTCCAACTGGTTGGTGAAGAACTGCTGCACGCAGCCGTTGCCGTACTGGCCCGGTGGCAGGCTGATGGCATGAATGACGATCAGGTCGATCCGGGCCTGCTCCGGGCGCGGTCCAAAATTCGGTGAATCCAGCCGATGGGCATGGCGATACCAGCCTTCAAGCCATATCCCTGGGCGCAGGGCAGACCGATCACGATCTTTCATGGCCGGTCTGCGCGTTCCTCGGCAGCTCGGCGATGGGCTTCGCTGCAGTAGACCTCTGCGGCGCTGCTCACCGCCTCAGCACGCGGCAAGTGCAGCCCGCAGTGTCGACAGGCCACGATGTCCTGCGGCGCCGCCCTGACGGGCGTCTGCGTTTGTCCGCCTTCCCCGGTGTGTGTCTTTCGGCTGAGTGCGCGCCACCACCACACCAGAACCACGGCCAACGCAACGAGCAGCAGGTACTTCATGGGTGCCTAGCCCCTGCCGAGTACCACTTCGAGGACGAAGCGCGAACCGAGGTAGCCCAACAGCAACAGTCCCGCCCCCAGGTTAAGCACCCGCAGCGCCTGCCGGCCTCGCCATCCTCTGAGCCTGCGGCCCAGCAAGAGTCCGGCGAAGATGAACCAGGCCAGCACCGAGAAGACCGTCTTGTGGTTGACCATCGCGCTGGGGCTGCCTGAGTGAAGAGTTTGCGCGAAATACCAACCGGCCACCAGGCTGGCAGTCAGCAGGATGAAGCCTGCCTCCACAAAGCGAAAGGTCAGCCGCTCCAGCGCCAGCAGGGGCATACCTGACTGTATTTCCGACATCTCGCGCAGCCTTTTTTCCGACCGCGCCATCAGCCAGCCGTGCAATACTGCCGCCGCGAAAAGTCCGTAGGAGGCGATGCCCAGGGCCCAGTGCAAAGGCAGCCAGGGTGATGCGATTGCTTCGTAGCTCACCCCCGGGAAGTGCTCTGGTAGCAGCACGGCCACCGTGCCCAGGCCGGCCAGCGTGAATCCTGATCGCAGGTCAGGCAGCAGCTCGTTTTCGATAGCGATCACTGCCAGCACCAGCCAGAGTGTCATGGACAGGGCCGGTGCAAAACCGAAGCGCGGCGGCTGACCGAACAGTCCGTCGGCCAGACTGATGGCGTGTAGCAGCCAGGCCAGCAAGAACACGAGTCGGCTGAAGTTTTTGCCCAGGCGCGTGCTCCACAGCGCCAGCAGCAGGTAGGCCAGGGCCGATGCTGTGACGATGATGTAAGACCAGGCCGGACTCAGGGCTAGTATCATGACCACAGTTTATAGCGGACCCTCCTTCCCGGCGCTGTTGTTTTACAGCGCCCGTGATCCATGGCCTCAGCCCTCACCGACAAGCTTTCCCGCCTCGTCAAGCAACTGCGCGGCCAGGCGCGTATCACCGAGTCCAATGTGCAGGACATGCTGCGCGAAGTGCGCATGGCGCTGCTCGAGGCCGATGTGGCGCTGCCGGTGGTGCGGGACTTCATTGCCCGCGTTAAGGACAAGGCCCTGGGTCAGGAGGTGCTCGGTTCCCTTTCGCCCGGACAGGCGCTGGTGGGTATCGTCAATCGGGAGCTGGCCGCGACCATGGGCGAGGGCGTGGCCGACATCAATCTGGCGGTACAGCCGCCGGCGGTGA
>CAZATV010000164.1:0-4021 GCA_964488145.1 uncultured Polaromonas sp.
CCGGCAGTGATGATGCGCAGCGCGTGCAGACCGGTCTCGACCCCAAAGCCGTAGATCGCTCCATCCAGCCCGCACTCCTGGAAAGGCTCGATCATGTTGCGCGGCAACGAATTGGGATGCAGGTAAATCGGCACGCCATGCTGCTCTGCTGCGGCAAAGATATCCCAGAACTTGGGATCGGACAGATACTCACCGTGCGTGTGCGAGTTGATCACCACCGCACGGATACCGAGTTGACTCACGCCGCGATCGATCTCGCGGGCGGCTGCCTGCGGATCCTGCACCGGTACCGCCAACATGCCGCTAAAGCGCTTGGGATGACGACGGATTGCATCAGCCAGGAAATCATTGGCCACTCGTGCAAAAGAGACGGCAGTGTCCTTGTCCATGATCTGCACGCCCGGCGCGGTGAGGGCCAGCACCTGATGATCAATCCCGGCCTCGTCCATATGGGCGATCCGAACCTGATCAAGATCCTGCAGGCAGCGCATGATGTGACGCGCCCTCTCGCTGGGGCTGCTCATGTAGAAACCCATCAAGCCCTTGAAACCGGGATCGACCGGGCTGCCGGCCAAAATCTTCTCGTAGATGCGGATCATCTCCGGCGGCGCAAAAGCCTCCTCGGTGGCAATGCGAAGGTGGGGACGGGCGGTTTGGGCAGTCATGGAAGAAATCGTAAGTTCACTCAGCATCCAATCTTAGGGCAGATCTTGGAATCAGGCATACGAGCCAGTGATTCCCAGGGGCGTGGATGCCCAGCTTGTGGTCCCATCGCCGCGAGGACGAGGGAACCACGCAGAGATTCCAAGGCTGGGCGGTGAGAGCACCGCTCTGGGCGCGATGGATCCGGACTTGGTGGGAGCGCCGCTCTCAGCGCGTTCCACCCTGCGAGGCATCCGGTGACAAGGCCCCGAAATTACCCGACGGTAAACCCCAGCGCGCCAGCGCGGCATCGTCACTGACTCGCGCATCGACCCAGCGCGCGCCCTCGGGTGTGACTTCCTTTTTCCAGAAGGGGGCCTGGGTCTTGAGATAGTCCATCAAAAACTCGCAGGCCTGGAAACTCTGGCCACGGTGAGCCGAACTGACCGCCACCAGAACAATCTGATCGGTGGGCCATAAAAGGCCCACCCGATGCACCACCCGTGCGGCGTAAATATCAAAGCGACCCAGGGCGGCGTCAATCATGGCCTCGATCGCTTTTTCAGTCATGCCGGGGTAGTGCTCAAGCTCCAGGGACTGCACATCGCCGTGGGTCACGGCGGTGCCACGATCGAGATGCGTGTGGCGGTCGCGCACGGTACCAATGAAACTGCACACCGCCCCCACCCGCCGATCCTGCGCGCGCAGCGCAGCCACCTCAGCGCCCAGGTCAAAATCTGCGGTCTGTATGGCGACCCGGGCGGACATCTTCAGCCCCCGGTCACCGGCGGAAAGAACGCGACTTCACAGCCCTCGCTCAGGCGCTGGTGTTCTTCGCTCATCACCTGATTGAGCGCAGCACGCACGGGCCGCTGTCGGTCCAGGGCCTGGGCATGCACCGCATCGAGGGCGATCAATTCATCACGCAACTCACCCACGGTCTGGGCCTGGGTCTGCCGGCTCTGGCCTGGGCCCAAAGCCTCACGCAAGGAGGCAAAGTACTTGATGTGTACCTGGGTCATAGAAAGTCCGTCAGAGGAATGAAGGGCAGTAAATCGCCTCGCGTGATGCGCTGGCCCGGAGCCACATCGATCAGTCCGTCGGCCCACACCACCGAAGTGAGCACACCGGAGCTTTGGTTGGCAAACAGGTCCAGGCCGCCCTGGGCGTTACGCCGCGCCCGCAGAAATTCGCGCCGCTTTTCGGGCTTGGGCCCGTCAAAGTGTGCAGGCAGCATCATCGCGGCCGGTTGCACGCCACTGGCCCCCTGAAGTCGCAGCAGAAACGGCCGTACCAAAAGCAAAAACGTGACAAAGCTCGACACCGGGTTGCCCGGCAGACCCACGAAATGCGCAAACCCCTGCGTGTTGCGAACACGACCATATGCAAAGGGCTTGCCCGGCTTAATGGCGATTTGCCACAGCTGCAATTCACCGAGGGCTTGCACCGCCGGCTTGATATGGTCTTCCTCGCCTACCGACACGCCGCCGCTGGTCAGAATCAGGTCGTGGTCCTGCGCCGCCTGGTCCAGTGCCTGCAGCGTTGCCTGTCGGTTGTCGGGCACGATGCCCAGATCGCTCACCTCACAGCCGAGCCGAGCCAGCAAGGCGCGCAAAAAGAACCGGTTGGAGTTGTAGATCGCCCCGGAAGGCAGGGCCTCAGGTGCCACCTCGCCAGGCATCACCAGTTCATCGCCGGTGGACAGCAGGGCCACACGAACCCGCCGAGCCACGGGCAAGCGGTCAAAACCGATGCTCGCTGCCAGCCCCAACTCGGCCGGGGACAGACGTTGCCCCCGCTGCAGCACCACTGCGCCCCGCCTCACATCCTCGCCACGCCGGCGTATCCACTGACCGGCCGCGGGCGTGGCCTGGATCTGAACCCGACCCTCATCAAGCACGACCACCTCTTCCTGCATGACGATGGCATCGGCCCCCTCCGGCACGGGCGCTCCGGTGAAGATGCGAGCCACCGATTGCGCGTGCAGGGGCTGCGCTGCACTACCTGCGGGAATGCGCTGCGAGACCGGGAACACTTGACGCTCACGCAAGTCCGCCGCGCGGACTGCATAGCCGTCCATGGAACTGTTGTCATGACCAGGCACATCCAGCGGCGAAACCAGATCTTGCGCCAGCACCCGACCGTCAGCCGCGAAAGTTGAGACCCTCTCCAGAGGCAGCGCAGGCTCCGCGCGGGCCAGCAGGTCCTGCAAGGCCTCATCGAGCGGGCGCAGCGGCGACCGGCTGGCAGAACGGGGGACAGGGGCGCTCATGGCTTAAGGGTACCTCGGAGGCCGAAGTCACGGAAGAAAACCGGCATGGACAGCACCGCCCGCCTCTGCACGATCAAGAGGCAGTGGCCAGCCCTCTTGGCTGGGCATGCGCTGCAATGTAGGCCTTGACCTGACCGACATCCGCCGGCATCACGCTCACGCGGCGCGGCTTGTCTTCCAGGCCTTCAAAGCCGGGCGGTCGCAGAGGCGGACGGCCCAGAGCCTCTTCAATGGTCGCTGCAAACTTGATCGGCAGCGCAGTTTCCAGCACCAGCATGGGCACATCCGCTTGCCGATGTTCGCGGGCCACCTTCAAGCCGTCTGCGGTGTGGGTGTCAATCACCACGCCGAAGCGGCTATCGGTGTCCCGGATGGTGGCAAGCCGGTTTTCGTGAGTGCTCTTCCCGCTGACAAACCCGTACCGAATGGCTGCCTGGGCAAACGCCGGATGGCCGCTCAAATCAAAAAAGCCTTGCCGTCCGAGGGCGTCGGCAAACAGCGCATGGGTCAGCACCGCATCGCGGCCGAGCAGATCGAACACAAAGCGCTCGAAGTTGCTGGCCTTGGAGATGTCCATCGAAGGGCTGGACGTTTCATGGGTATCGGCCGAGCCCCGCACCCGGTAGAGGCCGGTGCGAAAAAACTCATCAAGCACATCGTTTTCATTGGTGGCCACTACCAGGCGCTCGATGGGCAGACCCATCATGCGGGCCACATGACCGGCACAGACATTGCCGAAGTTACCGCTCGGCACCGTGAAACTGACCTTGTGGGCGTTTGAGGTCGTCGCCTGGAAATAGCCGGCAAAGTAGTAAACCACCTGGGCCAGCAAACGGGCCCAGTTGATGGAATTGACTGTGCCGATCCGGTACTGGCGCTTGAACTCCAGATCGCCGGAGACCGCCTTGACAATATCCTGGCAGTCGTCAAACACGCCTTCAATGGCGATGTTGTGGATGTTTTCATCGAGCAGGCTGAACATCTGCGCCTGCTGAAAAGCGCTCATGCGGCCATGCGGACTGGTCATGAACACCCGAACGCCCCGCTTGCCTCGCATCGCATATTCGGCCGCGCTGCCGGTGTCGCCGCTGGTGGCGCCCAGGATAT
>CAZATV010000165.1:0-3407 GCA_964488145.1 uncultured Polaromonas sp.
ACAACGCCTCACCCACGGCGAACAAGCCCACGGCGGCTACGGTGACTTCAACGCCTGCCGCCGTAAATGCCAAAGTGGCCCTTGGCGTCAGGTTGGTGGTAGGCGTTCATGATGGCGGGCAAGTTGTGCGTCGGCGGCCTGCACCGCAGCGACGAATTGGTGGATCTTGTCGGCGCTCTTGATGCCCTTGGACACCTCCACGCCGGAACTCACGTCAACGGCCAGCGTCTTGCAACGCGGCCGTACTTGCACAATGCCATCGGTCACATTTGCAGGCGTCAATCCACCAGACAAGACGAGGTGAGCGTTGACGCTTGTTGGAAGAAGTGACCAATTGAAAGTCTTTCCGCCGCCCCCATAACCCTCGACATGTGCATCGAGCAGGATGGCCTGGGCGGCCTTGAAACGTTCCGCGTAGTTTAAGAGATCGAAGCCTGTCCCGGGCGGCTCGGGGACATCGGCGGCGGGCAGGCGGGCCGCCCGAATGAAGGGCTTGTCAAAGACGGTGCACTGCTCCGGTGTCTCGTCGCCATGAAATTGCAGCAGGGCTTGCGGCAGCAACCGGCTGGCATGCGCCACTTCCTCGGGCTGGGCATTGACGAACAGCAGCACCGGCGTGATGAAGGGCGGCAATCGGCGGGCCAGTTCGGCCGCCCGCTCGGCGCTGATGTAGCGGGCGCTGGGTCGGTAAAGCACGAAGCCCAGCGCGTCCACTCCGGCGGCTACGGCCGCCTCGACGTCGGCCTCACGGGTGAGGCCGCAAACCTTGATGCGGGTGCGTGCGGAAGGGCTCATGGCAACCAATCATAGGTCGGTGTTCGGTCGGGCAGGCCCCAATGTGCGGCATAGACCGGCCCCAGAAAGTACAGGCCGTCGGGCGAGAAGGTCGGGGCTGCGGCATCGCGGTCGCGTGCGGCCAGCACTTGCGGCATCGCGTCGGCCGCTCGCAGCCCCTGGCCCACCTGCACCAGGCAGCCCATCAGGTTACGCACCATGTGGTGCAGGAAGGCATTGGCCTCAAATTCAAACCGCCAGTAGGGACCGCGACGGCTGATGCGAATTTCGCGCAGCGTCTTGACCGGGGTGTGCGACTGGCATTGCGCTGCGCGGAACGAGGTGAAGTCGTGCTCGCCGATCAGATGGCTGGCCGCGCGCTCCATGGCCGCCTGATCCAGGGGGCGGAACACCCAGCCCACTCGCCCGGCCTCCAGGCTGGGCCGCACCGGCGACTCGAGCAGCACATAGGCGTAACGCCTGGCCAGTGCATGGGTGCGGCAGTGAAAGTCTTCGCTCACATGGCGGGCCCATTGCACGGCGATATCCGGTGGCAACAAGCTGTTGGGACCGCGCACCCAGGCGTTTTCAGGACGTTCGGCTTCGGTGTCGAAGTGCACCACCTGCATCAGCGCGTGCACGCCAGCGTCGGTCCGCCCGGCGCACAAGGTGCGGATGGGTTGGTCACCAAAGCGGCTGAGGGCCTGTTCGAGCTGGTCCTGCACGGTGTTGCCCGAGGGCTGGCTCTGCCAGCCTGCATAGGCCCCGCCCTGGTAGCTCAGGCCCAGCGCGACTCTCATGGGCGGGCGGCTCTCATGATGAGCGCTTGTCCCCGGGGTCGAGGTCCAGGCTGATGCGACTCAAGTCAAAAGCAGCGGGTGCCACAGGTGTTGTCGCAGCCGGCTTTTGAACCGGCGCATCGTCGAGGTCCAGCGAGGGCAGAGGACCAAAATCGGCCAGGGACTTCGGTCGGGGCGTCGAAGGGGCCGGCTCGTGCCTGGCCTGCGCGGGCGATTGAACGCGGTCCGAAGCAGAACCCGAGGCTGTGCGCTGCCGTTGGGCAGAAGGCTCCGAGGGTCTGAAAGCCAGGAACAGCAGGGTCAGCACGGCAGCGCCGCCGCTGATCAGCAGCAGGGGGTCGATGGGCAATCCGCTGGCGGCCGGCGCCGATGCCGCTGGGCTGGCCTCGGAGGCTGCCGCCTGTGGCGCGGCCGCAGAGGGGTCGGCGACATCGGCGTTCGGACCGGGGGCGCTTTGCCCATCGGCGGTCTGGCCGGTTGGAACGGGCGCCTGGGCAGCCGCCAGGCGCAGGGCCTGCAACTCGGTTCGGGCTCGCTCCGGGCTTAGCGTCCGCGCTTGCGCCGCGCTGGGCAGCTGAATCTGGGCCCCTGCTGTCAGTTGGCTGATCTTTCCCTCGGCAAAAGCCGCGGGATTGAGGCGATACAAGGCCACCAGGAACTGCTCGACGGTTACGCCAGCGGGCACGCGCTCCAGGGCCAGGTCGGCGGCGCTCTGACCGGCCGGCACCACCCACACGACCGCAGGCGTGGGGAGGGACGCAGGTTTGGTTGCCGCAGGGGTCGCTGGGCCAGCAGCAGGGCTCGCGTTGGCAGGCAAGGGGGGTAGCGTGGAGGCTGCAGCGGAAGCCGTCGCATCGCCTTGTGCCCATACGATGCCATGGGTTAGCAGCAGGGCACAGATCAGCGCGTTGTGGGTCACGCCAAGGCGCGCGCCGCTGATGAGGAGGTCAAGCATGGCCGGTGTCTGTTCAATCGGTGAGTTTGGACCTTAGCACCAAAGCACGTCGCCGCCAGATCCCGGTTTCAGGCTTGCAGCAGGATGCGCAGCATGCGGCGCAGTGGTTCTGCTGCGCCCCAGAGCAGCTGGTCGCCGATGGTGAAGGCGCCCAGGTATTCCGGTCCCATGGCCATCTTGCGGATCCGCCCCACCGGGATGTTCATGGTGCCGGTGACAGCCACCGGCGTGAGATGCTGCAAAGTGGCCTCCCGGGTGTTGGGCACGACCTGCACCCAGGGGTTGTCGGCTGCGATCAGAGCCTCGATGTCGGCCACCGGCACATTCTTCTTGAGCTTGAAGGTCAGGGCCTGGCTGTGGCAGCGCATCGCGCCGACGCGAACGCAAAAACCGTCCACGGGCACCGCCGGGCTGCCAAAGCCTTCGCCCTGGCCCAGAATCTTGTTGGTTTCGGCCATGCCCTTCCATTCCTCGCGCGAGACGCCGTTGCCCAGATCCTTGTCAATCCACGGAATCAGCGAGCCGCCCAGCGGCACCCCGAATTGGGCGGTTTCTTCGGCGTTCAGACTGCGCTGACGGGCGATCACCTGGCGGTCAATTTCCAGGATGGCGCTCTTGGGATCGTCCAGCAGGGCGCGCACCTGGGCATTGAGGGCGCCGAACTGGGTCAGCAGCTCGCGCATGTGCTGCGCGCCGCCACCCGAAGCAGTCCTGCTCAATAGTATGAGCTCCTCCTACAAAGAGAGGAAGAGTCACTACTGTAGTATAAAGAAAAAAAAGCAAGGTATCCAAAGCAACTGGAAATCAGACCATGCTGGGAACAACAGGGTAACCATGTTGGGCTTCAAACCCTCAACACGGTGTCACCACAGTAACAA
>CAZATV010000165.1:3417-3951 GCA_964488145.1 uncultured Polaromonas sp.
GCCCATCAGCATGCAGCTGACGGTGCAGTTCCCGCCGATCCAGTTCAGGCCTCCCTTGGCCAGGGCCGCCTGGATCACGGGACTGTTGACGGGATCCAGGATGATGACCGCATCGTCTTTCATGCGCAGCGTGGAGGCTGCATCTATCCAGTGGCCTTTCCAGCCCGCGGCGCGCAGCTTGGGGAATACCTCGGTCGTGTAGTCGCCGCCCTGGCAGGTGATGATGATGTCGCAGCGCTTGAGCGCCTCGAGGTCATGAGCGTCCTTGAGCGTGGCCTCGTTCTTGGCCATGACCGGCGCAGGACCACCGGCATTGGAGGTGGAGAAGAAGACCGGCTCGATCAAGTCGAAGTCACGCTCGGCCTGCATGCGGTCCATCAGGACCGAGCCGACCATGCCGCGCCAGCCAACCAGGCCGACTAGATTTCCGGAGAGTTTCATGGCGATGCCCCTTCTAAAGTTCAATAGCGACAGGCCTTTGAACCCGGCTCATCGAGCCGGCAGGGCACGACGAACCAGGCTGGATCAGCCCTT
>CAZATV010000166.1:0-3470 GCA_964488145.1 uncultured Polaromonas sp.
GTCTGCGACGAGGCCGCCGAGATGGTCAAGGCCGAGCCGCTTTTGGGCGGTCTGGTCCATTCCAGCCTCTTGCACCATCCCACCATGGAACGCGCACTGGCCTACCGGTTCTCGCTGAAACTGGCATCAGGCGAGATGAGCGAGCAGATCCTGCGCGAAATCGCCGATGAGGCCTATGCCGCCGACCCCGAGATCGGCCAGGCGGCGCGGGCCGATATCATGGCGATCTTCGACCGCGATCCGGCCTGCCACCGCTACATCCAGCCGATCCTGTTCTTCAAGGGATTCCAGGCGGTTCAGGCCTATCGCATTGGTCATTGGCTCTGGGCGCAGGGCCGCCGGGACATGGCTTATTTCGTCCAGATGCGGGTATCCGAAGTGTTTGGCGTCGATATTCACCCCGCCGCCCGCATCGGCCGTGGGCTGATGATCGACCACGCCCATTCCATCGTGATCGGTGAAACGGCGGTGGTGGGCGACAATGTCTCGATGCTGCATTCCGTCACGCTGGGCGGCACCGGCAAAGAGGACGGCGACCGCCACCCGAAAATCGGCAATGGCGTGTTGATCGGGGCCGGGGCCAAGGTCTTGGGCAATATCGAGATCGGCTATTGCACCCGCATCGCCGCCGGTTCGGTGGTGCTGCAAGACGTGCCGCCCTGCAAGACGGTGGCCGGGGTTCCCGCCCGCATCGTGGGCGAGGCGGGCTGCGACACCCCCGCTGTCACCATGGACCAGCGGTTGAAGGACTGCGACTGCTGAACCCCCCGGGGGCGCTTCGCCCCCCGGACCCCCCGAGGATATTTGGGAACAGATGAAGGGCAGGGGTCAGGGCTTGATCTGACATGAAAAGAGCGGGCCCCGTCGCCCGCTCTTTTTTGCTTTTGGACTGGGATCAGGCCAGCATCGTGATCGGGTTTTCCAAGCACTCGACGATCACCTTGAGGAACTCGGCCCCCAAGGCCCCGTCGATCACCCGGTGATCCACCGACAGTGTCATCGACATCACCGTCGCCACGCCAATCGAGCCATCGGCCTGAACGACAGGCTTCTTGATCCCCGCCCCCACGGCCAGAATGGATCCATGCGGCGGGTTGATGACGGCGTCGAAATTCTCGATCCCCATCATGCCCAGATTGGAAATCGCAAAAGACCCGCCCTGATATTCATGCGGTGCCAGCTTTTTCGACTTGGCCCGCGCCGCCAGATCCTTCATCTCGGCCGAGAGCGCCGACAGCGTCTTGGCCTCGGCATCGCGCAGGACCGGGGTGAAGAGCCCGCCCTCCACCGCCACCGCCACCGCCACATCCGACGGCTTCAACTGCAACATCCGGTCGCCGGCCCAGACCCGGTTCGCCGCCGGCACCGCCTGCAAGGCAATCGCAGAGGCCTTGATGATGAAGTCATTCACCGACAGCTTGACGCCCCGCGCCTCCAGCCCCTTGTTCAACTGCTCGCGGAAGGCCATCAGCGCATCCAGCCGCACCTCGCGGCGCAGATAGAAATGCGGGATGGTCTGCTTGGCCTCGGTCAGCCGGGCGGCCACGGTGCGACGCATCCCATCCAGCGGCACCTCGACATAGTCGCGGTCAGCATACATCTTCATCACGGCTTCTGCCGACATGCCCGTGGGCATCGCAGCTTTGACCGGGGCAGGCGCGGCCGCTGCCGCGACGGCCGAAACCGGAGCTGCCGTTGCGGGAGCCGCTAGAACCGGGCTTGCCCCCTCGACATCCGCCCGCACAATCCGCCCATGCGGGCCCGATCCTGCAACCTGTGTCAGGTCCAGACCCTTTTCCTTGGCAATCCGCCGGGCCAGGGGCGATGCAAACACCCGCGCCCCCGATGCGACGGGCGCGGTGGCAGCTACTGCCACGGGAGCCGGAACTGCCGCCGCCGCCGCCACCGGGGCCGCCGCCGCAGGTTTGGCCACAGCCGCCCCCGCCGCCTCGCCATCCTCCAGCAAAACGGCAATCGCGGTGTTCACCTTGACCCCCGCCGTGCCCTCGGCCACCAGAATCCGGCCGATCCGGCCCTCATCCACCGCCTCGAACTCCATCGTGGCCTTGTCGGTTTCAATCTCGGCAATCACCTGCCCCGATTTCACCACATCGCCCTCTTTCACCAGCCATTTGGCCAGCGTGCCCTCCTCCATGGTCGGAGACAGCGCGGGCATCAGAATTTCAATAGCCATGATGCACCTCAGCGATAGCAAACGGATTTGACAGCAGCGACCACCTCGGCCGTTGTCACCAGCGCGAGCTTTTCGAGGTTCGCCGCATAGGGCATCGGCACATCCTTGCCCGTGCAGGTCACCACCGGCGCGTCCAGATAATCAAACGCGCGCTGCATGATCGTCGATGCCATGTGGTCGCCAATCGAACCCACCGGGAAACCTTCCTCCACGGTCACGCAACGGTTGGTTTTCTGCACGCTTGCCAGCACCGTGTCATAGTCAATCGGGCGCAAGGTCCGCAAATCAATCACCTCGGCCGAAATCCCGTCTTTCGCAAGGATATCAGCGGCTTCCAGCGCGTAACGCATGCCAATGCCGAAGGACACGATCGTCACATCCGACCCCTCACGCCAAACCCGCGCCTTGCCAAAGGGAATGGTGAAATCGGGCAAGTCCGGCACTTCGAACGACTGGCCGTACAGAATCTCATTCTCAAGGAACACCACCGGGTTCGGGTCGCGAATGGCCTGCTTCAACAGCCCCTTCGCATCCGAGGCCGAATAGGGCATCACCACCTTCAGCCCCGGAATGGCCGCATACCAGGCGGCAAAGTCCTGAGAATGTTGGGCCGCCACCCGCGCCGCCGCGCCATTGGCACCGCGGAACACGATGGGGCAGGGCATCTGCCCGCCCGACATGTAAAGCGTCTTGGCGGCCGAGTTGATGATGTGGTCAATCGCCTGCATGGCAAAGTTGAAGGTCATGAACTCGACAATCGGGTTCAATCCACCCCAAGCCGCACCCACCGCAATGCCGGTAAAGCCAATCTCGGTGATCGGCGTGTCAATCACGCGCTTTGGGCCGAACTCGTCCAACAGACCTTGGCTGATCTTATAGGCGCCCTGATACTCGCCCACCTCTTCGCCCATAAGGAACACATTGGGGTTGCCGCGCATCTCCTCGGCCATTGCCTCACGCAGCGCTTCGCGCACGGTCATGGTTTTCATCGGCGTGCCGGGTGCCCAATCGGGGCTGGCCTTTGGGACCACCGCCACCGGAGCCGCCGCCACAGCCGCCACGGGTGCGGCCACCGGAGCCGCCGCCACCGGGGCAGGGGCCACCGATGCGCCGCCAGCGGCGGACGAGGAGGCCGCCGCAACGCTCTCCCCATCTTCCACCATGACCGCAATTGGCGTGTTTACCTTCACATTGGCGGTGCCTTCGGCCACCAGCAATTTGCCGATGATCCCTTCATCCACCGCCTCAAACTCCATCGTCGCCTTATCGGTCTCAA
>CAZATV010000166.1:3480-3948 GCA_964488145.1 uncultured Polaromonas sp.
TGCCTTGGCTGCAGGAGCAGCAGCCTTGGGCGCCGGAGCCGCAGCATCCTCGTCATCGCCGGCCAGCGTTGCGATCACGGCACCGACCTTCACGCCTTCGGTTCCTTCCGGAACAGAAATGGCCACAATCGTGCCTTCATCGACGGCTTCGAACTCCATCGTCGCCTTATCGGTCTCAATCTCGGCAAGGATCTGGCCGGATTTGACGCGGTCCCCCTCCTTCACCAGCCATTTGGCCAGCGTGCCTTCTTCCATCGTGGGCGACAGCGCGGGCATCAAAACTTCGGTTGCCATGGTCTCTCTCCCCCTCAGGCGTAAATGTCGGTCCAAAGCTCGCTCAAGGCCGGCTCAGGGCTTTCCTTGGCAAACTCGGCGCTGGCGTTGACGATCTCCTTGATCTCCTTGTCGATCGTTTTCAGCTCCTCCTCCGAGGCGAGGCCGCCTTGGGTCAGCAAATCGCGGACATGC
>CAZATV010000167.1:0-3859 GCA_964488145.1 uncultured Polaromonas sp.
CGAACTCACGGAAGGGTCACCCCTTCGGCAGTTTTCAAGACTGCTGGTTTAAACCGCTCACCCAAGTCTCCGGACGGTTTCCAAACGGAGTTTAGCCGCCTTCGCGTCCGACCTCCGCGCGGGTGGGCGAGGTGTCCCGCAGGCCAACGTGAATCACCGCATACAGGGGCACACCCCACATCGCCCGAAATGCCGGGCACAGGCAAGCCCAGCTGGCGTCGTAGCCGTCGAGGATGCTGTGCTCGCCCAGCAGGCGCAAGCGGGTTTGGCCGGCGGTGAAATCGACCCTGCGACGTGCGCCCCATGAAAATTGCGCCCGCGTTCGCGAGACTGAGGGGTGCAGCGATGCTTGTCCCACGGCCATCCAGCTGAGGCTGTCGAAGATCAACTCGGATCCCGCCGGAGCGTGCTGCGCAAATTCGCGCATCAGGTTTTGCACCTGATCGGGCTCCAGGTACATCAGCACGCCCTCCAGCATGACCAAGACGGGCGGTGAAGACGGGCCTTCGGGTAGGCCGAGTGCTTGCCACCAGTGGGGCTGTCGCAGATCGACCACCGCGTCGCGGTGGCGCTGCCCCTGGCTGGGCAGCAGGCGTTCGCGCAGCGCAACCACAGCGGGCAGATCGGCGTCGAGCCATTGATTGCGGCCGCGGTCCAGCCACTGGAAGTACGACGACAAACCACAGCCGAGGTTGACCGCCCAGCCCCGTGGATGGCGGTTGAAGAAGTCTTGCGCCAACTCGCGCAGGATATGGGTGCGCGCCAACACGCCATACACGCTGAGTCGGTCCTGAAGATAGTCCTGTGCGTCCAGATCGAGCCCGGCCAGTGCGGTGGCTGCATCGCAATCGCTGACCGCCATATTGGGAAACAGCCGGTCGCCCAGGGCGCGGGCCACCAGCGGGATGACCAGCGTGGACTCTACCGGGTCGAGCTCGTCCCGATCGGCATCGGTTATCGCTTCACTCGGCGAGGGAAGAAGACCCTGCGTTAGCAGGACGTTCGGAGGCTGGAAGTCCATGCCCGATCTTCAGGCCTGTAGCCGGGTTCACTGGGCTTGGTGCACGTGAAACATTGAAACAAAGCGCTGCGACAGTAAGTGAATCAGTGCGACCCTCGAGTCATGGGTCGGTCGCGCGAAGCGGTCTCAGGTGCCTTGGAGCCTCCTCAGGCGGCCTGCAGCAGACCGCGCTCTTCAATGAAGGCCACCACCTGATCCACGCCGCTGAGCGTTTTGAGGTTGGTCATGACAAAGGGCTTGAGGCCCTTGGGTGTGGTGCGCATGCGCACTGTATCGGCCTCCATCACCGAAAGATCGGCGCCCACATGCGGTGCGAGGTCGGTCTTGTTGATGATGAACAGATCGCTCTTGGTGATGCCTGGCCCGCCCTTGCGGGGAATTTTTTCACCGGCCGCCACATCAATCACATAGAGGGTCAGGTCGCTCAACTCGGGGCTGAAGGTGGCCGCCAGGTTGTCGCCCCCACTCTCGACAAACACCACATCTGCATTGGGGAACTGCTCCAGCATGCGGTCAATGGCCTCCAGGTTGATGGAGGCGTCTTCGCGGATGGCCGTGTGCGGGCAACCACCGGTTTCCACCCCCATGATGCGCTCGGCTGGCAGCGCGCCGCTGACGGTCAGCAGGCGCTGGTCTTCCTTGGTGTAGATGTCGTTGGTGATGGCCACCAGGTCATAGCGCTGACGCATGGATTTGCACAGCATTTCAAGCAAGGTGGTCTTGCCCGAGCCGACCGGCCCACCTATGCCCACCCGAAGGGGCGGAAGTTTCTTGGTGCGATGGGCGATGTGGTGCAGGGTCATGGCAGTTGCGAGGGAAGAATCATGAACGGAACAGACGCGAATACTGGACTTCGTGCTGGCTCGACAAAATGGCCAACATGGGGCTGAAGGCCTGCCGCTGGTCGTCGTCGGTGGTCAGCGCTTGCTCGACCACATCTGGGACGACGGCGCAGAGGTGCCCCAGGATGCGTTGGCCTGCACTCTGGCCCAGCGGTACGGTTTTGATGGCCGCCTGCATCATGGCTTCGGCCCAGCCGAAGGCAAAGGCCAGCAGCACATCACGCGGCGCCGCTTCGCTGCCGGCCGCCGCCAGCGCATAGGCCACGGGGTAGGTGGGCGGCAGCGCGGCGCACGCCTGCAAGGGCAGGGTCCCGGCGGCAGGGTCGTGTCGCAGCCATTCGATCAGCGAGCGGCCCATCTGCAGGCTTTGCTGGCGCAACTCGCGGGTTTCCCGGGTCTGCAGCATCCAGTCGTTGAGCGCTTGCACGCGCTGCAGATGACCTTGTCGCCAGGCCGGCAGGGCTTGCGCGAGCACCGGCAGATCGCTGCGGGCCAAGTTCAGATGCAGCTGATCCAGCAGCCAGGTATCGGCTTCTTCTTCTGTGCTGACAAGGCCAGACTCGACCGCCGATTCGAGACCTTCCGAATAGGAGAAGCCGCCCACCGGCAGGGCAGGCGAGGCCAGCCAGATCAGTCGCAGCAGGCTGGCAGCGGGCAGGACCGAGAGGGCAGGCGCAGGTGTATTCATGACGCGGCCGGACCGGCCGTTGACGGTGAAGGAGAGGGGCGGCCCTGCGCAGGGTCGTGATCATGGGCCTGGCTGTGCGAGTGATCGTGGCTGTGTGAATGGCTGTGGTGGTGATCATGCGAGGGGTCGTGGCTGTGATGACCCCCCGCAGCGTAGGCGCCTGCCTCGGGCTCAAACGCCTCATCGGCCTGCTTGACGATCAGGTGCATGGCGCGCAGCATGTCGGCCAGCACATGGTCGGGCTCTATCTTGAGGTGATCGCCTTGCAGTTCGATCTGTACGTGCCGGTTGCCCAGGTGGTAGGCCGCGCGGATCAGGTCAAACGGCGAGCCGTGTGCGGGGCAGGGTGTGATGCGCAGCACCGCCTGCGGCGCGGCGATGACGCGGATCAGCGATCCGTCGCTGGCCACCAGCACGTCGCCGCCGCGCACCACCGTGCCCCGGGCCAGAAAAATACCGAGCTTGCGGCCGGCGGAGTCGGTGGCATCGAAACGACTTTTCTGGCGGACATCCCAGCCCAGTTCGACGGTGACGGCGCGTTTGATCAGCACTGGGGCCAGGCCGGCACCGCCGGCAATGCGTTTGGAGACTTCAAGCATGGCGTGATTAGACCAGCGCGGCGGGGCGCCTCAGAAAAGGAAATAGCGCTGCGCCATGGGCAGGCTGCGCGCCGGCTCGCAGGTGAGCAACTGGCCGTCGGCGCGTACCTCGTAGGTTTGCGCGTCGATCTCCATCACCGGCAGGTAGCTGTTGTGCACCATGTGCTGCTTGCGCACCGCACGGATGTTGTGCGCCACGCTCAGGGTTTTGGCCAGGCCGTAGCGTTCCTGGATGCCCGCTGCCATGCCCGCTCTGGAGACGAAAGTGAGAGAGCCGCGGGCCAGGGCGCCGCCAAAGCTGCCGAACATGGGCCGGTAATGCACGGGCTGCGGGGTGGGAATCGAGGCATTGGGGTCACCCATGGCCGCTTGCGCGATAAAGCCACCCTTGAGAATGATCGAGGGCTTGATGCCGAAGAACCCCGGCCGCCAGATCACCAGATCGGCCCACTTACCCACTTCGACCGAACCGACCTCGTGCGAGATGCCGTGGGCCAGCGCCGGGTTGATGGTGTACTTGGCCACATAGCGCTTGACGCGGAAGTTGTCGTGCCGATCGCCGTCACCGGGCAGCTTGCCACGCTGCTGCTTCATCTTGTGGGCGGTCTGCCAGGTGCGCAAAATGACTTCGCCGACCCGCCCCATGGCCTGCGAGTCGCTGCTCATCATGCTGATGGCGCCCAGGTCGTGCAGGATGTCTTCGGCCGCA
>CAZATV010000168.1:0-3845 GCA_964488145.1 uncultured Polaromonas sp.
TGCGCAGCGGGGGCGCGATCTGCACATGGGGACGGCGCATCAGCGCGTCAAGGGCCGCGCCCGCTTCAACGCGCAGGATATCGTACAAGCTGCCCGCATTTTCATCGGCATGGGCCAGCAAAAGCGCGCGCAGGTGGTTGTGATCTTCACCCGTCAGGTCCAGCCGTTCCAATGCGCTCTCAAAGCGGTGAATCAGAGCGGGGTGCAGAATGAGACTGGCGAGAATCACCGCCTCGCGGAGCACCTCCTCGACGGCAAGACCTTGGGCCAAAAGCGATTGGCGCGCCGAGGCAGAGGCGGGCAAGGGCGTGCCCTTGGGCACAAAGCGCGCGCCACGAAAGGCTGGAACCCGGACGCCGCCTTGACCGAACAGTTCCATCCGAAGCCGCTTGATATCCTCGCCATAATGGGCGCGGATTGAAGGATCGGCGATGCGCTTAAGGGCGGCGCGCAAGGACTTGTCCAGCGTGGCCTTGCGTTCGGGGCTGTCAAACACCCGGCCTTCCGTTTCGCGCTGCCACAAAAGCCGCACCATGGGTTGTGCGCCTTCAATCACCGCCTGCATGGCCTGCGGGCCTTGGGATTTGATAAGATCATCAGGGTCTTGGCCACCCGGCAGAACGGCAAAGCGCAGCCCTTTTCCCGCCTCCAGCAACGGCAGCGCAAGGTCCACCACCCGCAGCGCAGCACGGATGCCAGCGGCATCCCCATCCAGCGCGATAATCGGCTCATCATGGATACGCCACATTAGGCGCAACTGGTCTTCGGTGACGGCGGTGCCAAGGGGCGCGACGGCGGCGGTGAAACCCGCCTCGGACAGCGCGATCACGTCCATGTAGCCTTCGGCGACAATCAGGGGCTTGCCCTTGCCCGCCGCCTCGCGCGCGGGGGCGTGATTGTAAAGGTTGCGGCCCTTGTCAAAGATCTCGGTTTCCGGACCGTTTAGGTATTTGGCGTTGTCCTTGGGGTCCATCGCCCGCCCACCGAGCGAGATCGCCCGACCCCGGCCATCACGGATCGGAAAGATGATGCGGTTGCGGAAGCGGTCATAGGGTTCGCCCCCTTTGTCGGACTTGGCACAAAGCCCGGAAGCGATGAGCAGATCGTCGGAAATCCCCTTTTGCTTCATCGCAAGTTGCAGCCCGTGCCATCCATCGGGGGCAAAGCCAATGTCCCAGCGGTCTTGGGCGGCCTCAGACAGCCCGCGCTTGGCCAGATAGCCCCGCGCGTCGGCGGCGGCTGAGGTTTTCAGTTGCAGGCGGAACCATTTGACCGCCTCTTCCAGCACCGCAATCAATTGCGTGCGCCGATCGGCCACCTGGGCTGCGCGCGGATCGCGTTCAGGCATCGGCATGCCCGCCTCGCGCGCCAGCACCTCCACCGCCTCCATGAAGCCGCGGTTTTCGGTTTCCTTGATGAAGGTCAGAGCATCGCCCTTGGCGTGGCAGCCAAAGCAATAGTAATAGCCCTTGCGGTCATCCACATGAAAAGACGCGGATTTTTCCTGATGGAACGGGCAAGGCGCCCACATGTCGCCCTTGCCCTGATTGGACTTGCGCATGTCCCAAGTGACCTTGCGGCCGACCACAGAGGACAGCGAGACGCGCGTGCGCAGTTCGTCAAGGAAACCGGGTGGCAGGGACATGAGGGCTATATGGGGCCTTGAGAGCTGATTCCGCAACTCCTCGGGCGCCTGCGGCTTCTCGTCGTGAGGTGACGGGGCGACGAAGTCGACGACGCGTTAGAGCGTTTTGCGTTTACGTTGGATCAGAATTCGAACCAATTTCGTTCGAATTCTGATGCTTACCACTTCACCAAAAACGCAAAACGCTTTAGCCGAGAAGGTCGCGGGCGAGCTGATGAAAGATCGCGACACCGGGCCCGATCAGCGCATCAGGGAAGTCGTAATCGGGGTTGTGCAGCGCCGGGCCGGGACCTGCGCCCAAGAACAGCATGGCCGAGCGGGTGCCGGGCTGGCCGAAGCGGCCGAAATCCTCGGAGGCGCGCATCGGCAGGTCGCTCTCGTCATGGGGGATTTGCAAGGTGTCGAGGGCGCGGGCGAAGCAAAGGGTGGCTTCGGGGTCATTCACCGAGGCCGCGAAGTCGTCATGGGTTTCAAAGGTGACCGGCAGGCCCTGCGCGGCGGCAATCTCCATCGCCTCGCCCTTCAGCGCGGCCATGTCGGCGTCGGCAACGGTGCGCAAGGTCAGCCAAAGCTCGGCCTGCCCCGGCGCGATGCCGAAGGCGGGCTCTCCGAGCCTTGCATGGGTCACCGTGACCAGCCGGTAGCCGGGCCGCAGGGGGCCGGGCGGGGCGAGATGGGTGAAGGTTTCGATGAGCTTGGCCAAGGCGAGCGCGGGAGAGGTTCCGGCCTCGGGTTGGCTCGCGTGGGCGGTCTTGCCGTGCAGGGTGATCTTCAGACCTTGGGAGGCACAATTCACGGTGCCGGATTTCAGCAAGCCCGTGCCAAAAGCCAGCCCCGGCAAGTTGTGAATGGCAAAGGCCCAATCGGGCCTGATCGTGGCATAAGCCGGATCGGCGGTCACGGCGGCCGCGCCTGATCCGTCCTCCTCGGCGGGTTGGAACATCAGGACCACCCTGCCCTTTCGCGGTCTTTGGCGCGAGATCAGACGGCCAAGGCCCAGAAGCAGCGCCATATGGCCGTCATGGCCGCAAAGGTGGCCCTTGCCGGGAACGGTCGAGCAGTGAGCGGCGGCGGACAGTTCCACAATCGGCAGGGCGTCAAGTTCGGCGCGAAACATCACCGTGGGGCCGGGTTGGCCACTGTCGAACACCGCCGCCACACCATGACCGCCAAGGCCGGTCATCAGCCCATCGGGTGACAAGGGCCGCAAAGCGGCCACCACCCGCGCCGCCGTTTCCGCCTCTTGACCGCTCACCTCGGGGTGGCGATGCAGCAGGCGGCGCCAGTCGGTCAACTCGGCGATGTCTTGCGGGCCAAGCATCAGCCGCGGGCGGCGACAGTGCGCAGAGCAATTTCCAGCTCGTGCCATGCGGTGCGCGCCATGGAGCGGAAGGTAAGGACAAGGAAGCCCTCCGCGCTTTCACGCAGCAGGATCGCCGACATGTGGCCCAAGGGCGCGCGCACTGCGCGCCCCACCGGAAAGGCCGTCAGACGCAGGTCCATGGGCACATGGCGCATCAGCACGTCATGGGCCTTGGCACCTGTCAGCCGCAGCGCCGACCAGCCGCCGGACTGGTCAGTGACCGCGGCAGCCGACCCCAAGTCGGGGGCTTCAACACCGATCAGGAAGGCCTGTTCGCGGCCCGTCCAGACCAGCATCGCGCCGTCCTTTTGCGTCAGGCTGTTCGGGGCGGGAAAGGCAAGGCCCAAGGATTTCAGGGCCTTGTCGACCGCCTTTTGCTGCCCCGGAAACAGCGCAATCGAGGTGATGGGCCCCAGATCGACCGGGCTCAGGGTGCAGCTGCCATGGGTCAGCGCATCATGGCCCAGCGCGGGTTTTGCGATGAGTTCAGGCACGCAGCTTCTCCCCCTCTTTGTCGTGGAACACCGGATCGCAGACCTCGGCCAGAAGATCGAGCCCGCGCAGGTGATCGACGATGCGGATCTTTTCGCCATGCCGAGCGCGGCCATTTTTCAGGAAAGCCAGCGCAAGGCAGGCCCCCATCAGGTCGGAATGGGCGAAAGAGGTGATATAGCCTTGGCTTTCCTCGCGCCCGACCTTGTCACCTTGGGTGAAAAGATGCGCCCCCGAACAGGGCGGCGTGCCAAGCGCGATCTTCAGGCCTACCAGTTGCTGCCGTTCAGGCCCCACCAGGCCGGGACGCGCCGCCATGGCCTTGCCGATGCAGTCCTTCTTCGG
>CAZATV010000169.1:0-3830 GCA_964488145.1 uncultured Polaromonas sp.
CCAGCGCGCCAAGCCCGAAGCCGAAGGCCACCAGTGTGATCAGGGGTTCGGCGATATTTCCCACCAAGCTGGGCAGCATAAGCTTGCGCCAGACCAGCAGATTGCGTCTGAACACCGGTATCCAGCGCAGGCTCAGCCGTGGGGCCCGCCAGATGGAGGGTGGCCGGCGCTCTGCCATCAGGCGTCCTCCCGGATCTGGCGGCCGGTGAGCTTGAGGAACAGGTCCTCCAGATTCGCCGGCCGGTGCAGCGTGCGCAGCTGGGCGTCGCCTGACAGCGCTTGCAGCAGCGGCTGGGCATTGCGGGTGTAGAAGAAGACGGTTTCGCCGCTGATTTCGGTGCGCGAGGCCAGGGCCCTTAGCGGCGAGTCATGCAGCGCCAGGGCGCCGGCACCATAGACCTCGACCACTTCGGGCTCAAGCTCGCTGGCAATCAGCTCACGCGGCCGGCCTTCACACATCTTGCGGCCATGATCGAGCACGATCAGCCGGTCGCACAGACGCTCGGCCTCATCCATGAAATGGGTGGTCAGCAAAATGGATTTGCCCTGCTGTACCAGTTGCTGCAAACGTTCCCACATCAGGTGTCGGGCCTGTGGATCCAGGCCGGTGGTAGGCTCGTCGAGCAGCAGCAGATCGGGGTCATTGACCAGTGCGCGCGCCAGCGACAGGCGGCGCTTCATGCCGCCGGACAATTCACTGATGCGAGCCTTTGCCTTGCTGCTCAGGGCCGAGAACTCCAGCAGCCTGGGAATGCGAGGCTGGATGTCTGCATCGCGCAGGCCGAAGTAGCGACCGAAGACCAGCAGGTTTTCAGCGCAGGAAAAATCGGGGTCGAGGCTGTCAAATTGGCTGACGATGCCCATGCGGGCCTTGATGGCCAGGTGGTCCTTCGGCATCTGCAGTGCTGTGCCTTTGCGCTGGAAGCTGATTTGGCCGTCGTCCGGCGTGATCAGGCCCAAGCACATTCTGACGGTGGTGGTCTTGCCGGCTCCATTGGGCCCGATCAGTCCCAGGCATTGGCCGGGCTCGATGTCGAATGACAGCTGGTCGACCACCGTTTGGGAGCCGTAGCGCTTGCTCAGATGCTGAACCGAAAACAGGGGGCTTTCAGACATAGTCCCGATTGTGCTCCCGTGCCAGTGCGGGGCTGGCCGGGTCGGCCTTTGATAATCTCGGCACCCGTTTCCCCACAGGCACAAGACCATGACCACCATCGGAACCCCGCTGTCCCCCCATGCCACCCGAGTCATGCTCCTGGGTGCAGGTGAGCTGGGCAAGGAGGTGTTGATCGCCCTGCAGCGTCTGGGTGTGGAGACTGTGGCGGTGGACCGATATGACCATGCGCCCGGGCATCAGGTGGCCCACCATGCCCGCACCATCACCATGAGCGATCCGGATCAGCTCAAGGCGCTGATCGAGCAGGACCGGCCCGACCTGGTGGTGCCCGAGATCGAGGCCATTGCCACGACCCAGCTCGAGCAGCTGGAGGCATCTGGCGTGGTACGGGTGATTCCGACCGCCCGCGCCGCCCGGCTGACCATGGACCGCGAGGGCATACGACGCCTGGCCGCCGAGACCCTGGGCCTGCCCACCAGCCCCTATGCGTTTTGCGATTCGCTGGCTCAGTTGCAGACAGCCATCGACAGCCGCATCGGCTACCCCTGCATCGTCAAGCCGGTGATGAGCTCCTCGGGCAAGGGTCAGAGTCGTGTGGACGGACCCGCCGATGTGCAGGGGGCCTGGGATTACGCTATGGCCGGCGGGCGGGTCAGTCGCGGCCGGGTCATCGTCGAGGGCTTCATTGACTTTGACTACGAGATCACCCAGCTGACCGTGCGGGCCCTGGGCGCCGGCGGGCAGATCGAAACGCAATTTTGTGATCCGATCGGCCATGTGCAGGTCGCCGGAGACTACGTCGAGAGCTGGCAGCCGCATCCCATGCGACCGGCAGCGCTCGAGAAAAGCCGGCAGATCGCGCGGGCTATCACCGACGATCTGGGGGGGCAGGGCTTGTTCGGCGTGGAGTTGTTCGTCAAGGGCGATCAGGTCTGGTTCAGCGAGGTCAGTCCGCGTCCTCATGACACGGGGCTGGTCACCTTGTGCACGCAGTGGCAGAGCGAGTTTGAGTTGCACGCCCGTGCCATCTTGGGTCTGCCGGTCAACACCCAGCTGAGAAATCCGGGAGCCAGTGCGGTCATCTACGGCGGGCTCGAGGGGCGCGGGCTGGTGTTTGAGGGCATCGAAGAGGCGCTCAGGGTACCCGGCACCGATTTGCGCCTTTTTGGCAAGCCCGAGAGTTTTGTGCGCCGGCGCATGGGTGTGGCCTTGGCGGCGCACGATGATTTCGAGGTGGCGCGCGAGCGGGCCAAACGGGCCGCCTCCCTCGTGCGCCCGCGCCTGCCCTGAGGGGCGCCGATCCGCGGGGGGTCAGCTGCCCACCAGACGCCGCGAGGCGATTTCCAGCAGCCCGTCGAAGATGAGTGTGTCGACCAGTTCGAAGGGCAGCTGCATGCTGGGCATCATTTTCCAGCCGGCCCCGCCGGTCATGACACACACCGGCATCTGGCCACAGTGCTTGATCACGTTTTCCACCATGCGCTCGATGGCGCCGGCAATGGCAAAGGTGCCCCCGCTGGTCAGTGCGTCGCTGGTGTTGGTGGGGAAGTCGCGCACCTCACCCGTTGGGACATGCAGACCGGCGGTGCCCGACTCGAGGGCGCGCAGCATGATGCCGTGGCCCGGCAGGATCAGACCGCCCAGGAAACGCCCCTTGGAGTCGAGGGCCTCAACCGTTACGGCCGTGCCCACCATGGCCACCACGCAGGGGGCCACCTGACCGCGCGCCAGCAGCCTTTGGCGCGCACCGATCATCGCCACCCAACGGTCCGACCCCAGCCGCGCGGGATGGTCGTAACCGTTGATCACCCCGGCCTCTTCAGCGCTGGCCACCACCCAACTGGGGGTGACCTCCCATTGTTCCATTTGGTCCATGATGCGGCGCTTGACCGGATCGCCCGCCACGATGCAGCCCAGAATGTGCTGTGGAGGCGTCAGGGACAGCCACTCCTCTTCAGCCAGTTTCTCGATGTTTTCAAGAAAGACGGCGCCCTGAGCGAGCGGCCGCGCGCCCGGCCGGGGCGATTCATAAACCGCCCACTTCAGTCGGGTATTACCTACATCCAGAGCTAGGAAAGTCATGGTCGCGCTCGTCGTGGGGACTGCCTCAGAAGGGGTGTATTGGGGGCCTGCGGCTCAATCACGGCGTTGCGGTAGGCTGCTCAAGCGCCATCGGCCCCAACGACTGAGGTGTTCCGCAGCTTCGACACAATGCTTGAAACCTTCGGGCATGCCGTGGGTGGGTGCCGCAGCCACGTCTGGGATATGCCCCGGAGCCGGCAGCCGATGACTTTTGAGCGCGCTGGCAGGGGTAATTGACCTCGGACATCACCGAGATTTTGCACCAGACCTAACATGCAGGCCGTTCACCTCAGGCGCAGGCGTGGGTGTGCGGATCTGACCAACTTGGAAGTTTCTCCGGGGTGCGCGCGTGTACGTAGTTACCCTCTCATGAAGCGTCTGCGATGGTCAGGACAATTGTTAGTGTCAATTTAATTTTCAGGAGATTGCCTCATGACTCAAACCACCACTGGCCGTCGCGGCTTGCTCAAGGGTGCGGCCGTTGCAGCCGGTGCCCTGTCGGCCCCCATGATCGCCAAGGCGCAGACCACCACCCTCCGCTTCCAGAGCACCTGGCCGGCCAAGGACATCTTCCACGAGTTCGCCAATGACTTTGCCAAAAAGGTCAACGACATGGCCAGCGGCCGTCTGC
>CAZATV010000170.1:0-3716 GCA_964488145.1 uncultured Polaromonas sp.
CGTGGCCCTGCTCGTTGGCCTTGGGCAGCGTGCTGGCGTAGGTTTTGCCGCTGAGACGGGTGAGCTCGTCAAAGATGGGACGGAAGACGTCGGTGTCGTAGTTGCTGATCTTCGCGTTTTGGAAGTCGGTGAAGTTTTTCGTGCCCTGGATGATGGAGCAGACGCGCTCGAAGCCCATGCCGGTATCGACGTGCTTCGCGGGGAGCGGCTCGAAGGTGCCTTCCGGGGTCGCGTTGTATTGGATGAAGACGTTGTTCCAGATCTCGATGCAGCTGGCGTCGCTGCCATTGACGAGCTTGGCACCGGCACGCTGGCGGGCTTCATCCAGCTCGATGGGGCCAGGGGTGAGGTCGATGTGGATTTCCGTGCAGGGGCCGCAGGGGCCGGTGTCGGCCATCATCCAGAAGTTGTCGTTTTTGTAGCGACCGCCCTTGTTGTCGCCGATGCATATCACGCGGTCGGCGGGCAGGCCAATTTCTTTCGTCCAGATGTCATAGGCCTCGTCATCTTCCTGGTAGACCGTGGCCAGCAGCCGCTCTTTGGGCAGCCTGTAGACCTCGGTCAGCAATTCCCAGGCCCACTGAAGCGATTCACGCTTGAAATAGTCGCCAAACGACCAGTTGCCCAGCATCTCGAAAAAGGTGTGGTGCCGGGCGGTGTAGCCCACGTTCTCCAGATCGTTGTGCTTGCCGCCGGCGCGCAGGCAGGCCTGCACCGAGGCTGCGCGAACATAGGAGCGCTTGTCACTGCCCAAAAACACATCCTTGAACTGCACCATACCCGAGTTGGTGAACATCAGGGTCGGGTCATTGCCAGGCACCAAGGGACTGGAGGCCACCACGGTGTGACCGCGGGCGGCGAAGAAGTCGAGAAAGGACTTGCGAATGTCGGCGACGCTCATCGGGGGCTGGGACATGGCGATCTCTCTGGAAAACGCGAGCAAACGGGGCCGCTGGGTTGGCTTGAAAGCGGCAAACCGCAGATTATCGCCGCGGGGGCGCGCGTGCTGGAAAAACGGGGCCGATCACCGCGGGGGCGCATGGGCCACACCCCACGGCACAGCCCCGCAGAAGCGTGGGAAACCCGGGCCGGAGGCGACAGCCTTTGGAAGCGCGCCGCCCCGAGGCGCCAGGGTCCGGGCGGGCCACCCTAGGGCTTTGTACCTCTGGCCCGAGCCGCCCCCTGCGGGTTTGCGCTAATCTTGCGCCTGAACTCCAACACCCCGAGAAAAACATGGACATGAAAGCCTCCCCGCTGGCCCTGCTCAAGGACCCCAGCCTGCTCAAGACCGATGCGCTGATCAATGGCCTGTGGGTCAAGGGCCGCACCCGTTTCGATGTGCATGACCCGGCCACCGGTCTGAAACTGGCCGATGTGGCCAACCTGGGTCCGACCGAGGCCGAGCAGGCGATTGCCGCCGCCAACGCGGCGTGGCCGGCCTGGCGCGGCAAGACGGCCAAGGAACGCAGCATCCTCATGCGCAAATGGTTCGACCTGCTGATCGCCCACACCGAAGACCTGGCGCGTCTGATGACCGCCGAAAACGGCAAGCCCCTGGCCGAATCGCGCGGGGAAGTGGCTTACGGCGCCAGCTTTGTCGAATGGTTTGCCGAGGAGGCCAAGCGCATCAACGGCGAGACCCTGCCCCAGTTTGACAACAACCGCCGCCTGCTGGTGCTGCGCCAGCCGATAGGCGTGTGCGCCGCGATCACGCCCTGGAACTTCCCGCTGGCCATGATCACCCGCAAGGTGGCCCCTGCCCTGGCAGCCGGCTGCCCGGTGGTCATCAAACCGGCCGAGCTCACCCCCTTGACCGCTTTGGCGGCAGCCGAGCTGGCCCTGCGGGCGGGCATTCCGCCGGGTGTGATCAACATCGTGACCAGCGACGGGCCCGGCAGCATCGAGGTGGGCAAGGTGTTTTGCGCCAGCGATGTGGTGCGCCACATCAGCTTTACCGGTAGCACCGAGGTGGGCCGCATCCTCATGGCCCAATCGGCGCCCACGGTCAAGAAGATGTCGCTGGAGCTCGGCGGCAATGCACCCTTCATCGTCTTCGACGATGCCGACATTGACAGCGCCGTAGAAGGTGCCTTTGCCAGCAAGTACCGCAACGCCGGCCAGACCTGCGTCTGCTCCAACCGCATCTACGTACAGGAGTCGGTGTACGAAGAGTTCGCTCAGAAGTTTGCCGCCAAGGTCAAGACAGCCAAGGTCGGCAACGGATTTGAAGACGGCGTGAACCAGGGCCCCCTGATCGAGCCGGCAGCGCTGGCCAAGGTCGAGCGCCATGTCCAGGATGCGCTGGCCAAAGGCGCGCGCGTGCTGACCGGGGGCCATCGTCTGACTCTGGGCAGCGGTCAGTTCTTCGAGCCGACGGTGGTGGCCGATGCCAGCGCCGACATGCTCTGCGCCCGCGAGGAGACCTTCGGGCCGTTTGCGCCGCTGTTCAGATTCAAGACCGAACAGGAGGCGATCGAAGCGGCCAACCACACCGAGTTTGGCCTGGCCAGCTATTTCTACAGCCGCGACGTCGGCCGCATCTTCCGGGTCAGCGAGGCGCTGGAATATGGCATGGTGGGGATCAATGTCGGTATCCTGGCCACCGAGCACGTACCCTTTGGCGGCGTCAAACAGTCCGGGCTGGGCCGGGAGGGCTCCCACCACGGCATCGACGAATATGTGGAAATCAAGTACCTCTGTATCGGCGATGTGCTGCGCTAAGGCCCGCCAAGCCCGCGCGCAGACGCGCTAAACTGGAACCTAATCCTGCGGGCGTCGTTCAATGGCAGGACCTGAGCTTCCCAAGCTCAAGACGTGGGTTCGATTCCCATCGCCCGCTCCATTCCAAGGCAATCGCCCATGCTCGACCCGCAAGCCGCAGAGGCCCTGAAATTGCTGGCCGCGCATAACGCGCAGGCCGGCCCCGCCCCCAGTCCCGAGCAATTGCGGACGCTCTATCAGGGCCGACGGTCCTTCACCGAGCCGCCGGCCGAAGCCGTCTCGCTCAGCCGCGACCACCCATTGCAGCGGGGCTCTGCGGCCATCGTCCTGCGGGAGATCCGGCCGGCTCAGGCCCGGCCCGAAGATCGCCTGGCGGTGCTGATCTACCTGCATGGGGGTGGCTGGATGGTCGGCAACATCGACACCCACGACGTGATCTGCCGGGCGCTGGCCAATGCCGCCGGCTGCGCGGTGATCTCGGTGGACTACCGTCTCTCACCGGAATCGCGCTTTCCAACTGCCCTGGAGGACGCGCTGGCAGCTCACGCCTGGGTGGTGGACCACGCCGACGCCCTGCACCTGGATGCAGCGCGTATTGCTTTTGGAGGTGACAGCGCCGGCGGCAACCTGGCCGCGGCGGCCTGCCTGAGCCTGCGCGGGCAGGCCCACGCGCCGATCTTCCAATGGCTGGTCTATCCGGTCACCTCAATGCGCACCGACACGCCCAGCTACCGGGCCCATGGCGAAGGCTACGGGCTCACCCGGGCGGGCATGACCGCCTATATAGCGGCCTACCTGGGGCCAGACGGATCGCCCGACGACTGGCGTGTCGCCCCGCTGCGGGCGGCCAGTCTGCGGGGGCTGCCCCCCGCGCTGGTCATCACCGCCGGCTTTGATCCGCTGCGCGACGATGGCCGACTCTATGCCGATGCACTTTCAAGCGCGGGCGTGGCCACGCAGTATCTGTGCTTCGAGCGACAGATTCACGGCTTCCT
>CAZATV010000171.1:0-3694 GCA_964488145.1 uncultured Polaromonas sp.
GCGGCGCCGAGGTGCCCTATGTCGGCTCGGCCTGCCCGGCCACGCCGTGGAACGCCCATGACGCCGCCTGGCTGCAGTCCAAGGGCGTACACGTGCAGTTTCGCGCCTCGCTCGAGCAAGACATTGCTGCCGTGCGCGAATTCAAGCCGCAGCTGGCCATCGGCACCACCCCAGTGGTGCAGGCGGCCAAAGAGGCCTGCATCCCCTCGCTGTACTTCACCAACCTGATCTCGGCACGCCCTCTGATGGGCGCAGCCGGCGTCGGCTCGCTCATCCAGGTCGTGGGCGCGGCCATTGGCAACCAAGCCCGCTTCGATGCGATGAAGGACTTCTTTGGCAGCGTCGGCGCCGGCGATGAGGCCGGAGTCTGGCAAGAGCAGCCCGTGATGCACCCCGAGTTCAAGGCTGACATGCGCCGCATGGCCGAGAAAAAACGCAAAAAGGCCAAGGCCGAGGAGATGGGATCGTGAGCGCGCCCACCTCAGGCCCCACCATGAGCGCCAAGTCACCGCTGGTGCTCGACCACGACAGAGCCGGTGGCTACTGGGGTGCGGTCTACGTCTTTACGGCGATCAAGGGCTTGCAGGTGGTGATCGATGGGCCCGTAGGCTGCGAAAACCTGCCGGTCACATCGGTGCTGCATTACACCGACGGGCTGCCCCCCCATGAGTTGCCCATCGTGGTCACCGGTCTGGCCGAGGAGCAACTCGGCCGCGAGGGCACCGAAGGAGCCATGAAACGGGCGCACGGCACACTCGACCCTGACCTTCCCTCAGTGGTGGTGACCGGCTCCATTGCAGAGATGATCGGCGGCGGCGTCACGCCTGAAGGCACCGGCCTGATGCGTTTTCTGCCCCGCACCATCGACGAAGACCAGTGGCAGTGCGCCAACCGCGCCATGCTGTGGCTTTGGACTGAATACGGCATGAAGAAGGTCCCCAAGCGCGAGCGCAAGGCCGGAGATCGGCCGCGGGTGAACATCATCGGTCCCTGCTACGGCACCTTCAACAGTGCCAGTGATCTTGCGGAGATTCGCCGCTTGGTACAAGGCATCGGAGCCGAAATCAATCTGGTCTTCCCACTGGGCAGTCACCTGGCTGATGTCTCGCGACTGGTCGAGGCCGATGTCAACATCTGCATGTACCGGGAATTCGGACGCCTGCTGTGTGAGGCTCTGGAGCGTCCTTATCTGCAGGCACCCATCGGTTTGCACAGCACCACCAAGTTCTTGCGCGTTCTCGGGCAGTTGCTCAATCTGGATCCGGAGCCCTTCATCGAGCGAGAGCGGCACACCACGATCAAGCCGGTATGGGATCTCTGGCGGTCAGTCACCCAGGACTTCTTTGCCACCGCCAGTTTCGCGGTCGTGGCCACCGAGACCTATACACGAGGCCTGCGCAACTTCCTGGAAGTCGAGATGGGGTTGCCCTGTAAGTTTGCCGTTGCCCGCAAGCCCGGAGCCAAAACTGACAACGCGCAAGTGCGAGAGCTGGTGCACAAACAGATGCCCCTGCTGCTCTTTGGCAGCTACAACGAACGCATGTACATGAGCGAGGCCGCAGGTAGCAGTCCGATGCGCGCCGCGTTCATACCGGCCTCCTTCCCGGGCGCCATCATCCGTCGTCACACAGGTACGCCTTTCATGGGCTACAGCGGCGCCACCTACCTGATCCAGGAGGTGTGCAACGCCCTGTTCGATGCCCTGTTCCATATCTTGCCGCTGAGCACCGATATGGATCGGGTGGAGCCGACTCTGGCACGCGAACGGGCTCACAAGCCCTGGCAGCAACAGGCCCAGGCTGCGCTGGCTGATCTGGTGGCCCGTCAACCCGTACTGGTTCAGATCTCGGCGGCCAAGCGCTTACGTGATCAGGCTGAGCGGATCGCTCGCGACGAAGACCACCAGGAGGTTACTGAAGACCATGTCCGCAGCGCCGGCCTGTCCCTGGGTCTTGGAGAGCCTGCGTGAGGCCGATGTCATCTTTTTATCGACGGTCATCGCCCCCTCGGGCGATGGCTCAACCCTACGCCGCAGCACTGGGCTGCGGATGCCCAGGCTGCGCGGGCTGCGCGCAGCGACAGGCCTTGCGGCCTTGATTGAAGAGGAGCATTCGTATGTCGAATCGAACGTCCATTTCCGGACTGACCGACGAAGAGGCTCAGGAGTTCCACACCTACTACATGCAGGGTCTGGTGGGATTCACGGCAGTTGCCGTGATCGCCCATGCCCTGGTGTGGGCGTGGCGCCCCTGGTTCTAAGCAACGACCGGCCATTGAATGGAGAACCCCATGAACGACATGTCTTATTCAAGCAATAAGCCTACCCACCGGGATGACAAGCTCATGCTTGCGCTGATCTTCGTGCCCTGCTTCGTGCTGCTGCTTACCCTTGCCCTGCTCGGCCAACTGGTCGGCGTGCATTGGCAAAGCTGGCTGCCCGGCGCCGAACAGAAGAGCAGCATCTTCTCGGGCGTACATGCTGCGGTTTACACATTCATGTCTCACATCATCTAGGAGAAAAACCATGTGGAGAATTTGGCGACTTTACGACCCCCTGCGTGCCATGGTGGTCCAAGGCGTGTTCCTGTTTGGCCTGGCAGCGATGATTCACCTCATCTTGCTGAGCACAAACAAGTTCAACTGGCTCGACGGCCCCAAGAAAGCACCGGTCGCAGCGCAAAACGCGCCTCTTCCGGCAGCGACCCCAGCGGCCAAGTCCTGACCCGGACAGCGACGTGGGCGCCCTGCGGTGCCCACGTCGTGATAACGCAAACCTTTATTCCCAACCCAGGAGAGCCTGACCATGGCCATGCTCAACTTTGAAAAGAAATACAGAGTCCGCGGCGGTACGCTCGTCGGGGGCGATCTGTTTGATTTCTGGCTCGGCCCTTTTTACGTCGGCTTCTTCGGCGTTACCACGATATTTTTTGCCTTTCTCGGGACCGCCCTGATCCTGTGGGGGGCTGCCCTGGGTCCAACCTGGAACCTCTGGCAGATCAGCATCGCCCCCCCGGATTTGTCTTACGGCCTGCGCTTTGCACCTCTGGCCGAAGGCGGGTTGTGGCAGCTGATCACCGTCTGCGCCCTCGGTGCTTTCGGCTCCTGGGCCTTGCGCGAGGTCGAGATTTGCCGAAAGCTGGGCATGGGCTACCACGTACCGGTGGCTTTCAGCGTCGCCATCTTCGCGTACTTCACCCTGGTGGTCATCCGCCCCGTACTGATGGGCGCCTGGGGCCACGGCTTTCCCTACGGCATCTTCAGCCATCTGGACTGGGTTTCCAACGTGGGCTATCAGTACCTGCATTTCCACTACAACCCGGCGCACATGATTGCCGTAAGCTTGTTTTTCACCACCACCTTTGCCCTGTCACTGCATGGTGGTCTGGTTCTGTCTTCCACCAACCCAGGGCGTGGTCAAGAGGTCAAGACCCCAGAGCATGAAGACACCTTCTTCCGCGACATCATCGGCTATTCCATCGGCACCCTGGGCATTCATCGTCTGGGCCTCTTCCTGGCCTTGTCGGCCGGTTTCTTCAGTGCCCTGTGTATCGTGCTCAGCGGCCCCTTCTGGACTCGGGGATGGCCCGAATGGTGGGGCTGGTGGCTGAACCTGCCGATCTGGTCGCAGTGGCCAATCCAGTGAAACGGGAGACCTGACCATGGCGCAATACCAAAACCTGTTCACCACCGTCAA
>CAZATV010000172.1:0-2661 GCA_964488145.1 uncultured Polaromonas sp.
GCGCAAGATGCGCTCGCCCACCGCCACCGGCCGGCCTATCCATTGGCTCGGGTCGTCCATCAGGACCACGCCGTCCTGCGGCGCCAGCACCCGCGAACGGCGCAGCTGCTCGGTGAGAAACTGCACCTCAGCGCGCTTTTCTTCGATCTTGCCCGACAGCAGCCCGAGCTGGCTGCGCGATCGTGGATCGGCCAGGGCCTGCTGCGAGGTTTGCCGGTAATCGGTTTGCGCGGTGTTGAGCCCCTGCCGGGCCACCTCGATGCGACTTTGGATCAAGGCCTCGTCAAAGCCAAACAGCGCCTGCCCCTTGCGCACCCGCTCATTGGGTTGCACATGAAACACATCGACCACCCCTTCCAGGGGGGCGCGCACCACCACCGGGTTGGCCGGCACCAGCTCGCCGGGGGCCAGCACCGTCATCGGCACCGGGTAGGCCATGGCCCCGACCAGCGCGGCCCCGAGCAGCCAGGCACCCCAGCGGATCTGCGGTTTCTTCAAGCGGCGCCAGCGGCCCCCTGTCAGGGACGCTGCGCAGTGCTGCCAGGCGTCCACCCAGTGGTTCAGCAGGGCGACATCGCGCTCGGACCATGGCGCTTCGCGGGCCACCAGCAGCCCCGAGTCTTCGCCCTCCAGGGGCAGCCACAGCGCATGTTCGGGCCACCACTGCCCCCACTCGTCAGCCAGCGACTGCGGCAGCTCATTGGCGCGCAGGGTGCATGTCGATCGGGCCTGCCTGAACAAATGCCGCACCAGCGCCTTGAGCCACAGCACATAAGGCGCATTGGCCTCGGCCTGCAGCACGCCCGAAAGCACCGGCATGCGCTGGCCCTCGCGCAGCAGGGCCATCTGCCGGTAGGGCAGCAGCTCTCGGCTGTCGTTGACCAGCATGAAGTCCAGCTCATGCCGCGATTGCGCCTTGCGAGCCCGGTGCGTGAGCTCAAGCAGGACGCGGTAGGCATCGGGGCTGGGCGGAGCGTCTCCCATGGGGCTCTAGGGCTGGGCCAGCATGGCCACCGCCGGCTCCCTGGGCTCAGGGGGCACGGTCGCCGGTGCTTCCTCAGCCAGCGGCAGGCGTTCGAGCACTTCAATGCGCTCGAGCTCGATGCTGACCGGCCGCTTGGCGGCCAGGCGGAGTTTTTCGCTCAAGCTGCTGCGGCTCTGCGGACGATCAGGTTGCCGCTCATTGCCCGGGCTGCTCTCGGGCTTTTCACCCACGAAGATGCGGAAGATCGCCGTCGCCTCGCGGCCCTCGTTGTCGCGGGCGACCACCTTCACATCAATCCGGCCCTTAAAGCCCGCGGCAGCCGCTTCCACTTCAAAGCTGCCGGTCTGCGGGTCAAAACGCACCCAGGCCGGCAGCGGCGCCCCGTCGGCCCGCGTGGCGTTGAGCTGGACGATGGCATCGGCCTTCGAATGCACAAAGGCGTCGGCCGGCATGCTGACCTTGGCGGTGCTGGTGCCTTCGACAAATTGATCGGTGATGCCGCGGAACACCTGCAAGCCTGCCGGCCGGTTGCTGTCCACCACGATCGGGAAGCCCGAGTTGCTGGTGCGTACCTCACCGATGATGGCCGGCTGGCTGACAGCCACCGATTCGACCCGTCGCGCCTCTGGCGGTGTCAGCGCCGAGTTAAAGACCAGCGGGGCCGGAGCCGGTGCGGGCGCAGGTGCTGGGGGCGGCGGCGGTGCGGGAGGCTCAATGGCACGCGGCGGCGCCGGTGGGGCTGGCGGCGGCCTTGGGGTATCGTCATCGAGCACCACCCCAGCCGGCACCGCCGGTGTGGCCGTGTTGTTGTTGGCTGCGAAGTAGTCGCCTTTGCCGTCGTCCAAGATGGTGCCCAGACCACCGGTGCTGGCGGTGCCGCCGGTGTTGGTGGCCACCAGATTGAAGGTCTCCGGACCATCGAGGGCGATATCTTGTTCAGGACTGAGCGCCACGCGCACCAGCAGGCTGCCACTCCCGTTGAGGCTGACCACCTGATTGGCAGTGTAGTTCTGCCAGGCCGTGCCGTCGAAGTACTGCAGGGTGCTCAGGTTGGCCCCATCATTATTCTGGTTGGCCAGGCTCAGCGTCGTCTGCTGGTTGTTGCCACCGGTCACCGTGAACACTGCATAGGGCGAGCCTTCGTTGACGGTGACGTTGCTGACGGTGATGGGCCGATCGTCGTCCTTGACGACGGTCGAGTCATTGGTCCCGGTGTTGTTGGTGGTCGTCTGTGTGATGGCCTGGGTCACCGTGCCGGTGCCATCGTCCATGATGGAAGAAAACGCGCTCTTTTGCGTAGACAGGCCGGTGTTGACCACCAGCTGAAGCTGCTCCTCGCCCTCGTAGGGGCTGTCGGCTTCCTTGGTGATATCCACGGCCACCAGCACGGGCTGGGTGCCTGCGGCAAAAGCGGCGCCGGTGTACTTGACCCAGGTGGCCCCGTTGTTGACCGAGTAATAGATGTCAGCGTTGTCCAGATCGTCGCCCGTGCCAACGTTGGAGCCGGTCGGGTTCTTGCCGGTGTCGGCCAGATCCTTGACGTCCAGCGTCAGCAACTGGCCGTTGTTGGCGGTGACCGTGAAGACGGCACGCGGGGAGGCCTCGTTGTAGGTGCCGCCGGTGACGGTGATGGGCCGATCGTCGTCCTTGACGACGGTCGAGTCATTGGTCCCGGT
>CAZATV010000172.1:2761-3684 GCA_964488145.1 uncultured Polaromonas sp.
GGAGGCCTCGTTGTAGGTGCCGCCGGTGACGGTGATGGGCCGATCGTCGTCCTTGCTGCCGCCCTCGTCAGCACCTCCATCACCGTCGTTATCAATCTTTCCACTGCCGTCATCGACGATCGTGTTGCTGTCGGTGTCATTGATGCTGCTGTTGGTGGCGTAAGTGGCCTTGAGCGTAAACGTTTCCGCGCCCTCAAAAGCACTTTCATTCTCAGTGCTAATGGCAACGCGCACGGAAATCGTGCCACCGGCAGGAACCGTGGGCCGGTTGCCCGTGCTACCGTCCCAGGTGTAGGTTACCCATCCGCTGCCAGTGTTGTACTGAATCACAAAGCCGGTCGTGGTGGCATCGAAATCTGTGGGCGAAGTCGTATTACCTAGCTCCAGGTTGACCACGCTACCGGCTGAGCCTGTTACCGTAAAAGTGGCATAGGTCGATCCTTCATTGAAGGTCAGGCCTCCCACCACGTCGATGGTTCTTGTGTCGGCCGCGTCAGATTCCTTGGGGCCACCTTCGTCGGGGCCTCCGTCTCCGTCGTTATCAATTTTTCCGGTACCGTCGTCAACGATGGTGTTGGTGGCTGTATCGGATATGTTTGTGTTGGAGCTATATCGGGCGGTCAATGTGAAAGGCTCAGGCCCCTCGGCTAAATCGCTGCCGTTTTGAGTGCCTGCTGATTCTTCCTCGGAAGAAATGTCGACTCGAACCAAGATGGTGCCGTTGCCCGGCGCGCTACCGGCCGCAATGCTTCCAGGCACAGTAATACTTGTGGAGTTGGTGTTATAGGCTCTGGGCGATCCTGGTAACCAGTTCGCGCCGCCATCGAGAGAGTATTGGTAGGTAAACCCGTTGATCGTGGCGGTATACGAGGTGGTGTCATTGAGGATCATACCAATGTATTATGGTCTCTGTCACAATTGGT
>CAZATV010000173.1:0-3628 GCA_964488145.1 uncultured Polaromonas sp.
GTCACCCGCACCCGGGTGGGCGCCTGGGTGCGGGCCGGCGCCTCCAACCGTGAAATGGCCATGGCCATGGGCATCAATATCCAGTGGCTCTTCACCCTGGTGTTTGGCCTGGGGGCAGCACTGTGCGCAGTGGCTGGCGCGCTGCTGGGCCCGCTGATGGCGGTTCAGGTGGGCATGGGCGAGACGGTGCTGATCCTGGCCTTCGTGGTCATCGTCATCGGCGGCATTGGTTCCATCTGGGGTGCCTTTGTCGGCTCATTGCTGGTGGGCTTTGTCGACACCTTCGGACGCACCCTGATGCCAGCCCTGTTTCGCGAAATCTTTCCGCCGCAGGTGGCCAGCGCGGCGGGGCCGGCGGTGGCCTCCATCATGGTCTACCTGCTGATGGCGGTGGTTCTTTTCCTCAGGCCCCAGGGGCTGTTCTCACGACGCTGACGGCATGCACTTCGGACCCTCCCCCGCATCGGCCATTCCCAAGCCCGCCTCCTGGCCGGTGTGGCTGCTGCTGTCCCTGGCCGCGGCAGCCCTGGGTTTCTGGATGCACAAGGCCGGCCTGGACTACTACCTGTCAATGATCAGCCGCATGATGATCTACGGTCTGGCCGCCTGCAGCCTCAACCTCATCCTGGGCTACGGCGGTCTGGTGTCTTTCGGCCACGCGGCCTATCTGGGCATCGGCGCTTATACCGTGGGCATCCTGATCACCGAAGGCATGCCCAATGGGTGGCTCGGCTTTGGGTTGGCCATGGCGGTCTCTGCCCTGCTGGCCCTGATCATCGGCGCGATTTCTCTGCGCACCAAGGGCGTGTACTTCATCATGATCACACTGGCCTTCGCGCAGATGCTGTTCTACCTGGTCAACTCGGTCAAGGCCTACGGCGGAGACGAAGGCCTGAACATCAAGATGCGCTCGGACTTCGGCCTGGGCATCGTGCTCAAGAACAACCTGCATTTTTTCCTGCTGGTACTGGTCTGTCTGGTGATCTGCCTGGCCTTCATGCAAATGCTCATGCGCTCACGCATGGGCCGGGTGGTGCTGGCCCAGCGCGATGATGACATCCGCACCGAGGCGCTGGGCTTTCCGGTGTATCGCTATCAACTCGCACTGTTTGTGATCGCCGGGGCCATCGGTGGACTGGCCGGCGCCTTGCTGGTCAACCAACAAAACTACGTCAGCCCCAACCTGATGCACTGGACCCAATCGGGCGTGCTGATGATCATGGTTATCCTGGGCGGCGTGGGAACACTCGCCGGTGGTCTGTGGGGCGCACTGCTGCTGCTCACCCTGGAAGATCTGATCGCTGAAGTCACGCCACACTGGCAGTTCTATGTGGGCTGGGTCCTGCTCGCGGTGGTCCTGCTCGCCCCCAAGGGCCTGTCGGGCCTGCCCGATCTGTGGCGCCGCAAGCCCACGGCCAAATCCGGAGGCGACGCATGAGCGCGCAAGGCCCTTCGGCGGTTCTGGAGATCCGTCATCTGGTCAAGAGCTTCGGGGCCTTGCGTGCGACCGACGGCGTGTCGCTGCAAGTGCGGCCCGGTGAAATTCATGCCCTGATCGGCCCCAACGGTGCCGGCAAAACCACGCTGGTGGCCCAGTTGTCCGGTCAGCTGCGGCCCGATGAGGGCGAGATCGTCTTCATGGGTCAGACCATCAATGAGGTCAGCGCGCATGCTCGGGTGGGGCTGGGTCTGGTGCGGTCCTTCCAGATCACGCGGCTGTTCAAATCCTTTTCAGTCATCGACAACGTGGCGCTGGCCGTGCAATCACTGCAGCCCCAGCGGGGCTCGATCTGGCGCTGTGTGGCCAAGGACCAGGCCGTCTACGCAAAGGCCATGGCCGTACTCCAAGAGGTGGGGCTGGCCGAGCGGGCCGACCAGCTCGCACCGGCCCTATCGCACGGTGAGCAGAGGGTGCTGGAACTCTCGCTGGCCCTGGCCACCGAGCCCAAGCTGCTGCTGCTCGACGAACCCATGGCCGGCACCGGACCGGAGGAATCGCAACGCATCGTCGAGCTGATCGAATCACTACGCCGTGACAAACACATGGCAATCTTGCTGGTGGAGCATGACATGGACGCCGTGTTCCGCCTGGCCGACCGCATCTCGGTCCTGGTCAACGGCGCCCTGATCGCCAGCGGCAGCCCCGATGACATCCGCCAGGACGCACAAGTGCGCGCCGCCTATCTTGGTGATGAGGTGCCCTCATGAGCTCAGCGCCGAGCCGCCTCAAGCTAGCGAACGCCCCCCCGGGGGGCAGCAGGTACACGTCAGTGACCTGCGTGGGGGCACACAATCTGAGCTCAGCGCCGAGCCGCCTCAAGCTAGCGAACGCCCCCCCGGGGGGCAGCAGGTACAGATTCGTGACGGGGGAACCAGCATGAGCACCCCACTGCTGGCAGTGGACCATCTGCGTGTGGCCTATGGGGCCAGCCAGGTGCTGTTCGATGTGGATCTACAGGTGCGCGCCGGCGAAGTGATCGGCCTGCTCGGCCGCAACGGCATGGGCAAGACCACCCTGATCCGCAGCATCATCGGTCTCAAAGACATTCAGTCTGGCACCGTAAGTTTCGAAGGCCAACCGGTGCAAGGCAGCCGCCCCGATGCAATCGCTCGCCTGGGTGTGGCGGTGGTGCCTGAAGGCCGGCAGGTGTTTCCCAACCTCAGTGTCGATGAGCACCTGAGCGCTTTTGCCAACCAGCGTCATGCCAAGGGCAAGCCCTGGACGCCCGCCTCGGTCTATGAACTCTTCCCCCGCCTGGCCGAGCGTAAAAACAATATGGGCAATCAGCTCTCCGGCGGCGAGCAGCAAATGCTGGCCATCGGACGCGCCTTGGTCACCAACCCCAAGCTGCTCATCTTCGACGAGGCCACCGAAGGCCTGGCCCCGCTGATCCGCGAAGAAATCTGGCGCTGTATCGAGCAACTGCGCCAGGCCGGTCAGACCCTGATCGTGGTCGACAAATATGTCAGCCGCCTGGTGCGCATCGCCGACCGTCACATCATCCTGGAAAAGGGCAAGGTCGCCTGGCAAGGCAGTTCCAGCGCCCTGGCAGCCGATCAGGGGCTGTGGCACCGGTATCTCGGGGTTTGAGTCCACCCACCGTTGATGTCTGGCCGCCAAGAGTGGGCGAGCCGCAACCCCGTGGCCAGCCGGTGCTCAAGCTGTCCAGCGCATCAGCGTCACCAGCAGCACCACCAGGCCCAAGCCCAGATTGAGCGACACCCAGAGCCGAATCTGATTCAGGGCCGCGGCTCCAGCGACCCAATCGGACGCGGTGACAGCGTGACTCAATCGTTTGTAGAGCGCAAAGCGAATATGCATGAAGATGGCCACCATGGCCACCCCACCCAGCGCCATGACGGTCCAGGCCAGCGGCATCTCGAAGTGACCACCTGACTGAACCACCTGCTTGGCCACCCGTCCGAGCATCCACACGCCGCTGACCAGCGTCAGTAAGGAGGCCACCAGCACTGCCTTGAAGAAGCGCCCCAGGACTTCGTGCATGAGGCGCAAGCGCAACGGCGGCTCCAGTTGCGCCAGCGCTGGGCGCAAAAAGAAATGGGCAAAGACCATGCCACCTATCCAAACCACGATGGCCAGCACGTGCAGGGTTTTGAGGGATGCGTA
>CAZATV010000174.1:0-3623 GCA_964488145.1 uncultured Polaromonas sp.
CAAGGCATCACGAAGGAAATCATGCAGGTTGCCCTGGCCCCGGCCAAGGAGGCGCGCATGCACATCTTGGGCAAGATGCAGGAAGCCATGGGACAGGCCAAGACCGAAGTCTCGAGCTTCGCCCCCAAGCTCTACACCATGAAGATCAACCCCGAGAAGATTCGCGATGTTATCGGTAAGGGGGGGGCAACCATCCGTGCGTTGACGGAGGAGACCGGCACGCAGATCGACATTGGTGAGGACGGCACCATCACCATTGCGGCCACCGATGGCGCCAAGGCCGATGAGGCCAAGCGGCGCATCGAGGAGATCACCGCCGAGGTGGAAATTGGCAAGGTCTATGAGGGCCCGATCACCAAGATTCTGGACTTCGGCGCGCTGGTCAATTTGCTGCCCGGCAAGGATGGTCTGCTGCATATCAGCCAAATTGCTCATGAGCGCGTCGAAAAGGTTACCGACTATCTGGCCGAAGGTCAGGTGGTGCGAGTCAAGGTACTCGAGACCGATGAGAAAGGTCGTGTCAAGCTTTCGATGAAGGCTCTGATCGAGAAACCGGCTCAGGTCTGATGGTGGTCGGATCTGTGATCCGGCCACTGGATCGAGGGTGACAGGAAAGTCCTGATGAAAGCTGTCGAGATCTCCTCTCCCGGCGCGCCCGAAGTGCTGCGTCTGGTGGACCGCCCCGATGCGCAGGCCGGAGCGGGGGAAGTGCTTATTCGCGTTGGAGCCAGTGGCGTCAATCGACCGGATGTGTTGCAACGCACCGGCAATTACCCGGTGCCGCCCGGCGCCTCCGACATTCCCGGCCTGGAGGTCGCAGGGGAAATCGTTGCGGGTGATGCCCAGGCGATGGCCTCCCGAGGCTGGTCCATCGGACAGCGCGTTTGCGCTCTGGTGGCCGGTGGCGGTTATGCCCAGTTGTGCGCCGCTCCCATCGGGCAGTGTCTGCCAGTGCCGCGCGGCTGGACCGATGTGCAGGCCGCTTCTCTGCCAGAGACCTTTTTCACCGTCTGGAGCAATGTCTTCGATCGCTGCAAGTTGCAGCCGGGAGAAACGTTGCTGGTGCAGGGTGGATCCAGCGGCATTGGCGTAACCGCAATACAGATGGCGAAAGTCTTTGGCGCCCGGGTCATGGTCACCGTCGGTAGTGCCGAGAAGGCCAAAGCCTGTACCGATCTGGGCACCGACCATGCCATCGTCTACAAGACTCAGGACTTTTCTGCCGAAGTTCTGCGGCTGACCGATGGGCGTGGTGCCGACGTCATCCTGGACATGGTGGCGGGTGCCTACATCCCGAGGGAGATTGAATGTTTGGCCGATGACGGGCGCTTGGCCGTCATCGCTGTGCAGGGCGGCGTCAAGGCGGAGATCAATGTTGGCCAAATCCTTCGCCGCCGGCTGACCTTGACCGGCTCAACGCTGCGCCCACGCAGCGTGGCCTTCAAGACGGCCATTGCGCAAAGTCTTCAGGCCCGGGTCTGGCCCCACCTTGAGGCGGGACGGATCGTACCGGTGATCCACTCTACGTTTGCGGCAGCCGATGCAGCTCGTGCCCATGCCCTGATGGAATCGAACCAGCACATCGGCAAGATCATGTTGACCTGGTGAGGCTGGCGATGAAACAGCTGATTGCCGGCAATTGGAAGATGAACGGGTCTCTGGCCTCCAACTCGGCCCTACTGACTGCATTGGCTCAAGGGCTTGATGCCACCGTTAGTGCCGACGTGGCCCTCTGCATTCCCGCCCCTTACTGGGTGCAATTTCGCGACTTGTCCCAGCGGATCGACGCGATGCGTGCGATCGCCCTTGGGGCGCAGGATGTCTCGATGCATGCCGCGGGCGCCTACACCGGTGAATTGGCTGCGGCCATGCTCCGGGAGTTTGGTTGCCGTTATGTCATTGTGGGCCATTCCGAGCGGCGGCAGTATCACGGCGAAACCGACGAAGGGGTGGCTCAGAAGGCCAAGCAGGCCTTGGCTTGCGGCATCACGCCCATCGTCTGCCTGGGCGAGACCCTGGCCCAGCGCGAGGCCGGCCAGACCTTTGAGGTGGTCAAACGTCAGCTGGCGGCCGTGATTCACGCCAACGGGCCGTGCACCAGCGAGATCGTGGTGGCTTACGAGCCGGTCTGGGCCATCGGTACCGGTAAGACGGCCACCGCGGATCAAGCCCAACAGGTGCATGCCGTCTTGCGGGCTCAGTTGAGGGCAGCTACCGATCAGGCCGGTCGGGTTCGCATCCTCTACGGCGGCAGTATGAATGCGAGCAATGCAGCTGACTTGCTGGCCCAGCCTGATATCGACGGGGGCCTGATCGGGGGAGCCTCTCTGAAGGCGGCTGATTTTTTGTCCATCATTGGCGCGGCGCGTCAACGATGACGCTTGTGTTTTAGGAGTTGATCATGGATATTCTTCTGACTGTTTTGCTGGCGGTGCAAATTCTCTCTGCGCTGGTCATGACCGGGCTGATCTTGATTCAGCATGGCAAAGGTGCGGACATGGGCGCTGCCTTTGGCAGCGGTTCTTCTGGCAGCCTTTTCGGCGCCACCGGCAGTGCCAACTTCCTCTCCCGTTCCACATCGGCACTGGCTGTGGTGTTCTTTGTCAGCACCTTGGCTCTGGCTTATTTCGGTAGTGCCCAGCCGCGCAGCAGCTCCAGCGTGCTCGAGGGGGCAGCAGTCCCGGCGGCCCAGCAGATCCCGGGGGCTTCGCCAGCGCCGGCGACCGAGGGGGCCGGTCAAATTCCTGCTCCTGCGCCATCGACCCCTGCACCTGGTCCGGCCCAGATTCCGGCCAAATAGGCGCGTTGGCCCGGTTCCGATTTGGAGCCGATGCAACAGTGGCAGTGGCCTTGCTTTGCGGCTCTCGCCCCTCGTAAAAACCTGCCTTTTCGGAGTAAACTACTTGGAGTTTTGTGCGGGGGCTTTCCTCAAGCCTCTGAAAAGAATGCAGAACAATTACACGCAGAGCGGACGTGGTGAAATTGGTAGACACGCTATCTTGAGGGGGTAGTGGCGAAAGCTGTGCGAGTTCGAGTCTCGCCGTCCGCACCAAAGATGGGCAGTAAACGCGTTTTGTGAGGGCGTGCAAGTCTCGGGTCAGGTCTAAAGGACAGGCTCGAGATCTTGCTCGGAACGGGCGCGTCCAAGACAGCACAACACGATGAATCTCGACCAGTACCTTCCAGTCCTGATGTTCATTCTGGTGGGGGTCGCAGTTGGCGTCGTTCCCCAAGTCCTCGGCAGGCTTCTGGGCCCAAATCGCCCGGACAGCGCGAAAAATTCCCCCTATGAATGCGGCTTCGAGGCATTCGAAGATGCGCGCATGAAGTTCGATGTGCGCTACTACCTTGTAGCCATCCTCTTCATCCTTTTCGATCTGGAAATCGCCTTTCTTTTCCCCTGGGCCGTGGCCTTCAAGGACATTGGTCTGGTGGGCTTTTGGGCCATGATGGTTTTTCTGGCCATTCTGGTGGTTGGCTTCATCTATGAATGGAAAAAGGGCGCCCTCGACTGGGAATAAGGGTCGGGGTCCCCTGACGGTCTGACGTGGGTTCGCAATCGCTGGGTACGAGGGATCGCATATGTCACTTGAAGGTGTGTTCAACGAAGGCTTCATGACCAC
>CAZATV010000175.1:0-3582 GCA_964488145.1 uncultured Polaromonas sp.
GTGGTGGCCATGTGCTTTCCTTTCAGCGGTCTTTCGGATCGTGTCCGTGCTGGCTGGCGTATCGTGGATCCAGAAGACCCTCAAAGCGGGCCCTGCACCTGCCCCTGAAAACCCCAGACCTGGCGTGTGCCGGCGTAGTCGACCAGTTCGACCGTGCGCTGCTGGCCCGGCTCGAACCGCACCGCCGTTCCCGAGGCGATGTTGAGCCGCATGCCGCGGGCGGCCTGGCGGTCAAAGGACAGCGCCTGGTTGGTCTCGGCAAAGTGGTAGTGGGAGCCCACCTGAATCGGCCGGTCGGCGGTGTTGTGTACCACCAGCGTCAGGGTGCGGCGACCCGCATTGAGCACCAGTGCCTCGTCGTCGGTCAGCAGTTCGCCGGGGTTCATTTGCGGCTCCACCATAGGGCCAGACCCGCCGCGGCCAGCGCAAGCCAGACGGTGGTGTCGGTGGCGTGCCAGTGCCCGCCGGACAGACCATGGCCGTCGTGGGCTTGAAGGTGAGTGGCCCACAGGGTCAGGGCGGTGAACAGGCTGATTTTCATGGGGCTCTCAAACGATGGGTTGATGCACGGTCACCAATTTGGTGCCATCGGGGAAGGTGGCCTCCACCTGAATGTCGGTGATCATCTCGGCCACGCCGTCCATCACATCCTGCCGGCTCAGCACCTGACGGCCTTCGCTCATCAGCGCGGCCACAGTCTTGCCGTCGCGGGCGCCTTCCATGACGGCGGCCGTGATCAGGGCCACAGCCTCCGGGTAGTTGAGCTTGAGACCGCGCGCGCGTCTCCTTTCGGCCAGCAGGGCGGCGGTGAAGATCAGGAGCTTGTCTTTTTCGCGGGGGCTGAGGTCCATGGCCGGTCGGTGTAGTTGCGGGGGAAGCTCTGCAATTTCGGTGCCAGAGATGCGATGTCTCAGCCGGTGGGGATGGGGCCCCAAGGGCTCTGGCAGCTCAATTATGAGGGGATCGCTTGAGCGGCCCGTACGCTCACGCCTGCCGCGCCGGCGGGCGCTACAATCGGGGGTTGCCAGATTTTTTGTGGGGGTGCCGTTGTTTGTTCGTCCAGTTCCCGTCGAAGGCCCACAAAGTCCCCTGCTGGCCGACTGACTTGAGGATTGCGTTCACATGGCAAAGGAAGAACTGATTGAAATGCATGGTCTGGTGGAAGAGGTTCTGCCGGATTCGCGCTTTCGCGTCACGCTGGACAACGGCCACAAGCTGATTGCCTACACCTCGGGCAAGATGCGCAAGAACCACATCCGTATCCTGGCCGGCGATCAGGTCTCGCTGGAACTCTCGCCCTACGACCTGAGCAAGGGGCGCATCACGTTCCGCCATATCGCGGGCCGCACCCCGCCGCCACCGCGCGCGCCCCGCTGAGGGCGTTCGGTTTCCCTTGAAGAACGCTGCCTCCGCAGCGTTTTTCGTTTTCGTTCAAGGGGTGGTGCTCCCACTTCCGTTGGCTCTGATGGGGACTTTGGGCAGTGGCCTGCCCCGCAGTGATGGGTTGCGATGATTTTTGGAGCCGCGCCCCCGCGGCGATGGGGCTCAAGTCGTGCTCGCATTCCTGGCAAACCGGCTGCCTAAACTTGTCATCAACCTTTGATGAATTTGTAGGAGCTGCGCCCACGCGGCGATTGGGCCGTCTCGGGTGGCAACGCGGCCGGCTCCGACAGGGCCGGGACGTCGGCCTGCTTAGCCTGAAGGTCTTTCTATTCCTAAGGGGAGCCAGATATGACCCAAGTGAAAGACCTCATGACCCGCGGCGTTCGCTCGCTGTCGCCTTCCGATTCGGTGGTCATGGCCGCGCAGACCATGGACGAGTTCAATGTTGGGGCCGTACCGGTGTGCAGGGACGGCAAATTGGTGGGTATGGTGACGGACCGGGACATTGCCATCCGGGCGGTGGCTCGCGGGCGTGCGGATGCGGGCACAACGCTGTCGGATGTGATGAGCGGTCATGTCAGCTGGTGTTATGAAGACCAACCGCTCGATGAGGTGCTCCAGATGATGTCCGATTGGCAGATTCGGCGCGTTCCGGTGATGGATCGCAGCGAGCGTTTGGTAGGCATGCTCAGTCTGGGCGATGTGGCGGTCAAAGGCGATTCAGACCAGGCGGCGCAGTGTCTGGCACACATCAGCGAGCCTGCGCACCCGCACCACCTGTGGCCGGCACAAACCGATAGTCTGGCCGGTCAGGCGCCGTGGGGTTTGCAGTCGGGTTCCAAGCCCCGGAACAGACAGACGGCATCTGCGCGGACCGAAAGCCAACCGCCACTTTGAGCGCTGTATCGCGCCGGGGGGGGGCGGCGCTCCCTCACCGACTGGTGATTCCTTTGACACGGATCACCCACGCCTTCGAAATGGACCCGTGATACCTCCCGCGCGGGCTGCTGTTGCCTCAATCCTGTGGGAGCCGCGCCCTCGCGGCGATGGGCCTTCGAGTGAGCGCCGCCTTATTGGCTGCTGGAATTGCGGTGGGCCCAGGCGGTGGTATTTTTCTCCACGTAGCTAAAGAGCTCGTACATGAGCATGGCCATGACCCCCACCACCACCAGCCCGGCAAAGGCCAGCCCCATCTGCATCGCCGATCCGGCTGAAATCAGCAGATAGCCGATGCCTTCATTGGCTGCGGTCATCTCCGATACCGTTGTGCCCACAAAAGCCAAGGTGATGGCTACTTTGAGCGAGCCGTAGAAGTAGGGCATGGAGCGGGGCAGCCCGACCTTGATCAGCACATCCCAGCGCTTGGCCCCCAGGACGCGCAGCACATCCTCGAGTTCGGGCTCGAGGGTGGCCAATCCGGTGGCGATATTGACCATGATGGGAAAGAACGAAATCAGGAAGGCGGTCAGGATGGCCGGACCAATGCCGATGCCAAACCACACCACCAGAATAGGCACGAAGGCGGCCTTGGGCAGCGCGTTGAAGGCGGTCATCAGGGGATAGACCGCGGTGTAGGCCAGACGCGAGGAGCCGATCAGAAAGCCCAGCAACACGCCCACCACGATGGCAAGCCCAAAGCCGGCCATGGTGACCCAGAAGGTGCGCCAGGCGTGCCCGGCGATCACGGTCCGAAATTCGATCAGCTGTTCCCAGATGCGCGCGGGGCTCGGAAAGACGAATTCCGAGACATTGAAAGCGCTGCACAGGCCCTGCCAGATCAGCACCACCGCGACCAGCAAGACCCAGGGCGACCAGCGCTCCATCGTTTTCTTTTTCATTGGGCCACCTCTGCCCCTTTCTTGCGAATCGCCCCGATGTGACCACGCAGTTCGTGCACGATATCGGTAAATTCCTTGGTGTAGGTAATCTCCAGATCCCGGGGCCGCGGCAGGTCTACCTCCCGCTTGACCACGAAACGCCCGGGGCTCTTGCTCATCACATAGACCGTGTCGGCCAAAAACACCGATTCGCGCAGGTCGTGGGTGACCAGAATCACGTTGAAGCGCTGCTCTGTCCACAGGTCGCGCAGGATGCACCACAGCTCTTCGCGGGTGAAGGCATCGAGCGCGCCGAAAGGCTCATCGAGCAGCAGCATCTTGGGCTCGTGGATGAGGGCGCGGCAGATGCTGGCGCGCTGCT
>CAZATV010000176.1:0-3533 GCA_964488145.1 uncultured Polaromonas sp.
TCTGCGCGGCCAGCTGCACCTGCAGCGCCACGCGGTCTACCTGGTCTTGCAGCAGTCCGAAGGTGCCGCTGTTCAGGATCAGGTGGTCGGCCTGTGCGGTTGCCTGCCATTGCTCGCTGACATGGGTGCTGCGGCCATCGGGCAGGGCGTCCACCTGGCGGTTCACGCGCACCAGCACGCCGCCGGCTTGACGGATCATCCCGCCCTCGTTCGCAAAGCGAACGTCATGCACCACCACGCTCTCTTGGTGCGCGCCGCGCAGCTCGGCCAACCGATGGGCGCACAGCCGCACCCACAGGGCGGGATCACGCTCGCGGCCCCATTCGGTGCCCAGCGTCTGGGCCAGCACACGGTAGCTCATGCCGATGATGGGCATGGGCTTTTCCTTCAGCGCCCGGTCTTCCATCCATTCGTGGCCAAGCCCCAGGCCGCGCAGCAGGCCGCCCAGCATGTCTCGGATGGGGTCAGCCAGCGACACCACCATGTAGCCGTGTCGCTCGCGCAGCATCTCGGCGACCGTGGTTTTGCCGGCGCCGGCCGGGCCGATCAGGCCGATCAGCGGGGGAAGTGTTGGGGTGGTGTGCATCGTTCAAATGCTTTCAACGGTTAAAGGTGCTGTCTCAGAACGGCGCCGGATCCATGTCCAGCACCATCTGCCGCTTGTCATGCCGCAGCAGCGGCGGGTTGTCATCGGGCACCGGTGTGGCTGGCGTGGTGGTGTCGCGCACGCACAGGCTGCGCGGCACAAACTGCGTTTTGGGGAATGGCCACCCGGGCTGAGTCCAGCGCAGGTGCAGCATCTGTTTGGTGCTGCCCGGCAGCTCCAGCGCCGGGTGGCCGGTTGGCGTTGTCCAACGACGCCCTGATGTCATGACAGCCAGCCCGGTGTGGTGCACGGCGCGGCCATGGCCTTGAGCTGCGGCACGGGCAGATGGTTGGCGCGGGGCTTGGGTTGCTCACCGCCGCGCACGAAGCGGGCGCCGATCAGCAGCAGGGCGGGCTTGTCGCCAGCGCTCGGCCGCAGCTGCAGCGTGTGGCCGTGCGCCTCAATCTGCGCGCCGATGCGCAACCGGGTGCGCAGTGCGTCGGCCTTGGTGAGGCCTGCAAATCCTTCGCCCGCGTCCAGCGTGGTCTCGAAGGCCGCGCCGTCGTCCAGCTGATCGGCCACCAGGCGCACATACCAGCGGCTGCGGGCGCCTGGCCTGGGGATGGTGTAGAAGCTGGTGCAGGCGCGCACCGTGCCGGTGATGATGACCGTCATGGCTGGCCACCCGCCTGCATCGTGGCGCGCCACTGATGGTGCATGTCCTCGGCCGACAGCAACTCCCGGCGTGTGGCCTCAAACTGCTTCAGCAGCGTGCGGCGCTGCGCGGGGAGCATCAGCATCATGTCGTCAATGTCGTGGATGCTGCAGCGCAGGCTGTCGAGCTGGCTTTGCAGCCGGTTGCGGCGCCAGGCCCATGCCATGCGCCGCAAAGCAATGCGAAGGCGTTGCATGTCAGGCCCCCAGGATGGCGAAGAACCGGGCCAACAGCAGCGGCACGGCGTGGCCGTACACAAGGCCGGCCGCGATGCCGGCGCCGCACACGGCGGCCAGCAACACGCTGACGGTCGCGGCCCGGTGCTCGGGTTTGGTGGGGATGCGTTGCATCACAGCGCCACCCCGCTGCGGTGGCCGCGCTGGCTCAGGGCCGGGCGGTTGGTGCGGTACGTGCGCAGCGCGGCGGCCATCGCCGCATGCGTCTGCGCCTGCTCGGCAAACCGGGCGGCCTGGGCTTCGGCGTGGACTTCGGCCAGCCACGCGGCCGGGTCTTTGGCCGGGAGGCTGTAGGTGGCTTGGGGAGTGGTGCGCATCGTGTGCTCCGCTGAAGAATTAGGCGAAGCATAGGCACAGCTACGTAAGCTGTCAATAGGTGCCCCTAAGTTTTTTCTGGTGCATCATCTTGGGCGGTGCGCAACGATGCGCCGAAGGGGGTTCAAAACATGGTCAGTCACGCGCGCAAGACCGGGTTGCTCATCGGCACGGTCTTGGTCTTTGCGGTGCCCGAGGTGGCGCACACGCAGGTGTACCGCTGCACCACGCCTGAGGGCCAAACGGTGCTGAGCGACAAGGAGTGTGAGAAAGGCGCCCGCAAATCGGGGCACGGCTGGGTGGATGTAGAGGAAGACCGCCGGCAGCGCTTGGAGCAAGAGCAAAGCCGATTGCGTGCAGCAGAGCGCGCCAGGCAGCTACAAGAGCAGCGGGACCGTCAGGAAACGCAGGCCGCCTTGACGCTACGCACAAACCCACCGCCGTCCAGCAAGGCGGTGCAGGTGCAAAACCTCGATCGGCTCACGTCTTACGGGGTGCTGTTGGGGCGGGCCCTGGGCTGTGGCATTCCGACAGAGGCCCAAAGCAAAAGCGTCGGGCGCTGGATGGACTCGCAGTTTTCAGCGGCGGAGCGCGCCATCTACCTGCCGGTGTTGATGGAGGCTATCCGCCACCACGCAAACGAGCAACGGCATGGAAGGGCGCCCGATACATGCGCGCAAGTGCGGCAGACCTTTTACCGCGTGGCCTGGCCGTGAGGCCTTACAGAGACCGGCGGCGCGGGCTGCGGCGCGGCCAGGGAACAACAACCCCTGATTGTGGGGGTGAGTGTTTCGCGTGAAGCGCAGTTGAAACTGGCACTCTATGAACTGGGGCCACGGGCGTCCTCACGCGGCGCGTTTCCTGCGCTGGCTGTCAGTGCTGGCCGCTGACAAGATGGCCAGCAGATCCTGAAGGGCGTTGTCCAGGTCATCAGGCTTTGCCATCAAGTGATCCAGCCGCGTGCGCACCATGTGCCACTGGGCCTCTGACAAGCGCACAAACGCCTGCAGCACGCTCGGTAGAGCGTGTTCCAACCCTGCTGGTCTGGCCGGCTCTGCAGCGGTGTAGGCCGCCTGCGCATCGGGTGCCTCGCGCATCGGCCCGAGGCCATACAGGAGCCATTCCAGGCGCACGTTCAGGAACGCCGCGGCCTTTGCGGCGCTGTTGGCCTTCAGTGCTTTGGTGTCGCCGCTGAACCAGGCGGAGACAGACGGCGCACTGACGCCACACGCTTTGGCCAGATCCGCCTGGGTGGCCGGCGGGTGCCGCGCGTTGATGGCCGCTTGAAGTCGGGCTGCAAGTGTGGACATAGCCTAGCCTACTTTGGCAAGCGTTTGGTGTGCCTATTGACAAGCCTCATTAGGCGCACCTAAGATGCGCACATGAGCAACATCGTTTCAGAGCTGGGCGGTCCCACGGTCGTGGCCAGAATGTGCGGCATTCGCGTGCCGTCTGTCATCGGCTGGAAAGGCCGCCCGCCGCCAGAGCGGTGCCCCGCCATTGAGCGGGAAACAAAGGGCGTTTGGCCCTGTGAGCGCTTGCGCCCGGATGTGAAGTGGGTGCGCGTGCCGGATGACCAGTGGCCGCACCCAGATGGCAAGCCACTGCTGGACGTTGACGCCACAGCGGCCAAAGCATGAGCAACAGCATTCCCACACCGGTGCCGGCCTATCCGGCGCGC
>CAZATV010000177.1:0-3511 GCA_964488145.1 uncultured Polaromonas sp.
TACCGGCAGGTGATGGGCCTGCGGGTGCAAGGAGAAAGCGCATGACCCAGCCCTACGCCCACCGTCCCTGCCGCATCGACAGCGCAAGGGCAGCCCAGTTGCGGGAAGAAATCGTGGCCTTCCACGGCGAGTATTGCAGCGTGCTGGACCGCGGCGACCTAGAGCAGTGGCCGCTGTTCTTTACCGAGGACGCGCTCTACCGCATCACCGGTCGCGAAAACGCGGACCTGAACCTGCCCGTGGGCCTGGTCTACTGCGAAGGCCGTGCCATGATGCACGACCGGGCCGTGGCCATCGCACGAACCCAGATGTTCGCCCCGCGCTACACCCTGCACATGATCGGTCAGGTGCGGGTCGAGGCCGAGGAGGCCGAGGGCATCCTGGCCCAGACGCCCTTCCTGCTGATCCAGACCCTGGTGGAGGGTCCCTCGACTGTCCACCTGGCCGGCTGCTACCACGACCGGTTTGTGAAGGTCGCGGGCCGACTGCTGCTGGCCGAGCGTCATGTCATCCACGACACCAACATCCTGGCCAACGATCTGGTCTATCCCACCTGAGGCCAAGCGCGCCCTAAGCTCCAATGAACACCACCCCCAAAATTGCTTTCGAAGAACACTTTTCCATTCCGGTCTTTTCGGAGTACGCGAAATCGTTCACACAACATCTGCCACCGGAGATCCGCCACGACCTGATCTACCGGCTCGAAGACATGGACGCCAAGCGGCTGGAGGAAATGGATGCGGGCAGGGTCGAATATGTGATCCTCTCGCAAAGCGCCCCGGGTATGCAGGCCGAGCCGGATGTGGCCCTGGCTCAGCGTCTGGCCAGCGAAAACAACGATTTTCTGGCCGAACGCATCGCCCGCAACCCCAAGCGCTTTGGCGGCTTTGCCCACCTGTCCATGCACAACCCCCAACAGGCCGCGCGCGAACTCGAACGCGCCGTGCGCCAGCTGGGCCTCAAGGGAGCGCTGATCAACGGCCACACCCGCGGCCGCTACCTCGACGAGCCAGCCTACGACGACTTCTGGGCCTGTGCCCAAGCCCTGGACGCGCCGATCTACCTGCACCCAGCGAATATGGCCGAGATCCCTCTGCTGCTCAAGGGCGCACCGGTGCTTTATGGCGCGACCTTCGGCTGGACGATGGAGACCGGCGGTCATGCCCTGCGCCTGCTGTTCGGCGGGGTATTCGACCGCTTTCCGGGCCTGAAGCTTTTGCTCGGTCACATGGGCGAATTTCTGCCCTTCATGCGCTGGCGCCTGGACAGTCGCTTCCAGGCTTACCCCCACGGCGTGACGCTGAAGAAAAAGCCCTCGCAATACTTTCAATCCAACATCTTCATCACCACCTCCGGCGTTTGCTCGGCCCCGACCCTGATCGGGGCCATCGGCGAGATGGGTGTGGACAACGTGCTGTTTTCCATCGACTATCCCTATGAGTCCACAGTCGATGCCTGCCGCTTCATTGAGGACGCCCCGCTCGATGAGGCCACCCGCCACAAGATCTGCCATGAAAATGCTCGGCAGCTCTTCAAACTCTGAAGGAGATACCCGCCATGCCCCGCCACTTCCGGATCGGACAAATTGTCCCGAGCTCCAACACCACCATGGAGACCGAGATTCCAGCCATGCTGACCGCGCGTCAGCAGATTCGGCCTGACGAGCGCTTTACCTTCCACTCCAGCCGGATGCGCATGAAGAAGGTGGTCAAGGAAGAACTGGCTGCCATGGATGCCGAGTCGGACCGCTGCGCAGTCGAACTCAGCGATGCGCGAGTCGACGTCCTGGGCTATGCCTGTCTGGTGGCCATCATGGCCATGGGCCCGGGCTACCACTGCGTCTCGCAGGAGCGGCTGGGCAAGCGCACCGCCGACAACGGCCATGCCATCCCGGTGATCACCAGCGCCGGCGCGCTGGTCGATGGACTGAAAATCATGCAGGCCAAGAAGGTCGTGGTGGTGGCGCCCTACATGAAGCCTTTGACCGAACTGGTGGTGGACTACATCCGGCGCGAAGGCCATGAAGTCCTCGACCACTGCGCACTGGAGATCCCCGACAACCTCGAAGTGGGGCGGCACGACCCGGCCCGTCTGCCGGCCATCGTGCAGAAGCTGCGCTACAGCGATGCGGATGCCATTGTGTTGTCCGCCTGCGTGCAGATGCCCTCGCTGGCGGCCATCGGGCATGTGGAAGCGCTGACCGGCAAACCGGTGGTGACCGCAGCGGTGGCCACCACCTATGCCATGCTCAAGGCCCTCAAGCTCGAGCCGGTGGTACCCGGTGCCGGCGCTCTGCTCTCGGGCGCCTACGCCTGAGGCCCTGGCCCCATGAACTCCACCTTTGTCAACGGCCGCAATATCGCCGCCAACGGCATCCGCCAGCATGTGCTGCGCTACGGCGGACCGGGCGGCGGGCGGGATCAGCGCGAGACCCTGCTGCTGGTGCCGGGTATCACCAGTCCGGCCATCACCTGGGGCTATGTCGGTGAACGCCTGGGCCGTCACTTCGATACCTACCTGCTTGATGTACGCGGGCGAGGCCTGTCCTCCGCTGGCGACGATCTCGACTACTCGCTGCAGGCCCAGATCGAGGATGTCATCGCTCTGGTTCGGGGCCTCGGCCTGGGTCGCTATGCGCTGGTCGGCCACTCCATGGGGGGCCGCATCGTGGCCGGCGCTGCGGCCGCGCAGCCGGCCGGACTGAGCCGGGTGGTCATCATTGATCCGCCGGTGTCCGGACCGGGGCGTCGCCCCTATCCATCGCAATACCCCTGGTACGGCGACTCCATCGCGGCCGCAACCCTCGGATGCGACCGCGAGACCATGCGGCGCTTTTGCCCCACCTGGACCGATGAGCAGCTGGACCTGCGCGCCGAATGGCTGCACACCTGCAACCCGCTGGCCATACGCACCTCCTTCGATGGCTTTCACACCGATGACTTCCATCGTTTCCTGCCGCGGATCCGGGTACCCGCCCTGCTCATGACCGCAGAGCGCGGCGATGTGGTACGCGATGAGGACGTGCAGGAAATTCAATCCCTGCTACCCGGTGTCGTACACCGCCGCGTGCCGGGCGCGGGCCACATGATCCCCTGGGACAACGAAGAAGGCTTTTATGCCGCCTTCGGTGATTTTCTTGGCCACGCCGTTTGAAACAGGAGAACTCCATGCCCGTCAGCGACCATCAACTCACCCAGGCCTGGCAGGAAGTCCTGCGACTGTCCAAGCTGCAAAGCGGACAGAGCGTCACGATCCTGACCGGCGCCGCCACCCATCCACAAACCCTGCGCGCCGCCACCTTTGCAGCGCAAGCGGCAGGGGCCATCGTCAGCCGGGTTGACCTGCCGCCGATCAATGCCGAGAAGGCCCTCAGCCGCGACGCGCTGTCCTACCTGGGCGAAACGCCGCTGACCGGCAACCCGGCGGCCATTGCGGCCCTGAAGGCCAGCGACCTGGTCATCGACCTGATGACCCTGCTGTTCTCGCCCGAGCAGATCGACATTCTGGAGTC
>CAZATV010000178.1:0-3510 GCA_964488145.1 uncultured Polaromonas sp.
CGGCCTGGATCGACAGCACCGGCAAGATGCATGAGAACACCCGCATCACCTCGGAAATGAAAGTGCGCAATGTACGCGTGCTGAATTACCTGACAGTAGAAGAGGGCGTGTCGGCAGCCATCATCGCCGAGGGCAAAGGTGTAATGCCGGACGAAGAAGTCTGCCGCGCCAATCAGCAGCGCTACCGCCGTGAGGCCACGCTCGATATCGGCATGGGCATCCAATCTAGCGGCGCAGATCAGGGCTTCTGGTTGCCCTTCATGCAGCAGGCCCGGGCGCGTTTTGCGGCCAAGGCGGTGGCCAGCCGCCGCTGGTCACTGGCGCCTACCGCGCGCATGCCGGCAACAGCCTACGACCGCAAGCTGCTCGGCTATGTGCCTGAGGTCAGCCCGTATCAGATGGTGATCGAGGTGTTGCCCGCAGGTGCCCTGGGTATCGAGCCGGTTCGGCCACCCAGCACCCGTCAGCAGCGTGCTGCCGAGACCCTGAAAGCGGTCAAAGACTACTGGAACGACGAGCCTGCCAAGACTGCGCCGATTCCGTTTGTCGTACGCTTGTCGGTGATCGAGCGCCTGAACCAAAGAATTCTCTGGCAAGACGCAGTGCCGCTGTTCTTCCCCGAGCAGAAATTGATGCACAACTCGCAGCCGCTGCCCATTGGCTTGCTGACCGAGCTTGATAAAGTGGTCGAGCGCTGGCAGCAGAAACTGGACGGTGATTTTGGCTGCCGCCCGCAAAGCTTCAACGTGATGCAAGAGGCCAAGCAGGGTTGGGTGATTAATGCAGGTCAGGTGGCTGGTTTGTCGGTAGGCGATCAGCTGCTGATGATGAATCGTGAGCAACTCCCGGCGCGTATCCTTGAGCCTGATAGCGGCGAGCATCTCGCCCTGGTTGAGGTGGTGGCGGTTGCCAATGATCGTGCCGTCGTTCGCAAGCTGGCCGGTTCAGCCAGCGCCGGCAAAAGCGGCGACTGGGTCGCGACGCCCTTCTGACAGAAATACCGGAGAGAACAATGAAAAACGCTCAACAACAGCTCCTGATTGCCTGCCTCGCGATGCTGCTCGGCGGTAACGTATTCGCCGCAGATCCGCCCAAGGATGCGCCGAAGGCCGACGCCAAAAAAGAGGAAAAAAAGGACGAGCCCAAAAAAGACGAGAAGAAAGACGAAGCCAAGAAAGACGGCAAGGACGGCAAAGAGCCGGCCAAGGCCGAGGCGCCCGCAGAACCCGATCTGCCGTCCAAGCCCTACCCGAAGAATGCAACGCCGAAGGCCTTCGCACCCAAGATGGAGCCGAAGAAATTTGACGAGGGCACTGCGGCCGCCAAGCCGGAAGAGAAACCAGCCGAAAAAGCGGCTGACAAGCATGGCGCAGACAAGCATGCAGCGGATGCCAAGCCAGCCGCCGACAAGCGCGCCGAAAAATCGGGCGACAAGACTGCAGAGCATGGCGCTGATAAGGCGGCAGACAAGGCCGCCGAGAAGCACGCCGCCGCACCTGCCAAGCCGGCACCGAAAAAACGCAAGCCCGTCGCTACCGCACCGAAGCCTGTGACCGACCCGGCGCTAGCCACCGTGGCTCGCGAGAGCTTGCAGGGCGCTGCACCGACCGGCGCCTACCAGGTCAAGGCCGGTGACAATCTGGACAAGGTCATCAAGAAAACCATGCCCAACAGCCCGTTCTCGATGGAAGTCATGCGCGAGGCCTTTGCACGCGCCAACCCGCAGCTGCTGGGTGAGGTGAAAGCGATGAAGCTGAAGCCAGGCTCGACATTGAACGTGCCGGGCGCTGCGGTGATGCGTCAAGTCGTGCTGGGTGATCCAGCACCGCAAGCCGAGGTCAAGCAGATCAAGGCGGCTGAGTTGCACCGCGCCGCACCGGTAGTTGCGCCGACCATTGCGCCAACCGCCAGCGACCTCAACCCGCCGATCGCCGTGCCTCGCCAGGCACCAAGTGTGGCTTACAACGGCCCGGCCCCGGAAGTGTCTGCCGAAGAAAAGAAAAAGTGGGTTCGCTTCCCCTAAGCGAGTGAAGCGGCGATCGCCGTGAACCCGCTGCAAGGCACAGAGCAGACGGCTCTACCCGGCCGTCTGAATCCGTTTTATCTGGACGGTCGTACCATCACGCTGCTGTTACCGATTGCCCAGCAACTCGGGCTGCGCGACGGCCAGATCATCCAAGCCGCGCTCGAGATGCGCGGCGAGACCCTCAAACTGCTCTACAACGGCCAGCTGATCGACTTACCACCCGGCCTGCGGTTTCGTCCGGGCGAGCAGGTGTGGCTGCGGGCGAATCGCAACGCAGGTGGCTGGACCCTGCGCGCTGTCGATGCACGTGCCGCCAATGGCCCGACGCAAGCATCGCTACCGGCGCCTGCCAGCGCCGCCGACACTGGAATCTCGCGCCTGGCTGCATTGGCGCTGCGGCCGCCAATGTCGCCCAGCCTCCTTAACCTGTTTCAACCCGGTGTGATGAGCGGCCTGCTGCAATCATCCGGAGACCCGGCGCTGGCCTCGCTGTTTCAGAGCATGCAGCTATCGATGCGCGGGCTCACGCCTGGCGCCTTGCAGGGCGCGGTGCTGTCCTCTGGTTTCTGGCTCGAGGCGTTCCTCGGACGCGGCCAGCCCTCGCCATCGCCCGACACCAAAACCCTGCTGCGCAAAATGATCCGCGCACTGGCCGACAAAGAACCCGTGAAATCAGAGCAGCTGCGGCGTGCGGTGGACGACATCGAGTCGGCGCAGGTCGATTCATTAGCCGCCCAGAGCCGTGGCGAGTTGGCGTTTTCAATGGTGCTACCGTTCGTCGACGCGAATCCGGTAGAAATTAAATTCTTCCGGCCGCCACGTCGTCCCGGGCAGCAGAAAACCCCGTTCTCGGTCGATATTCATACCGAGAATGAAGAGCTCGGTGAAATCTGGCTAAAAACCTCGATTACCGAGGCCGCGCATGTTGACCTGATGATGTGGGCGCTCAAGGAATCGGTGGTGCGGCTGGCCAAGCGTCACAGCAACGCCTTGGGCGAGCGGTTGGCGTTTGCGGGCCTGACCATGGATTCGTTTCATGTGTTTCACTCAGCCCGCCCCAGCTTGCCAGATAGCTGGGCGCCACCGGGCGCGATGCTGGATGTGGTGGCATGAACCCGCGCAACCCTCGTAGCCGTGAAGCGGTGGCGCTGGCCTACGGTGACCGCGCCGCGCCGGTAGTCAAAGCCAAAGGACGTGATGAGCTGGCCGAGGCCATCATTGCCGAAGCCAAGCGGCAGGGAATCTACATCACGGAAGACAAAGAATTGGTCGCCGCCTTGTCGCGCCTGGATCTGGAGCAGGAGATACCGCGTGACCTGTATGTTGCGGTGGCGGTGGTGCTGTCGTGGGCTTATTGGCTGCGCGGTATGAAACCCGGTGACGAGCGATCCGAGAACCCGTCTCGTTAGCCCGCTCGGCGTTGGCAGCCCTTGCCGTACCTCACGTACTGTCTGCGTTGCTGCCGTCTTGCTATCGACCTAAGC
>CAZATV010000179.1:0-2978 GCA_964488145.1 uncultured Polaromonas sp.
TCCAACCACGACCACGACGATTTCGCTGTCGAGCCGCTGCCGGGTCTGCCCGCGCAGCCGCCCAAGGGCGAGGTGCTTTTGTGGCAGGGCCGCCCCCGGGCCATTGCGCTGGCGCGCGAGGCGCTGAAGATCAACTGGATCGCCGGCTATTTTGTAGCGCTGGCGGTCTGGCGCGGCTGGGCAATGGGGGGCGGGGTTCCGGGCACCACGATTGCGGTGATGCTGCCCTATCTGGCGATTGGCCTGCTGACCTGTGCCCTCCTCATGCCCATTGCAGTGGTGCAGGCGCGCAGCACGGTCTACACCATTACCAGCGCCCGCGTCGCCATGCGGATCGGCGTGGCGCTGACCGTGACGCTGAACCTGCCCTTCCGCCAGATCGGCGCCGCCAATTTGGCGCTGAAATCGAATGGCACCGGCACGATAGCCTTGCAGACGCTGGGCGATACGCGGATTTCCTACCTGGTCTGCTGGCCCCATGTCCGGCCTTGGCATTTCAACCGCACCCAGCCCGCGCTGCGGGCCATTCCCGATGCGGCCGCTGTGGCCAAGATTCTGGCCGAGGCCGCGGAAACCCGGCTGAGCCAGCCGGTCATCACCCAAAACCCCGGCCCGGCCCATGCCGTGGCCGCCGAATAGGAGGCGAGGATGCAGGACCTTACCCAAAACCGCCCCTCTGACAGCAAGGAGATGATCCCCAAGCCGTTGCTTCTGGCAATGCTTGGCCTTGTTCTCGCAACGTTGGCCATTGTCAGCCTGTCTGTCCTGACCGGTCGCGCGCCGGCGGGTCAGCCCGCGCCCGCCGCGATCGTGGCGGAACGCACGATCTATCTGCAAGGCGGGGGCGCGCAGGCCGTCACCGTTCTGGACGAAAACCGCGCCCTGCTGGCCGACCTGCCGCATGGTGGCTTCATAACCGTCATTCAGAACGGTGTGCAGCGCGCGCGGCTAACTGCCCGTGTCGATCAGTCTTTGCCGGTGCGTATTGTGGAATACGCCAATGGCCGACTGACCGTCGTTGACGACCACACCGGATGGAGTGCCGAGCTTGGCGCCTTCGGATCAGACAACAAGGCCGCGTTCGAACGGCTCATGTCGCAGTGACACCAAACAAAGGGAACCAAATCATGGGACTATTCACAAGATCCGCTGAACAGGTGCCCTGCACCGTCGAGGTCAGCCATCGTTTCGAAAGCCTTCATGCCCACGTCCGTTTCAACAATGGTGCAGTCGTTCACCCCGGCGATGAGGTTCTGGTGCATGGTGCCCCGATCCTGGCCGCCTACGGCGAGCTGATCATCGAGGACCGTCAGGCCACCATCACCCGCGCAAGCCTGCTGGAACGCCTGTGGACCCGTGCCACCGGCGATTTCGGCTTCATGGAACTGTGCGAATTCTCCTTCTCGGACGAGGTGACGCTATGAACATTCAAAACAGCGATCTCTCAATGATCCCCGAGGTTGACAGCGAGGCCACCACTGCGATGGCCACCGAAACGACGCTGTTGAACCCGCGCTTCTACACCACCGATTTCGACGAGCTGGACCGTCTGGACGTATCGTCCATTCGGCCCGAATGGGACACGCTGATTGCGCAGATGAAGTCGGATCCCAACAAGGGCCATTTCAAGAAGAACGCCGATTGGGACCAGATCGACTGGGCGGGGATGGACCCCAAGCTGCGCGTCGAATTCATCGACTTTCTGGTGTCGTCCTGCACCGCCGAGTTTTCGGGCTGCGTGCTTTACAAGGAGATGAAACGGCGCGGCAACAACCCCGACATTTGCGAGCTGTTCAACTACATGGCCCGCGACGAGGCCCGCCATGCCGGGTTCATCAATGACGCGCTGCGAGAAGCGGGCGTTGCGGTGAACCTTGGCTTTCTGACCAAGGCCAAGAAATACACCTATTTCCGGCCCAAGTTCATCTATTACGCCACCTATCTGTCTGAAAAGATTGGATATGCGCGCTATATCACCATCTACCGCCATTTGGAGGCGAACCCCGACCAGCGCTTCCACCCCATCTTCAAGTGGTTCAAGGAATGGTGCAATGATGAGTTCAGCCATGGCGAGGCTTTTGCCCTCTTGATGCGGACCGATCCGAAGCTGACCACCAGTTTCGTCAACAAGCTGTGGATCCGCTTCTTCCTGCTCGCCGTCTATTCCACCATGTTCGTGCGCGACCATGCCCGGCCAGAGTTCCACAAGGCGCTGGGTGTGGACATCGAATGGTATGATCAGGAGGTGTTCCGCAAGACCAGCGTGATCGCCCGCCAAGTCTTCCCGATCGAGGTGGACATTGACCACCCGCGCTGGCTGCCGAACCTGCGCCGCATGCGCGATGCCTTTGGCGAGATGGACGCGGCCAAGCGCCGCGGCGGCGTTGCGGGTTGGCTGGGCAAGGTCACGGGCGGTGCCAAGGCGCTGACGGCCTTTGTCGCGCTTTACACCATTCCAGTCATCAAGCGCGAGCCGCCGAAGAACGTCCGGCTGGAGCCGATCTATTGATCGTGATCCTGCATAAGCCCTGTGGCCCGGGGCGGCATCGCCCCGGCCAACCCCGCGCCGCGCGGAGGCTGCGGCCATGACCGAAAGCCCCTGGATCGCCGCCCTGCTGACCTTGTTTGTCTGGTGGTTTTCAACCGGCGTTATCCTGTGGCGCGTGCGAGTGGCCGACAATGGCCAACCCTCGGACCATGTGAATTCGGTGGTGATCGGACTGCCTTTGGTGGCCGTTGGCATCATGGCCGCCCATGCCTCGCTGCCCGATCTATCGACCCAAGGCATCTATCTGGCCTTTTTTGCCGCCCTTGCGCTGTGGGGCTGGATTGAACTGGCGTTTCTGTCAGGGGTTATCACCGGCCCCAATCGCAGCCCCTGCCCGGCCTTTGCCAGCACCAAAACCCGGTTCTGGCGCGCGGTGGGCACGGTGGCGTGGCACGAGTTGACGCTGGCGCTGACACTTTTGGCTTTGGGA
>CAZATV010000179.1:2988-3350 GCA_964488145.1 uncultured Polaromonas sp.
CATTGGTGCGGAAAACCCCTTTGCCTTTGGCACCTTTGCGATTTTGTTCTTCGCCCGCATCTCGGCCAAGCTGAACCTGTTTCTGGGCGTGCCGCGCATCAACATCCAGTTTCTGCCCCGCCCCTTGGCCCATCTGGCCAGCCATTTCCGGGTCGGGCGGATCACCGCTTTTTTCCCGCTTTCAATCTCGGCGCTGACCGTCGCCTCGGCCCTGCTGCTTGAGCGCGCGATCAACGTCGATACCCCCGGCATGTCGGTGGGCTATGCCCTGTTGACCTGCCTTTGCCTGCTGGCCCTGCTGGAGCATTGGTTCATGGTGCTGCCGCTGCCAGATGAAAAACTGTGGCGTTGGATGATGCCCG
>CAZATV010000180.1:0-3302 GCA_964488145.1 uncultured Polaromonas sp.
TATCGAATGCCACTTTGATTTCCTAATTCCAACACAATGGGGTTGAACACGCGTGCTGCCGATCAGGCGGCAGCCGCTTCGCCTTTTTTGGTGGCCAACGCACCCAGCACCACAGCGGTACGGGAGATTGGCGACATGAGCAAGCCGCACAACTGAGCCAGCAGCACCTCTTTGGAGGGGATGTTGGCCAATTGCTTGACGCCGTTGACATCGAGGGCCTTGCCAGCAAATGCACCGCCACGGATGACCAACTTGTCGTTGGTCTTGGCGAAGTCGCTGACCACCTTGGCGGCAGCAACCGCATCGGTGGAAAAGCCATAGATGAGCGGGCCGGTCATCTGGTCGGACACAACTTCAAATGCACTGCCGGTGACCGCGCGGCGAGCCAAGGTGTTTTTCAACACGCTCAGGTTCACGCCTTTTTCGCGGGCTTGGCTGCGCAGTCGGGTCATGTCAGCAACCGTGATACCACGGTATTCCGCCATCACGAGCGTCTGAGCTTTTGCGGCGAGGGCCGTCACCTCATCGATGACCGCCTGCTTCTCACTGCGATTGAGACTCAAGGTCTACTCCTTCAAAAATGTGTCTTCTGCTTTCACAGGAAAGACACGCCTAGGTTGCAGCGACCAACTGTTTCGGATTTCCTTGCAAAAATCTTCTAGCAGCGGGACCGCCATCTGCGCTGGCTTGGTCGATTAAGCAAAGCCCTTGCGGGGCATGCACCAGCGGTCTTGGATGACCTGCCAGCCTTTCGACCGACAGCCCACCACATCGGAAGGGCCTCCTGCGAGCCCCTTCAGATCTTGTTCACCCCAGCAGGGATTGGGTATCGACGCGAACGCCCACACCCATGGTTGACGACACAGCCACCTTGCGCAGGTAAACACCCTTGCTCGAAGCCGGTTTTGCCTTGTTCAGGGCATCGACCACCGCGGCCAGATTGCCCTTGAGCTTGTCGGTATCGAAGGAACGACGGCCAATGGTGGTGTGCACAATGCCGGCCTTGTCAACGCGGAACTGCACCTGACCGGCCTTGGCATTCTTGACCGCCGTGGCCACATCGGGAGTCACGGTGCCCACCTTGGGGTTAGGCATCAGGCCACGAGGACCGAGCACCTGACCGAGTGTGCCGACGACGCGCATTGCGTCGGGCGAGGCGATGACCACATCGAAGTCCATCTTGCCCGCCTTGACCTCGGCAGCCAGGTCGTCCATGCCCACAATGTCCGCGCCGGCGGCCTTGGCCTCTTCTGCCTTGGCACCTTGGGCAAACACGGCTACGCGCTTGGTCTTGCCGGTGCCATTGGGCAGCACCACCGCACCACGCACCACCTGATCAGATTTCTTGGCATCAACGCCCAGCTGCACCGCGATATCGATCGACTCATCAAACTTGGCAGTGGCGCACTCTTTGACGATGGCCAGCGCATCCCCGATGGGGTAGAGCTTGTTGCTGTCGACCTTGCCGGCCTGTGCTTTCTGTTTTTTGGTCAGCTTGGCCATTTCACACGCCCTCCACGGTAACGCCCATCGAACGTGCCGAGCCGGCGATGGTGCGCACAGCAGCATCGAGATCGGCAGCAGTCATGTCCTTCATCTTGGTCTTGGCGATCTCCTCGAGCTGAGCGCGGGTGATCTTGCCGACCTTGGCCGAATGCGGCGTCGAGGAGCCCTTGTCGAGCTTGATGGCCTTCTTGATCAAGGTGGTCGCCGGAGGCGTCTTGATGATGAAAGTGAAGGACTTGTCCGCGAACGCGGTGATCACCACCGGCAGAGGCAGGCCCGGCTCCACACCCTGGGTCTGGGCATTGAAGGCCTTGCAGAACTCCATGATGTTCAGGCCGCGCTGACCCAAGGCTGGGCCGATCGGGGGGGACGGGTTGGCCTTACCAGCTGGCACTTGCAGCTTGATGAAGCCGACGATTTTCTTCGCCATGACTTACTCCTTACGGGTACAAACGCCTGCGATCAACGCGGGCTCCCCGGGGGTTGTGCCGCTCTGCTTCTTTAAGGCGCCGAGTGACATTGCGCCTGAGCCGGAGAGGACACAGCCTGTTGGCTACGCCCTCCCCAGGCATTAAGTCTTCTCGATCTGACTGAACTCCAGCTCGACCGGGGTGGCACGACCAAAAATCGTGACCGAAACCCGCACCTTGTTCTTCTCGTAATTGACTTCCTCGACGGTGCCGTTGAAGTCAGCAAAGGGGCCTTCCTTGACCCGCACATATTCGCCGGTCATGAATTCAACCTTGTGACGCGGCTTGTCGGTACCCACCTGCATCTGCTCGACGATCTTGCGGACCTCTTCCTCAGAGATCGGCGCAGGGCGATTTTTGGCGCCCCCGACAAAGCCGGTGACCTTGTTGGTGTGCTTGACCAAATGCCAGGTCTCGTCGTCCATCACCATCTCGACCAGGACATAGCCAGGGAAAAAACGACGCTCGGTGGTGCGCTTCTGGCCGTTCTTGATCTCCACCACTTCTTCGGTCGGCACCAAAAACCGGCCAAACTTGTCCTGCATGCCGGCGCGATTGATGCGCTCGAGGATATTGCGCTCGACCGCCTTCTCCATGCCGGAGTAGGCATGAACCACATACCACTGCATGCCGGGGGCAGGCTGATAGGCATTGACAGCCGACGCGTCGACTTCGGTAGGAGCTTGTGTCATTTCTTCCATCCCAGGATGAGGTCGTAGAGCACCCATTCGAGGGTCTTGTCAGTCAGCCACAAAAAGATCGCCATCACCACCACGAACCCGAAGACATACAGCGTCATCTGGATCGCTTCTTTTCGGGTGGGCCAGACCACCTTGCGCACCTCGCGCGCCGAATCCCGCCCCAGCCCAAGCAATTGCTTGCCCGGCTCGGAAATCAGGAAGACTCCGACGGCGGCCACCAAGCCGACGATGAGAGAGCCCCATTGCACCCACACGCCCTGCTTGGCCGTAAGGTAATACGCAGCCAGGGCCGCAACTAGCAGCGCAATGGCCAGCCCTACCTTGAGCTTGTCGGCCGGTGTGCTGACTGTTTCAACTTCCGTAGAGGCCATGATCAGCCTTAGATCCTGTGTGAACTGCCGGTAATCCTTAGACACCGAAGCCCGCCAAAGCCTTTAGGGCTTTCGGCGGGCTCGTTGCCACGCTATTTACGACCCGTTGCCGGGTGGCAGGGGCAGAGGGAATCGAACCCCCAACCTTCGGTTTTGGAGACCGACGCTCTGCCAGTTGAGCTATACCCCTATGAACCCGTCAAGCGTGGATCTTGGCCACGACGCCGGCGCCGACGGTACGGCCGCCCTCGCGA
>CAZATV010000181.1:0-3300 GCA_964488145.1 uncultured Polaromonas sp.
CTTAGACTTTTCATACTCCATGACGAGTTTCAAAATCTCATCCCGCACGGAAGCCCCCTATGATCGATGGCGTGGGCGTAATTCAACCCCAGACCAGAAGAGGTTATCATGTCCCTCCAGTTTCCCAAGTCATTCGAATTTGATGGGCATGTAGACGTGAGAGGAACATGGCAACGCGTTTTCGATAACACCTTGTTCTCCGCTAATGGCATCGATGCTCAAGTGGCCCAAGTTTCAGTTTCTACAAACCCTGCTCGGGGGACCCTTAGAGGTCTCCACTCCCTCGACATTTCCCTGCAAGAATTTAAGGCCGTAGTTTGTGTTTCGGGAAGAGTCCAAGATGTTGCTGTTGGTGTTGACCGAAGCTCCCCTGAGTTTTCTTCAGTAAGGTGTTGGGACCTTACACCAGGCAAGGGGGTCCTTATTCCTCCCGGCTACGCGCGAGCCCCAGACAACCCTTGTCTATGTTACGCGCGAGCATTACGATGCCAAGCTAGAGGAAAACTACCTGTGGTGCGACCCGTTCTTTTCCATTCCTTGGGCAGAAGACCCACAACTAATCTCGGCGAAGGATCAAGGACACAAGTGCATAGAGATCTAACGACTGTATTGCTCACTGGTCCAAGAGGGTTTCTGGCCCGCGAAATCTCAAATAGGTTCTTGGCTGCAGGATTTCGTGTTGTGGGAATAGATGTACGGGGCGGGGACTCGCAGGGTCAAGTCATCACGCAAGACGCATTCGAAACCGAAGATGCGTTGATCGTCGCGCTGGATTTGCTAGATGTGGACCCTAGGGAAGCTGTGCTCATCCACACAGCAACCCATTTCACTAGGACTCGAACAGCTATGGACGAATCTCTGTGCGAAGATCGAAATCGGAGGCTTCCACTCCAGTACGCCACTCGCCTAAAAGGGCTGGGGCTCTCGCGCATGGTGAACTTTAGATCAAGTTGTGAGTTAGCTGGCAATACAGAGCAATTGGGCCCATATGCGAAATCAAAAAAGACTTTTTGGCAAGAATTAAGTCTTCTGGAGTCGCAAGATTTTCAGGTAACAAATTTGGTAATTGAGGAATCAATGGGCCCCGGCGATTCAAGGGACAAGCTATTCCCAAGCATGCTTCGTGCCATGAAGAATGGTGAAATCTTTGAAGTTCAAAACGCGAGCCAAGAGATGAACTTCGCCCACTCGGCTCACCTGGCCGATTTTCTCTTGAGCAGATTGCGTGATGGAGGACTTGAACTGCGCAGTTTTGGGTTTGTCACCTGGTCCAGGGTTACTCCGCAGCTCATTTGGGACTCGATCCATCGGGCCGCCGCTAGGAGACCCAGAAAGCTCATCCAATCGCAGCCGTCCAAGCCATCGCGGGTAAATCTTCTTGAGGTGAACTTACCCTTGTTAGGCTTGAACGAGAAAGACTGGGAATCGGAAGTGGGAACCCTTGTCAGCAACTACCTGCAAAATGAAGATTGAGGCAAATTGACTTACGTAATCGCACTCCCTTGTGTTGACGTCAAGGACAAAGCCTGTATTGATGAGTGCCCAGTTGACTGCATCTACGAAGGCGACCGCATGCTTTACATTCACCCAGATGAGTGTGTGGACTGCGGCGCTTGCGAACCTGTATGTCCGGTTGAGGCGATCTACTACGAGGATGACCTTCCTGGCGAGTGGTCTGACTATTACAAAGTAAACGTTGACTTTTTCTCCGAGGTTGGGTCACCAGGCGGAGCTGCTAAGGTCGGTCCGCTCCCAGGTGATCACCCGCTAGTCTCAGCCCTCCCAACTCAGGGCGAGTAGTGTTCGAACGCCTCCCCGAATACCCTTGGCAGAAACTCAAGCCATTTAGGGACTTGGCAAGTAAACACTCACAAGGCTCGATTGACCTTTCTGTTGGAAACCCAATTGATCCGACACCCCAAGTCATTCAAAGCGCTTTAGATGGTGCCTCAGACTCACCTGGATACCCCACAACTTGGGGCGACCATTCAGCTCGACAAGCGGTTTGCGATTGGTATGCCGCTCGCCGCATGTCACCGGGCCTTAGCCCGGATCAGGTTTTGTTGACCATTGGCTCCAAAGAGTTCATTTCTTGGCTCCCGCTCATGCTTGGCCTGGGCTCTGGAGACGTGGTTGTGCAGCCAACCTATGCCTACACCGCCTACGAAGTTGGCGCAAAGTTCTGCGGGGCTGACGTATTTGTGGGTGATGAACCGAGCGAGTGGCCCGCAAACACATAGCTCATTTGGCTGAAGAGCCCAGGAAACCCAAGTGGTGTGGCGTTCTCGGTAGAGCGACTCCGGATAGCGCTTGCTAGAGCTCGGGCGCTCGGTGCGGTCATCGTCAATGATGAGTGCTACGCCGAACTTGGCTGGGGTGGGGATTATGAGACCTACATCCCATGCATGCTCGATCCGGAGGTCACCGATGGCAACCTGGACAACGTTCTTTCGATTTACTCGCTGAGCAAGCAATCCAACCTTGCTGGCTACCGTGCTGCATTTGCTGCAGGTGATGAAAAGCTAATCAAGGGCTTAGTGAACCTTCGCATGCACTCAGGCATGATGGTCCCGATGCCAGTGCAAAAAGCTATCGCTGCAGCCTTAGGCGACCATGAGCATGTTGCGAAGCAAAAAGAGATTTATCGCAGGCGCAGGGACATCTTGTTGCCAGCTGTCAGGGCCTTTGGATTCGAAATCTCCAACTCGGAGGCAGGTCTTTACCTATGGGCAACAAGGGGAAACGACTGCTGGCAAGACATTCAAGAACTAGCTGAGCTTGGGATTGTGGCGGTGCCGGGAGAGTTCTATGGCGAGGCTGGCAAAAAATTTGTGAGATTTTCGATCACTGCCACCGATGATGAGATTCAAAGGGCCGCAGAGCGGCTTTTGAATGCTCTAGGCTAGGCGCAAAAGCGAGTCCCAAAAGGAGCTGTGGCATTGACTTCGAGCGACAAGGTATCAATTAAATACGGTGATCTGAGTGCCGAATTTAATGTGATCCCCTCCACTGAAGGTCCTGGTGGAATCGACATCTCAAAGCTCATGGCAACCACCGGCCTCAGCTCCTACGACCAAGGTTTTGTCAACACTTCATCTACCAAGAGTGCCATCACCTACATTGACGGCGAGCAGGGGATTCTCCGCCACCGTGGCTACCCAATTGAGCAGTTAGCCGAGCACAAGACCTATTTAGACGTCGCCTACCTTCTAATCAATGGAGAGCTCCCGAACGCTGACCAGCTCGCCGAGTTCGACCAGATGCTTCGTCACCACACCTTGGTGCATGAGGGTGTCTTGA
>CAZATV010000182.1:0-3236 GCA_964488145.1 uncultured Polaromonas sp.
GTCGGTGACGGCGATGGTCGCGTCGGCATGGGCAAAGGCAAGTCCAAGGAAGTGCCCTCGGCTGTGCAGAAGGCCATGGAAGAGGCGCGGCGCAACATGGTCAAGGTCTCGTTGCGCAGCGGTACCCTTCACCACGTGGTCGAAGGTCGCCACGGTGCCTCCACTGTCATGATGGCACCGGCCCCCAAGGGGACTGGCATCATCGCCGGCGGGCCGATGCGCGCCATCTTCGAGGTCATGGGCATCACTGATATCGTGGCCAAGAGCCATGGGTCGAGCAATCCCTACAACATGGTGCGCGCCACCATAGACGCCCTGAATAAGTCCACCACGCCCGCCGAAATCGCAGCCAAGCGCGGTAAGAGCGTTGAAGAAATCCTCGCTTGAGGAGGCCCATCATGACGACCACCCACAAACTCAAGGTCCAACTCGTTCGCAGCCCGATCGGCACCAAACAGTCCCACCGTGACACCGTGCGCGGCTTGGGCCTGCGCCGTGTCAACAGCGTCAGCGAGCTCGAGGACACACCCGCCGTGCGCGGCATGATCAACAAGATCGCTTATCTGGTCAAGATTCTGTAAGAGGCTGCCCATCATGCAACTCAATTCCATTAAGCCGGCTGACGGCGCCAAGCGCGAGCGGCGCCGGGTCGGTCGCGGTATCGGCTCTGGCCTGGGCAAAACCGCAGGCCGCGGTCACAAGGGTCAGAAGTCGCGCGCTGGCGGTTATCACAAGGTCGGCTTTGAAGGCGGGCAGATGCCCTTGCAGCGCCGCCTGCCCAAGCGTGGCTTCAAGTCGCAGTCCCTGCGCTTCAATGCCGAGGTGACTTTGGCCGCCTTGGACAAGCTCGGTCTGCCCGAAGTCGATGTGAATGCGCTCAAGAGCGCCGGTCTGGTCGGCCAACTTGCCCGGACTGTCAAGGTGATCAAGTCGGGTTCCTTGAGCAAAGCGGTCAAACTCCAGGGTATTGGCGCCACCGCGGGAGCCAAGGCCGCCATTGAGGCTGCGGGCGGCTCGATCGCCTGAGCACTCGGTTTCTGAACATCGGATAGCTCGACAGCGTGGCCACCTCAACCTCAGCCCTGGCGAAAACCGGCAAGTACGGAGATCTGCGCTCGCGCCTGATCTTCCTGTTGCTGGCTTTGGTGGTTTATCGCATTGGTGCGCACATTCCAGTGCCGGGAATTGATGCGGCTCAGCTCAAACAGCTCTTCAGCCAGCAGGGCGGCATCCTGAATCTGTTCAACATGTTCTCCGGCGGCGCCCTGTCCCGGTTTACCGTGTTCGCCCTGGGCATCATGCCCTACATCTCGGCCTCCATCATCATGCAGCTGCTGACCTACGTCGTGCCGACGTTTGAACAGCTCAAGAAAGAGGGTGAGGCTGGGCGCCGCAAGATCACTCAGTACACCCGCTACGGCACGCTGGCGCTGGCCATCTTCCAGTCCATTGGCATTGCCGTCGCCCTGGAAAGTTCGCCAGGCCTCGTGCTTGCGCCGGGCTTTGGATTTCGCATGACTGCTGTGGTGAGCCTGACGGCCGGCACCATGTTCTTGATGTGGCTGGGTGAGCAGATCACCGAGCGCGGTCTGGGCAACGGTATTTCGATTCTCATCTTTGCCGGCATCGCCGCAGGCTTGCCCAGCGCCATGGGCGGCCTGATGGAGCTCGTACGTACCGGAGCCATGAGTATTTTGGTGGCCCTGGTCATCGTGGCTCTGGTCGGTTTGGTCACTTACTTCGTCGTCTTCGTCGAGCGCGGCCAGCGCAAGATCCTGGTCAATTACGCCCGGCGGCAAGTGGGCAACAAGGTTTATGGCGGGCAGTCTTCGCACCTGCCTCTCAAGCTCAATATGGCCGGTGTAATCCCTCCGATTTTTGCTTCGTCCATCATCCTGTTGCCCGCCACGGTGGTGGGCTGGTTCTCTACCGGCGAGAGCATGACCTGGCTGAGGGATCTGGCGGCCACTTTGGCTCCGGGGCAGCCGGTGTACGTGCTACTGTACGCGGCAGCGATCATCTTCTTCTGTTTTTTCTACACCGCGCTGGTGTTCAACAGTCGTGAGACGGCTGACAACCTCAAGAAGAGCGGCGCATTCGTGCCGGGCATTCGTCCGGGCGACCAAACCGCGCGGTACATCGATCGGATCCTGTTGCGACTGACCTTGGCTGGCGCCGTCTACATCACCTTTGTGTGTCTGTTGCCTGAATTTTTGATCCTCAAGTACAACGTGCCCTTCTATTTTGGCGGCACCTCCTTGTTGATCATCGTGGTGGTGACGATGGACTTCATGGCGCAGGTACAAAACTACCTGATGTCGCAGCAGTATGAGTCCTTGCTTAAGAAGGCTAATTTCAAGACCAGCCCCTAAGCCGGGCAGGTCACCCTGATTGTTGAGGCCGGCCCCCTGGGGTGAGGCCGGTGTCTAGGAGAGAAAAGTGAGAGTTTCAGCTTCGGTCAAGAAAATCTGCCGTAACTGCAAGATCATCCGCCGCAAAGGCGTGGTACGGGTCATCTGCACCGATCCGCGCCACAAGCAGCGCCAGGGTTGATTAGAGGAATTTGAAGAGGACGCTATGGCTCGTATCGCTGGTATCAATATTCCGCCGCATCAGCACGCCGAAATCGGCCTGACGGCTATCTTCGGCATTGGTCGCACCCGCGCCCGCAAGATCTGCGAGGCTTGTGGCATCGCCTACAGCAAGAAGGTCAAAGACCTCACGGATACTGATCTCGAGAAGATTCGTGATCAGATCGGCCTCTACACCATCGAGGGTGATTTACGTCGTGAGACCACGATGAACATCAAGCGCCTGATGGACATCGGTTGTTACCGTGGCTTTCGCCACCGTCGTGGCCTGCCGCTGCGTGGCCAGCGCACCCGCACCAACGCCCGCACCCGCAAGGGCCCGCGCAAGGGCGCAGCCGCTTTGAAGAAATAAAGAGAGCACTCCATGGCAAAAGCACCCGTCTCCAACGCCGCCCAGCGCGTTCGCAAGAAGGTCCGCAAGAATGTGGCCGATGGCATCGCCCACATTCACGCCTCCTTCAACAACACCATCATCACCATCACCGACCGGCAGGGCAATGCCCTGTCCTGGGCCTCTTCGGGCGGTCAGGGCTTCAAGGGCTCGCGCAAGTCGACGCCGTTTGCGGCTCAGGTGGCTTCTGAGGTGGCCGGTCGCGCCGCGATCGAGCAGGGCATCAAGAATGTCGATGTCGAGATCAAGGGCCC
>CAZATV010000183.1:0-3164 GCA_964488145.1 uncultured Polaromonas sp.
GCGATCGACCTCGGACCCGATCGCCGCGAGGGCGCGGTGCGCTCAGCCCTTCCTCAGAAACCGGAAAGGTTCCTACAAGACGAGTCAGACCTGGCGCTACCGGTGAGTCGTCGGCTTGCTCGAATGTCTGCGGGGGTGGTTGAGCAGTGCTGCGGATCTGCACAGAATGGCCTGCAGCTTTCGCGCAAGAACTCCATGCAAGGCAATTCACAGGTCATCTCACTCGGCATTTCTGCACTGACCGCGCCAGTCCGCAAACCCAGGCCACGCCTTGTGTTTTTGGTGATGTCGGCCGTGGCGCAGGCCGCCACGGTGGACCAATTGGCCCGGGCTTTGCTCCCACACACCGTGCTGGTGCACCACGATTTCAAGCAGACGCCAAACTTTGAACTGGGTGCTGGCAACGTGCAGTTTGTGCCCAACCCGGTCCACACCGGATGGGCACAGTTCGGTTTCGTCGATGGGATTTTTCATGGTCTGGCCCATGCGCTGCGCCATCTTGACTTTGATTACCTGCAACTGCTCAGCCCTAGCTGCCTGCCCATCAAGCCCATGGCCGACTTCGAGCGTCACGTCAATGGGCGCCACGATGCGCACTTTGACGCGATCGACTTAAGCCGTGACCTGGACGCGCAGCTGTCGGTCGGCTACCGCGCGTGGACACGCGAAGGCAGCTTGGTGCATCGGCTGGCGCGGCGTTTGGTAAACCATTACTACGGCAACAGCACCGGCCGTCGCGATGAAGCTGGTATCTGGCTGCGCACGGGGCGGGGCCAATCGGCCTGGTCCGCACTGGCAGGCTGGCCCCTGCACGCCGGCGCCCGACAACTGTTCGACTGTCGCATCGGTTCGCAGCGGCTGGCCTTGCACTACGGCAGCGTTTGGTTCGGCGCCCGCCGAACGGTTGTGAATGGATTGGTGCAGGCCTATCGCCAACCCGGCCTGCGCGAGCGATTTTCGCGTATGCATATTGCTGAGGAATTTTTGATTCCCAGCCTGCTGATGCAACTGCGCCCGCAGCGCGGTCCGATGAATCACCTGATCGCCCGCTTTGACGGCGCCCACCCCGGCGTTTTTGGCAGCGACCAGTTCGACACCCTGCGCCGATCGCCGGCCTGGTTTGCGCGCAAGTTTGTCGACGACCCCGAGGCGCCGATACGTCGCCAGGTGATTGAGCATTTGGCGCTCAGGCCCCTCTCACCCGAGCGCCTGAGCGCCTGAACCGAGCCCCCTTTGAAAAACCCCATGCCCGCTGCTTCAGCCGCCCCCTTGTACGAGCCGCTTGCCGAGGCGTCACCACAAGTGGTCATCCTGGCCGGCGGGCTGGGTACCCGCATCGCCGAGGAAAGTAGCGTGCGGCCCAAGCCCATGGTGGAGATTGGCGGCAAGCCCATCTTGTGGCACATCATGAAGAGCTACCTGTCCCACGGACTGCATGACTTCGTGATTTGCTGCGGCTACAAGGGTCAGATCATCCGGCAATTCTTTCGAGATTACGGCCTGGACAGCGCCGACGTTCAGTTTGACATGCGCGCTGGCCGCACCACCTTGCTGCGGACCCGGTCCGAGCCCTGGCGGGTGACTCTGGTGGAGACCGGTCAGCACACCATGACCGGCGGACGTCTCAAACGCGCAGCGCCCTACCTGAAAGACCAGACCTTTTGCATGACTTATGGCGACGGTCTGAGCGATGTCGACATCAGCGCGCTGCTGCGCTTTCACCGCGAACAAAGTACGCAAGCCACGGTCACTGCCGTGCAGCCGCCCGGACGCTTTGGTGCCTTCACTCTGTCCTCGCAAAGCTCACGGGTGCCCAGCTTCAAAGAAAAACCCAACGGCGATGGGGCCTGGATCAACGGCGGCTTTTTCGTGCTCGAGCCTGAGGTGATCGATCTGATTGATGGCGACGACACGGTCTGGGAACGCGAGCCCCTGGAAGCTCTGGCCGAACAAGGTCAGTTGGCCGCGTTCAGACACGAGGGCTTCTGGCAGCCGATGGACACCCTGCGCGACCGCCAGACCCTGGAAGCGCTGTGGTCCAGCGGCCAGGCGCCCTGGCAGCGCTGGTGAGTACGCAGACACACACCCACGGAGCTCCTATGCAGATCCAACCCACGGCCCTGGCCGGTGCCACCCTCATCGAACCCGAACGGCTCAGCGACGACCGCGGCTGGTTTGCGCGGGTCTATTGCGAACATGAATTTGCAGCGCACGGCCTGCCGCACCGGATGGTGCAAACCAACCGCTCCCTCACCCGCCAGGCCGGCACGCTGCGCGGCATGCATTACCAGGTGTCGCCGCACGCCGAAGACAAGCTGGTGCGCTGTGAGCACGGCGCCATCTGGGACGCCATCGTCGACCTGCGTGCCGACTCGGCCACCTATGGGCAATGGCTGGGCGTGGAACTGAGCGAGGACAACGGCCGCATGCTGCTGGTGCCGCGCGGCTTTGCTCACGGCTTTGTCACGCTGACCGACAACGTGGCGGTCAGTTACCAGGTGTCCAACTTCTACGCACCGCAATCCGAACGCGGCCTGCGCTATGACGACGAGGCCTTTGGCATTGAGTGGCCGGTGCCCATCCGACACCTGTCGGCCAAAGACGCCGCCTGGCCGGCCCACCGCACCCTAACGGAGAACGCATGATCCTGATTGACACCGCTTTGGCCCGCCGCGTCGCCGAGGGTCGCCCCCTGAAGATAGGCTTGGTCGGCGCCGGATTCATGGCCCGCGGCATTGCCCTGCAGGTGGCGCTGTCGGTGCCGGGCATGCGGGTGGCCGCCATTGCCAATCGCCACATCAGCCACGCGCGTCAGGCGTATGAGGAAGCCGGCGTCACCGGCTGCGTGGAGGCCTCGACACTTGGCCACCTGGAAGAGGCCATCGCGCAAGGTCGGCCAGCCGTCACCGAGGACGCCATGGCGCTGTGCCAGGCCGGGGGACTCGATGCCATCGTCGAGGTGACCGGCACCATTGAATACGCCGCCCATGTGGCGCTGCAGGCCATGACCCACGGCAAGCATCTGGTGCTGATGAACGCTGAACTCGACGGTACTTTGGGTCCGCTGCTCAAGATCTACGCCGACCGGGCCGGCGTGGTCTACACCAGTGCCGACGGCGACCAGCCCGGCGTGATGATGAACCTGTACCGCTTCGTCAAGGGCA
>CAZATV010000184.1:0-3140 GCA_964488145.1 uncultured Polaromonas sp.
GGGGGGGGGGGGGGGGGGGGGGGGGGGGGGGGGGGGGGGGGGGGGGGGGGCTGACGGCACTTGAGGCCTCGCGGCCGGCGCCCGCCTGACCCCAGGTCAATGGCGGGAAACCGCCGGCATTCGTGCCCCTTGGCCGGGTTGGGCACGGCGTAAACCAGCCTTGCGCCGAATTCCTATGGAAAACCCTGAGGATCTGAGTCACTCAGGGGCTCCAGTAGCGGGTTCGAGCCGGTGCTACGCCGACTTCCAGCGCTTAACATCGGACCACGTTCAACCCTTTCCGAGGATTCTGAAAATGGCACAGACATTCCGCTGGTCCCGAACCTTGCTCACAGGCGCTGCGGGCCTGATGTTGTGGGCTTCATCGCATGCCCAGGAAGTTGTTCTGAAGGTGCACCACATTTGGCCCACGGTGGCCATGGGGCACAAGCGGGTGGTGGAGCCCTGGTGCGAGGCCATTGCCAAGGACTCCAACAACCGCATGCGCTGCCAGATCCTGCCGGCCATGACCGGTGGTGGTACGCCGGCTCAGTTGGTGGATCGGGTCAAGGACGGCGTGGACGATTTGGTGCTGACCCTGCCGGGGTACACACCGGGCCGCTTTCCCATCATGGAGGCCTTTGAACTGCCTTTCATGACCAATGCCGCCGAGTCGGCCTCGGCGGCCGCCTGGGACTATCTGAACAAATACGCGATCAAGGAGTTTCCCGGCACCAAGATTTTGGCCACCTGGGTTCACGACGAGGGTTTTGTCAGCACTTCGGGCAAGCCGATCAGCCGGTTGGAGGATTTCAAGGGCCTGAAGATTCGGGCGGCATCGCGTCAGTCGTCCAAGCTGCTGGCCGTGTTGGGGGCCACGCCCGTGGGTATGCCTATCCCTCCGGTGGCCGATGCCATGACCAAGGGCACCATCGACGGCTTTCTGACCGCCTGGGAAATCATCCCCTCCTTCAAGCTGCATGAAGTCAGCAAGTTCCACACGGAAATCGAATCGAGTCGTCCCTCGATGTTCACCGCGTCTTTTGTGTTTGCGATGAATCAGGCCAAGTACGACAGCTTGCCGGCCGATCTGAAGCGGGTCATCGACAGAAACAGTGGTGCGGCGCTCTCGCGCACGATCGGCCGCTATTGGGACGAGGCGACCGCTGTGGGACGCAAGGCAGCGGCGGACCGGGGCAACCAGTTTGTCAAGGTGAATGCGGCTGAGACCGATCGCTGGATCAAGGTGTCGGCCCCGCTGTACGACGAGTGGGTTGCCGAGATGGAAAAGCGAGGCCTGCCCGGCAAGCAAATGGTGCAGGACGCCCGCGACCTGATCGTCAAGTACAGCAAATAAGGGGCTGGAGTCGGCCCGGCCATGTCCGTCCTCTACCGTTGGCTGGTCGGTATGGGCAGGGCATGCGCCGCTCTGGGCGCTCTGGTAGCGCTGGCCACTGGGCTGTTGACCACTGTCAGCGTGGTTCTGCGGGCGCTCTGGAGTCGGCCGATTCCGGGTGATGTCGAAATCACGCAGATGGCCATTGCACTGGCCATCTCGCTGTGTATTCCGTACTGCCAGATTCGGCGCGCCAACATCGTGGTTGATTTTTTTACGCAGTCCATGCGGGCTGCATCGGTACGCGGTCTGGAGGCCCTGGGACAGTTGACCCTGGCCCTGATCTACGCCCTGCTGGCCTGGCGCACCCTGGTCGGTGCGGTGGCGGTGGGACAGGCCGGCGAGACCACCATGATCATGGCCTTGCCCATGTGGTGGGCCTATGCTTGCCTGGCCCCGGGCCTGGCGCTGGCCTGCCTGATTGCGCTGATGCAGGCACTCGGGCATCACGAAGAGGGTTGGAGATCGTGATCTCGCCCACGGCGCTGGGTCTGGGCCTGTTTGCGGCCATGATGATCCTGATGGCGCTGCGCATGCCGGTGGCGGCGGCCATGTTTTTGCCGGGCGTGGTGGGCTACTGGATGCTCACCGACCTGCCCAACACCCTGAATTTTCTCAAGGGCAGCGCGGTGGCCCGCCTGACGGTTTATGACCTCAGCGTGATCCCGCTGTTCCTGCTGATGGGGCAGTTTGCCTCCAGCGGCGGCCTCAGTCGCGACCTGTTTCGCGCCGCTGCCGCGCTGGTCGGGCAGGTGCGTGGGGGCCTGGCCATGGCTTCGGTGCTTTCCGCGGGGGCTTTTGGCGCAGTATGTGGTTCTTCGGTGGCCACCTGCGCCACCATCACCCAGGTGTCGTATCCGCAGATGCGTCGGCATGGCTACAGCGGCCGGCTGACCACGGCCACCCTGGCCACTGGGGGCACGCTGGGCATTTTGATTCCACCCTCGGTGCCGCTGGTGGTTTTTGCCATCCTGACCGAGCAGAACATTGCCAAGCTGTTTGCCGCAGCCATGGTGCCCGGCCTCTTGGCCATGGTGGGTTACCTGGCGGTCATCGCCCTGATCGTGCGGCGACACCCGGAACTGGCGCCTCCCCTGGCGCCGGTACCTGCGGCTGAAAAGTGGGCGGCCCTGCGCGGGGTGTGGCCCATCGTTCTGGTCTTCGCAGTGGTGTTTGGCGGCATCTACGGTGGTGTTTTCTCTCCAACGGAAGGGGCAGGGGTGGGCGCAGTGCTGACCTTGGCGCTGGGGCTGATGCGCGGCGAAATCAATCGCGCCAACCTGAAGGAAGCGTTGCTGGGCACGGCCGAGACCTCGGCCATGGTGTTCATGATTTTTCTGGGCGCTGACATGATGAATGCCCTGCTGGCGCTCACTGAAATGCCCAAGGGCGCGGCCGCATGGCTGTCGGCCCTGACGGTGCCCGATCTGAGCATCGTGCTGGCGGTGCTGCTCCTCTATGTGCTGCTGGGCTGTGTCATGGATGAGCTGTCGATGCTGATGCTGACGCTGCCGGTCATTTTTCCGGCCATCATGGCGCTGGATCTGTGGGGGCTGATGGGGCAGGAGAAGGCGATCTGGTTTGGCATTCTGGTGCTCACCACCGTCAGCATAGGCATGCTCGCGCCGCCGGTGGGTCTGAACGTCTACGTGGTCAACAGTCTGGCCCGAGAAGTGCCGATGAGCGAGACCTATCGTGGCGTGCTGCCCTTTTTGATCTGGGATGGGATTCGCCTGCTGCTCTTGCTGCTGATGCCCTGGATCAG
>CAZATV010000185.1:0-3130 GCA_964488145.1 uncultured Polaromonas sp.
CGCGACACCCGGGGCATGATCCGTCAGCATCAGTTTGACAAGGTGGAGATGGTGCAGATCGTCCACCCCGATCGGAGCTATGAGGCCCTGGAGGAAATGACGGGCCACGCAGAAGCCATCCTGCAAAAGCTCGGCCTGCCTTATCGAGTGATGGCCCTTTGCACCGGCGACATGGGCTTTGGGGCCAGTCGCACCCACGACCTGGAGGTGTGGCTGCCGGCACAAAACACCTACCGCGAGATCAGCTCGGTTTCCAACTGCGAGACCTTCCAGGCCCGGCGCATGCAGGCGCGATTCAAGAATTCGCAGGGCAAGAACGAACTGGTGCATACGCTCAACGGATCGGGTCTGGCCGTTGGGCGTACCCTGGTGGCTGTGCTCGAGAATTACCAGCAGGCTGACGGCTCTGTGCTGATTCCCCCCGCCCTGCAGCCGTATATGGGCGGCTTGCAACGTTTGGGCTGATCGCCTGACGTGGTTTGAAAGGTCTGGCCATGAAGAAAATGTTGTCCACGGTGCTGTGCGTCTGGGTGTTGGCGGGTTGTACGGCCACGCCGCTACAGACCAGCGGGAGTTCGACGGCCGACAAGACCTTGTCGCCTACCGAGGCCGTGGGTCAGTCGGCTTTGCCCCCCGGGGCCAGCTTCAAGCCTGAGAATTCACTGATCATCGGATCGGGCGAGCAGTGGGTCGGCCGCGTCGTCGCCGATGTGGGCCGCGATGTCGAGGCGGCCTTTCGCTTCTTCATCGACACCTACCCCGCGCAGGGCTGGACCCTCATTTCTTCAGTGCGCGGCAAGACCAGCCTGTTGGTCTTCACCAAGCAGGACCGCACGGCCACGGTTGAGCTGGCAGAAGGCGGCCTGATGGGGGGTGGCACCCTGGTCCTGACGGTCTCGCCACGCAACGCGGCCGTTGTCGCGCCCAAGCGGCCTTAAAAGCTCCTCCGGGCCCATCACCGCTGCATTTGGCATCAAGCGCGTCTCTGCGTGATCGCCCCGTCCCGATGAGCACGCTGGCTGCAAGGGCTCAGGGCCTGTCTGCTAAACTCCTCAGGTCGACGCGACGCAGGAGAGGTGGCAGAGTGGTCGAATGTACCTGACTCGAAATCAGGCGTGGGCGCAAGTTCACCGTGGGTTCGAATCCCACCCTCTCCGCCAGAAGATTCTTCAAAATCTTCAATGTTTAGACTCCCGGCCTATAACTCTTTGATCTGATTGAAGTTTTTAGATCAGATCGCAGCGCTGTTTTGAAGAAAGCGGCGCTTCAGTGGGTCATCTGCCAGCTTGAGACGGGGTTCTGCTCAGGTCCACTTGACTGAGCAAGTTAGAAACCTGTTTTTCGGCCGTACCGTTTGCATGTGTTTGCATCTAGGTATGACCGGTCAAGCTCGGACCTTTCGAAATTTCGTTTCTAAGAATCCAATGAAGGCTTTGACCTTCGCACTCGGCAAACGCTTTGAGGTGTGCAGAACCCACAACTCAGCGGGTTGATCGGTGGCTGGTCCCCATGACACGAGGCGACCTGCGGCCAAGTCATCAGCCACGACGAGGTTCGGCAATCTTGCCGCACCGAGGCCAGTGAGCGCAGCGTCTCTAATCATCGTGAACAGGGGCAACTCGAGGACCGTTTGCACTGCGATTTCTTTTGCAGAGGGTCCTGCGATTCGCCAAGTACTGCTGCTGGAAGTCGACGCTCGCGCGATCACAGGCACACGTCGCACAGCCGTTTGTCCTACTCGTGAGAACCGCTTTTTCAACTCGGGCGTAGAAACGATGAGTACCTGATCGCGTGATAAACAGCGACCCACCAGCTCTGAGTTAGGCTCGGGGTTGACACGAATGACGACGTCATAGCCTTCGTTGACCAAATCCACTTCGCGATCTTCGAGCGTGATCGCCAACTTGACGTCGGGATAGGCCACAGCGAACTGGGCCGCCAGTCGTCCCATGACCATCTGGCCGAAGAGTATAGGTGCGTTGGCCCGCAGCAGCCCATGTGGCTGTGTTCGACCATCGCGCAGTACGTCTGCTGTTTCGGCAATTTCACGCATTGGGCCACTGGTGCGCTCAAGCAGTAGCGCACCTGCTTCTGTGAGGCGAACTGCCCTGGCACCGCGCTCAAACAGCCGCACGCCCAAGGCGGCCTCAAGTTCCATGACCTTGCGCGACAGGCTGGCCTTGGGTCTACCGCTCGCACGACTGGCTTGCGCGAAACCCTCATGCGTTGCGACCAAAAGAAAGTCAGACAGATCATCCAGATTCATAGTCGTTCCACATTTGGGACGAATTGTCTTATTTTTGCTTATGTCATTGTATTTTTGTCACCCTATCATCCCAACAGCGAATAGAAGCCTTCGGTGGCTCAATCATTGAAAGGAAAGCGACATGACCATTCTCATCACCGGTGCAACCGGCACCATCGGATCAGCACTGGTGCGTCAACTTGCCAAGCAGCAGGTGTCGGTCAATGCCCTGACGCGTGATCCGAGCAAGGCGAACTTTCCGAGCGGAGTCACAGCCGTCGCGGGCGACATGCTGGATGTGGAGTCCATGCGCAAAGCCCTTCATGGGGTGAGCATGCTGTTCTTGCTCAATGCCGTCTCAACGCAAGAGTTAACCGAAGCTGTGCTGACGCTCAATCTGGCTCGCGATGCCGGAATCAAGCGGCTTGTCTATTTTTCAGTTTTCAATGGTGAGCCGTTCTCCGACGTACCCCACTTCACCTCCAAGTACGCCATCGAGCGGATGATCGCGCAAGCGGGGATCCCAGCCACCATCCTGCGCCCTAACTGCTTCATGCAGAACGACGCGATGTACTTCAAAGATGCCTTGCTAGGCCCCGGACTCTATCCCTTCCCCATTGGCGAGAAGGGCGTCTCAATGGTCGATGTACGGGACATCGCCGAGGTGGCGGCGGGCGCGGTATTGCAGCGCGAGCAAGCGCCGCAGGCATTGCCCCACGAGATCATCCATCTGGTGGGCCCCGATGCTCTCACCGGCCCGAGCATCGCCAAAATTTGGTCCGGCCTGATGAATAAGCCAGTGACCTACGCCGGAAGCGACACCCGATCCTTCGAGGCGCGACTCGCACACCACGCACCGGGCTGGATGGCGATGGACATGCGTCT
>CAZATV010000186.1:0-3120 GCA_964488145.1 uncultured Polaromonas sp.
GTCTTCCAGGTTCAGGCAGCCGACCATGATCTGCTTGCCCGGCAGGCTTTGCAGCACCGCGCAGTCCAGGTTGGACTGCGCGGTTTCAATTGAAATCTGCTGGCAGCTGCAGGCCGCAAGCTCAGGCAGGAAGTTATAGCCATTGGGCCGGGCGTGGATGATGGCGGCGTAGCCAAAGCAGATATGGACCGCAGTGGCGCCGGTCACGCCCTCCAGCGCTCGGTTGAGCGCCCGGATGCCGTATTGCCGCGCCTTTTCGGGCCGCGCTTGCATATAGGGCTCATCGACCTGCACCACATCGGCCCCATGGGCAAACAGGTCCTTGATTTCTTCGTTGATGGCCACCGCGTAGTCCATGGCGGCCTCTTCTTCGGAGGCGTAGAAATCGTTCTGCGCCTGCTGCAGCATGGTAAAGGGGCCGGGCACTGTGATTTTGACCTTGCGCGTGGTGTGCTTCTTGAGGAACAAAAGGTCCTCGACCTCGATCGGCCGCACTCGCCGCACCTTGCCGACGATGCGCGGCACCGGATTGGGGTGTCCGGAGCGGTCCAGCGCAGTGCCCGGGTTATCGATATCTACGCCGTCGAGGGCGGTGGCGATGCGGTTGGAATAGCTTTCCCGCCGGATTTCACCGTCGGTGATGATGTCCAGCCCCGCATCCTCTTGCGCTTTGATGGCCAGCACGGTGGCATCGTCCATCGCCTGTTGCAGGTAAGGCTCGGCCACCCGCCAGAGTTCCTTGGCGCGTACCCGCGGTGGGAATCGCCCCGCCAGCTTGACCCGGTCGATCAACCAATCGGGCTGAGGGTAGCTGCCGACGATGGTGGTGGGAAACAGCATGAAAACTCCGTACGCAAATTAAGTTGGCGTATTTTCACCCAAGTGTCGGTGCCGATTGCACGGTGGTGGCTTTAGGGTTTGGGGCGGGCCCATTGTCGCTAGGCTCGTGAGCACAGGACAGATCGACGCGAGGGCGCGGCTCCGAAACAGCAGAGGCCTCGCCGCGAGGGCACGGCTCCCAAGAGTTCTTTTCAGCTCGGGTCGCAGTCTTGTGGGAGCGCTGCCCTCGGCGTGATGGACTTGCCGTCCCTGCAACAGGTTCAGGGATACAAACCGCGCAGCTCCCTTGTATGCAGGATGCGCCGGCAGGCCACGATGAAGGCGGCGGTGCGCAGGCTCACCCGTCGCTCGCGCGCTACCTCCCAAACGGCCTGGAAGGCCTCGCTCATGACGCGCACCAGACGTCGGTTGATCTCAGCCTCGTCCCAGAAGAAGCTGGAGAAGTCTTGCACCCATTCGAAGTAGCTCACCGTCACGCCACCGGCATTGGCAATCACATCAGGCACCACCAGAATGTTGCGATCGGCCAGGATATCGTCGGCCGCTGGGGTAGTGGGTCCATTGGCTCCCTCCAGAACCAACTGGGTTTGCAACCGCAGGGCCCGCTCAGCGGTGATCTGATGCTCGAGGGCGGCCGGAATCAGGATGTCGGACTCAACATCCCAGAAGGCCTCTAGATTCAGGGGCTCGGCCTGTTCAAAGCCGGCCACACCGCCGTGGCGGGCGCTGTGAGCGAGCAGGGCTTGAAGATCAAGCCCTGCCTCCCGGTAGAGGCTACCGGTGTGGTCCTGCACTGCGACCACGCGCGCCCCTGCCTGTGCAAAAAGCCGCGCGGCTACCGCGCCCACGTTACCCATGCCCTGAACGGCCACCCGCGCACCGGAGAGGTCTAGGCCCAGGTGCTGCGCTGCGAGCTGGCCGACGGTGTAGACGCCGCGTCCGGTGGCCTCGCGCCGGCCCAGCGAGCCGCCCAGGTCCACTGGCTTGCCCGTTACCACCCCGGTGGTGGTGGCCCCTACATTCATGGAGTAGGTGTCCATCATCCAGGCCATGATCTGTTCATTGGTGTTGACATCGGGGGCCGGAATGTCCTGATTCGGTCCGATGATGATGCCGATTTCACTGGTGTAGCGACGGGTCATGCGTTCGAGTTCGCCGCGCGAGAGGGTGCGCGGGTCGACCCGTATGCCGCCCTTGGCCCCGCCGTAGGGCACATTGACCGCCGCGTTTTTGATGGACATCCAGGCGGCCAGCGCCATCACTTCGGACAGTGTCACGTCCTGGTGAAAGCGCACGCCGCCCTTGCCGGGACCGCGCGACACGTTGTGCTGGACCCGATAGCCTTCGAAGTGGGCGACTTGACCGTTGTCGAGTTCGATGGGCACATCGACGATCAGAATACGCTTGGGCCGCCGCAGGGTTTCGGCCCATCGTGAGAGCCGCCCCAGATGGGGGAGGACGCGGTCAACCTGTTCGAGGTATTGGCCCCAGGGGCCGAGATCGTCGGCCTTGAGGTAGGACAGTGGCTTGTGTTGGGTCCGGTCGATGTTTGCGACCGGCTCAAGCGCTAGGCTCATGGGGCTTCCTTGTGGGAATAAAGGAGCCACAAGCTTAGGCGGTGTCGGTGCGTCCGTCCAAGTCCGATTTCGCCTTGATCCATGCAAGTCGCGCATGGACGCTCTTGCAAGACAGAGATGTTTTCTAAGCGTTAAATTGCAGAGCTGCTAACCGAGCGTACAAGCCGCCTTGGCTCACCAATTGTTCATGCGTGCCTTGCTCGACGATGCGACCCTTGTCGAGCACCACAATGCGGTCGGCCCGCTGTACCGTGGCCAGTCGGTGGGCGATGACCAGGGTGGTGCGACCCTGCATGGCGCTGTCGAGGGCCGCCTGTACCATGCGCTCGCTTTGCGCGTCCAGTGCCGAGGTGGCCTCGTCGAGCAGCATCAAGGGCGGATTTTTCAGCAGCGCCCGCGCAATGGCGATGCGCTGTCTCTGGCCGCCTGAGAGACGCACGCCGCGCTCGCCCAGAAAAGTGTCGTAGCCTTCGGGCAGGCGTTCGATGAACTCGTCGGCAAAGGCCGCCTGAGCGGCAGCGCGTACCTCGGCGTCGCTGGCCTGCGGCTTGCCGTAGCGTATGTTTTCCAGGGCGCTGCTAGAGAAGATCACCGGTTCCTGCGGCACGATCGCCATGCGATCGCGCAGGCCTTGCAGGCTCAGCTGCCCGATCGGCGTGCCGTCGAGCAGAAGGCGCCCCGACTGCGGCTCATAAAAGCGCAG
>CAZATV010000187.1:0-3118 GCA_964488145.1 uncultured Polaromonas sp.
GCATGAGTGCCATGAACGCGGCCAGCTTCGAGGCCCTGTACTCTGCGTTCTCGCGCATGCAGGTTCAGCGCACCTGGGATGGCATCATGAACGCGCCGGTCGATCTGGACGATGTGGTCATGGCCGAGATGCTCTGGGCGGCCTTCAAGTCCCTGTTCACCACGGTGGTCATCCTGGGTGTGATGCTGGCCCTGTCGGTCAGCCACAGCCCCTACCTGTTGCTGGCCCTGCCCCTGCTGGCCCTCATCGGCATCGTGTTTGCCAGCATCGCGCTGATCTTCAACGCCCTGGCCAAAGGCTATGACTTCTTCACCTACTACTTCACCCTCTACCTGACGCCCACCACCTTCCTCAGCGGGGTCTTCTTCCCGCGCGAGCAACTGCCGGCCTTTTTGCAGGGCCTGTCGCTGTGTCTGCCGCTGACGGCCGCGGTCGAACTGATGAGGCCGCTGTTTCTGGGTCAGTGGCCGGCACAAGCCGGTCAACACCTGGCGGTTTTACTGGCCTATGGTATCGGCGCCTTCTATCTGGCGCTGGCCCTGACCCGCAAGCGGTTTCGCGGCTGAATCAGCCCAGCCAAGGAAACTGCTCATCCCCCATGGTCTCTGCTGTTCGCAACAAGGCCGGCGCCCTGATCGAGGGCGGCCATGATGCGGCCGCTCAGAGTCTGCTCACAGAAATCGGTCGATGCTGCGGAACCCGTCTGCCCGCGTTGATCTTTCGCCATCTGGCCACCCATCCAGGTGTGATGCCCACCTTCTGGGCGCATCTGGGAGGTCTATATCAAGGGGGCTGGCTGCAGGAGGTGGCTTGGCCCCTGGCTGAAGAACTAGACGACACCGGTCTGATAGCGCCGATCCCGGCCCAGACCCTGGCTGCTATCGGTCTGGAGGCAAGGGTTCTGATCCGGGCGCACGCCACGCTGGACTGCTACAACCGCTCCAACCCCGTCCACTGCTTGGCCCTGCTGACCCTGCTGCACGGGATCGAAACCCCTGGGGCTCCCGGGACTGCAGCGCCGGCCCGGCAACGGTCCTGGCAGCCTCCTCCACCGCCGACCGCTGATCCCTTGCCCATGGTCGAGGTCGACGCGATCGATGGCCCAACCCGCTGGCTCCTCAACGATCTGCGCGAGGGCGATCGCCGCACCCTCGACCCCGTGGTGCCCAGCCTATACCGACACTTTGTGCCCTACCCGGCTGTGCTGCAATGCTTGCACCAGAGCCTGGCGCCCCACTTTGCCAGCGGTCACATCACCGCCTGCGTGCAGGATCTGCTGTGCAAGTTCAAACCTCAGGCCGAGCGCCTCTCGCGCCAGTTGGGGCCGACACCTGAGCCTCTTCGGCAGCCCGCGGTCCTGGCGGCCATCCGGGACTTCGCCTACCGGGTCATCCCGCCGATGGTGCTGGTGGGGCAGTCGCTGCGCCGGGCCCTAAGCTAAGGCCGGGACCGGCCTGATCTGGCCGTCACTACAGGCTGGGTAACCCGGTGGCAATGACGGGCCAGAAAAACACGGCCGCCAGTAAAAGCAGGCTCATCACCACGTAGGGGATGACCGCCAGAAAAATATCGAGCGTGGTGACCTGCGGCGGAGCCACCCCGCGCATGGTCATCAGCAAGAGTCCGTGCGGCGGCAGCAGCAAGCCCAGCTGCATGCAGATGAGGAACATCACGCCGAACCACACCGGATCGATCCCCAGACCATTGACCAGCGGCATGAAGATCGGCAGGGTGATCATCATCATGCTGACCTGATCCACGAAAAGCCCCAGAAAGATCAGCAAGGCCAACATGCCCAGCACCACCGCCTCCTTGGACCAACCCTGATTGGTGATCCACTGCACCAGACCGTTGCTGGCTCCGGAGAAGGACAAGAGCTGCGCGAAGGTGGTAGCTCCAAGAATGATGAACAGAATCATGCCCGAGATTCCCGCGGTGCCCATGAGCGCCTGCCGCAAGGCCTGCCAGGACAGGCGCCGGTAGGCTGCGGCCAATACCAGGGTGGCAAAAGCGCCCAGGGCCGCGCATTCCGTAGGGGTGGCCCATCCGGCGGCCAGGGCGCCGACCACCACCGCAAAAATCGACAGCGTGGGCAACACATAGGCCAACAGCAAATGCCAGCGCGCCCAACCCGTGTAGCGGGGCACCTGGCTTTCCTGCGGTGCCAGTTGAGGGCTCAGCCGCACCCGCAAGACGATCCAGGCGATGAAGGCCACTGACAGGATCAGTCCCGGCAGAATGCCGCCAAGCAGCAGCTTGGAGATGGAAATTCCGGACAAAGAGCCCAGCAGCACCGTCAGAGCCGAGGGCGGAATCAACATGTCGACCGCACCGATGGCCATGATCGGCCCGGTGGCCAGGCGTGGGTGATAGCCACGGGCCAGCATGACCGGCAGCATCAGCGAGCCCAGCATGGCCGTGGTGGCAATCGTCGATCCGGAAATGGCCGAAAACACCGTGCCGGCCACCACGGCCACCACAGCCAGCCGGCCTGGCACCCGGGTGATCAACCGGTCAATGCCTTCGATCACCTTGTGCGCCAGGCCGGTATGAAACAGCACCTCGCCCATCAGCACAAACAGGGGAATCGGCGTCAAGGCGAAGGCGGCCACCGAACTGACACTGCTGCGGGCCAGCTGCACCAGACCGGCTTCGCCGCCCATGTAGATCCAGGCACCCAGCAAATTGACCGACAGAAAGGTCAGGGCCACCGGCATGCCGATCAACAGGAGCGCGGTGGAGCCCCCCAGAAGCAGCCAGGCCGCCACGGTCCAACTCATGGTGTGTGTCCCATCGGCGGTCTAGGCCGCACTGACCGCATCCCGGCGCGGCGCGCGTTCGGCGCGCCAGAGCCTGTGCATGCGGAAAAACATTTCAACCGACAGCAGGCCAAAGGCCAGGGGCATAGGCGCCAGGGTCCACCATTCCGGCATCACCAGCGTCTTGATGCTCAGCGACCCAGCGGCCATGCTGGCCAGCGTGGCCTTGCCCGAAACCAGCATCAGGATCAAACAGGTGGCCAGCCCAATCGCATCGCCAAGCCACTCCAGCGCCCAGGCCAGGCGCGCCGGCAGGGGCTGTAACAAAATATCGACCCGGATGTGCTGTCCTTGCCTGA
>CAZATV010000188.1:0-3089 GCA_964488145.1 uncultured Polaromonas sp.
TCAGGCACTGCCCTCATCGAGCGCGCCATTGCCGAGATGGCCTACATCACCCCAACCCACCAGCGTGAAACCCTGCGGTGACCACAGCAGGCGGTTGATGGCGGCGTTGCCCAGTTCCCAGGTGCGGGCGGCCTGCAGGTCTTGCCGAGTGGCGGCGCGGTACAGCGCGTCCATGACACCGCCGTGCCCCACCATCGCAATTTGCTCGCCCGGGTGCAGGGCGGCCAGGCGCTGGCAGGTCTCCACCACGCGCGCGAACAGTTGCACCAGCGATTCCCCGCCCTCCGGGGCAAAGTGGGGGTCTCGCTTGCGCCAGCGCAGCGCCTGCTCAGGCATTTGAGCCTCGATTTCCCCGAAGGTTCGCCCTTCGAAAAGGCCGAAGCCGCGCTCGCGCAGGCCGGGCTCGGGGGTGATAGGGACGCCCGCAGCTTCTGCGAGGTAACGACCGGTTTCGAAAGCGCGGCTGAGATCGCTGGCATAAACCGCGGCTATCTCTTCGGTGGCCAGAACCTGCGCGAGTCGTTGCGCTTGCCAATGGCCGCGCTCATTGAGCGGAATGTCCAGATGCCCCTGGATACGGCTGTCCACATTCCAGGCGGTTTCGCCGTGGCGTATGGCGATGATGCGGGTGGGCTGCTCCATGGGGCTTATTCTGGCGCAGTTGTCGCGCCCGGGCCTTTCGCCGTGGAGGCGGGGCTCCGGCCGGGGCAGATGGTTGCGCCGGGACGCGCCTGCCCCATCAGTCCACCCGGGCTTTTTGTTTTGGGGAGGGAGTGCCGCCCCCGGCGCAAGGGGCTGCGCTCAGCGGGGAATCTGCACATTCACCCGACGCGGCCCCGCGGGCGGGGTGGGAAAGCCGCTCAGCGCGGCATCGATCATGGCCGGCAGCAGAGCACGACCATCCGCCCAGACGCCGCTGTGCCGGGCTCGGGTTTCATACACCACGGCATGGCTGCGGCTGTCGCGGATGAGGATTTGCACCTCGCGAATGTAAAGCGGCGGCTCGTAGCGCATCATGGGAAAGGCTATGCCAATATGGCTGCCCGCTGTACCCGCACCGATGGAGACCGTTGGAAAGCCAGGCCAGGCCCCGTTGTAGCCCGGTTGCACCACAGTGGTGGCGCTCAGTTGCACCACCCACAAGGCTGCTTCAGGGTAGTGCACCCAGCCGAGCTTGGCCAGAGCCGACTGCGCCATGGCTTCCAGTTGATCCTGCCCGGGTTCACCTCCGGCCTGCTGCGACGGCAGACGCTCAAATCGGTAGGTGCTGCCCGGTCCAGCGGGGCTGGCCTGCCAGCGGGCGTGGCTCAGTACATCGTTATCGATCAGCCGCAGGCCAGAGCAACCGGCCAGCAGCGTCACAAGAACGGCGAGGAAGAATTGAGCGAACAGGGAGCGCAAATGCGTCATAAAGCGAGCCTAAGCAGAAATTGATTTACACCGATAGGGGGGGGGTGGTGTCCAAAAGAAAAGAGGGCCACAAATTTCTCACGCATTAGGGACACGAGCCCCTGAAGATGCCTAGCAGTTTGAGATTGCTCGACTGCACAGCCACGCGACGAGACCCTTCCATGCGAAGACCTGCCGGATCAGTCGCACCCCGAAAACGAGCAGATTCAGGAAGGGGGCGCCAGGTCAAAAAATTTCTTATCCTGTAAAACCCGCTCGTACAAGCTTAGATAGTTTTGCGCACAAATTTCAGAGGAAAAATTGGCCAACGCCCAATCGCGACAGTCAGCAGGTTTACACGATGCGGCGTGCCCCAAGGCTGCAGAAAACTCTTCGTCAGTCTCAAAGAATGCCCCCACCTTGTGGTTGATCAGTTCAGGCAGTGAGCCTCTGCGCGTTGCAATCACGGGCGTACCCGACATGAGCGATTCGATCACAACCAGTCCGAAGGGCTCCTCCCAATCGATAGGGAACAGGAGCGCCTTTGCTCGCGAAAACACCAAGGCCTTTTCAGTCCCTCCGATTTCTCCTCTAAACCTCACACCCGCCCTCAGGCTGTCAAACAGTCCTCCAACCTTCAGCAAGTCAAAACGAAAACCGCCAGCGACTACTATTTCTTGATCATGCAATTTGGCCAGTTTCAGGGCGCGGCGTGCCCCTTTGACCCTGCGGCGCACCTTGGAGAAGAATAGTAAATGATCGCCCTTCTTCTCCTCAAAAATCAATTCCTGGGGATCAACGCCGTTATAGACAAAAATATTTCGCCCGTGCCGCCTGGCGTGGTCAGCACTGATACAGACCGTATGCTCGGGTAGCGAGCCCGGTGTATTTGTATTGCCATGCAGCGTGTAAATCCACGGCTTCTCGAAGGAGTTCGGCGGCTCCCAACTGTGAAAGTGAACGATGTCGACGTCGGGAGGGATGGCTCGATGGGCTTGGTCTGCGCTCGTCGCCGGGATGCACGTCACACCCGGCAGATAGCAGCCGGGCCATCCAATCAGGCAAACTTTGTGGCGCCGCTTGATGAACTCCATAGCCAACCATTGCACGATGCGCTCGGTACCCCCGTATTTTTTTACGGGGATCTTGGCGGCGATCACCAGGCAAATGTACATGAGGCAACTCCCGAAAACACTCCTGACCGAGCACTCTTCGGCCATGGGCGGGACAGTCGTTTAGTCAATGAACTTAATTGAACCACCGCGCGGGGCAAAGCTCTCCGGATCGAAGGCCTTGTCCCCTTGCGGGTCGGCCACGCCCGTGGCGCGGATGTCGGTGAAGTTGTGCAACTGCCGATCCATGAGGTGCGAAGGCACCACGTTCTGCAGGGCAGTAAATAGGTTCTCGAGTCGCCCCGGAAATTTCTTGTCCCACTCGCGCAGCATGTCGCCCACCACCTGACGCTGCAGGCCGTCCTGGCTGCCGCAGAGCGTGCAAGGGATGATGGGGAACTGTCGCACCTGGGCCCAGGCGATCAGGTCGTTCTCATTGACATAGGCCAGCGGTCGGATCACCACATTCTTGCCGTCGTCACTGGCCAACTTGGGCGGCATGCCCTTGAGCTTGGAGGCGAAGAACATATTGAGAAACAGGGTCTGCAAGATGTCATCGCGGTGATGCCCCAGCGCAATCTTGGTGCA
>CAZATV010000189.1:0-3048 GCA_964488145.1 uncultured Polaromonas sp.
TTCTTGATGCCGACGACTGGCTAGACCCCGGCTACCTCAGCGCCCTGCAGCGCGCCCACCAGCTCTACCCGCAGGCCGATGTCCTGGCCGCCGACTTTGTGCGCGTACCGCATGCGCCAGGCCCCTGGCCAGTCGGCTGGATCCGCCCGGCCGCGCAAGGGCCCGTGGAACTGATCACCCGGCTGGCCCGGCACTGGATGAGCAGCCCCTCCCTGAGCAGCAGCTCGGTGGCAGTGCGACGCAGCCGGCTGCTGGCCTTGCAGCCTTGCTTTCCGGTGGGTGAGTCGATGGGCGAAGACCTGGACCTGTGGTTTCGCCTGGCCGAACAGACCCCCTTGGCGCTGGTGCATGAACCCCGGGTGGCCTACCGGGTGGCCGTAGACGATAGTCTGAGCAGCCGCCAGGTGCTCGGCGCCGCGCAAGCTCCACCCTTCCTGCAGCGGCTGCAGCAGCGTGTGCGCGAGGGCCAACTGCCGCCCCAACTGCGCCGCGACACCCGCTGGCTGATTGCCCAACATGAGCTGAGTCTGGCCCGTGAGGCTTTACAGGCCGGCCATCGCGCCCAGGCCCTGCGCTGGCTGCTGCGCGCCCGCTATGCCCTGCGCGGCCGCCGCTGGTGGTTCACCCTGATCATGATCGTGGGCTTGCCGCATCGCTGGATCACGCAAGCGCTGCGCTGGCGATCCCGCAGAACAAGGCAAGACCTGCGGGCCGAACGAAGGCTGCAGGCCTCCGATTACGGGCGCTGAAACCATGAACGCTACAGCCCTCAATGTCCCTGCGGTTTCGATTGTGATCAAGGCCCTCAATGAAGAGGCCCATATCGAGGCGAGCGTGCGCAGCGCGCTGCAGGCCCTACAGGCGATCAGCACGCCCGACGGATCGGCCGGCCCGGTGGTGCTGTCCGATTCCGGTTCGGCCGATGCCACCGTGGCAAGGGCCAGCGCCTACCCGATTCGTATCGTGCAACTGGCCCAGCCGCTGGAGCGCCGCTGCGGCATAGGCCCGCAGTTGGGCTACGCCCATACCGACACCCCCTTCGTGCTGCTGATGGATGGCGACATGGAGTTGCAGCCCGGCTTTCTGGCTCGGGCCCTGGGCCTGTTACAGCAAAGGCCCGAACTGGCTGGCGTCGGCGGTCAGGTGCTTGAGCTCAATGCCGACCATCTGGAATACCGCGCCCGCAACGAAAAGCCGCAGGCCCAGGCGCGCAGCGCCGAAGTCGACCGACTGGACGGCGGTGGCCTGTACCGGCGCAGCGCCATTGAATCGGTAGGCTACCTGTCCGACCGCAACCTGCACAGCTACGAAGAATACGAACTGGGGCTGCGCCTGCGCGAGCGCGGCTGGAAGCTCTGGCGCCTGCCCGATGTCGCCGCCACCCACCAAGGCCATGCCACAGCCCCCTACCCGCTTCTGCTGCGTCGCTGGCAAAGCGGCTACATCATGGGCCTGGGCGAATTGCTGCGCGCCAGCTGGCCTTATCCGGCGCGGCGGCGGCAGGTGCTGCGCCTTCGCGAGACGCGTCTGTACCTCGCCCTGCTGGCCGCCTGGCTGCTACTGGCTGCCGCGCTGCTGCTGCCCCTGCCCGCCCAAGGCAAGATGGCCGCCGCATCGTCCACGCCTCTGCTGGCCCTGGCCCTTGTGAGCCTGCGCAAGCGCTCACTGGAACGCGGACTCTATGCAGTCGCGGCCTGGCATTTCAATGCGGCCGGGTTCCTGCGCGGTCTGCTACAGGCGCGGCGCCCGCCGACCGAGCCGATTGCCTCGCGAGTGCTGCAAGAACCCTACGGCACCCCAGCCTGCGCTCCGAGGTCGCGGCCATGAAGGCCGGCAGCCCTCCGCTGAACCAACGTGCGCATGCCGGGCCGCAACGCATCCTCATGGCCTGCCCCTGGGGGCCGGTGGGTGGCGGCATGTATAGGGTGGTTGACTATCTGATGACACCCCGAGCCAGCGCCACCGACTTTCGGCTTGAAGGCCTGGACACCCGCGGTCAGGGCTCGGCCCTGTCCAGCCTGAGGGTGCTGGCACGCGCTCTGCGAACCGTGTGGCAAGGCCATCGGCGCGGCGACCTGGCTGGGGTGCATATTCACCTGGCCGAGCGCATGAGCCTGCTGCGCAAAGGTCTGCTCATGCTCTGGTGCAAAGTTCTGGGTGTGCCCATGCTCGTGCATTTGCACGCCGCGCAGTTTCCGCAGTTCTACCAGCGCCTGCCGCGCCCGGCGCGCTGGCTGACCCGGCACATTCTGCAACTGCCGCCTCTCATCGTGGTGCTCGGACCGCGCAGCCAGGCCTTTGTGGTGCAACAACTGCAGGTGCCCGCCGAGCGGGTGCGCATCGTACCCAACGGCGTGCCCGCAGCCAGCGGGCCCCAGAGCCGCCGCGCACCGGTGCGGCACCTGCTGTTTGTGGGCAACCTTTCGGAGCGCAAGGGTGTGGGCGATCTGCTGCAGGCCCTGAGCCTGCCCGGCTGGGACCGCCAGAACACCCGAATCACCTTGGCCGGTGGCGGTGACGTCCAAGGCTATCGTCGCAGCGCTGAGGACCTGGGGCTGGGCGACCGGATCGAATGGACCGGGTGGGTGGAACGCGAGGCCGTAGCCCAGTTGATGGCCCGCGCCGACGTCCTGGTGCTGCCCTCTTACGACGAGGGCCTGCCCCTGGTCATTCTGGAAGCCCTGGCCCGGGGCGTGGCTGTGGTGTGTACCCCGGTGGGCGAAATTGCCCACCTCATCAAGGACGGCGAGCACGCCCTGTTCGTGTCTCCGGGTGACCCGCCGGCTCTGGCTCGTCAACTACAGCGGGTGCTCAGCGATGAAGCCCTGCGCCTGAAGCTGCAAGCGGCCGGCCAGCAACTGCATGCCCGCGAGTTTTCCCTGGCGCAATTTCAGGCGCGGGTGGCCCAACTGCATCAGGAGTTTTTTGGGCGCAGGGTCAAACACACAAGGGCTGTGCCTGACTGACAGGACTTGGTGCGGGACTTGGGCCGCGCGCTGTGCGCTGTGCGCTGTGCGCTGTGCGCTGTGCGCTGTGCGCTGTGCGCTG
>CAZATV010000190.1:0-3029 GCA_964488145.1 uncultured Polaromonas sp.
AGACCTCGCGTCGCAAGGGCTTCGATGTGGGCCTGCGTCACAGCTTCTAATCCCACGCTGGCCTAGCCAGCTCAAGATTTAGCAAGTCTCAAACCCCGCCGGGGCAATCCGGCGGGGTTTTTTATTTTCCGTTTGGGAGCGCCGCCCTCGGCCCGTCGGGGTGGGTTTGGGCGCTGCAGTTGCACCAGAGCCTCTCACCGCGAGGGCGCAGCCCTTAGTCCACAACAAGGCTGTGCCATGGCCGCGAAGCTGCGGCTTTCACAAGTTCGTGGAGCCCGCAATTTGAAGGCAGCGCCCCGCGCGCCTTGCGTCACAAAGGCCAGGCCACGCCCTCGTCGCTCAGGATCGCGTCCAGCGCAACGTCATGCGGCTCGCTCCGCAGCTCAGGCAGCCAGCCTATGCTGTAACCCAACCCGACAGTAAACGGTTTGGGCGTGTAGCTGGCCAGGGTGCGGTCGTAGAAGCCGCCGCCGTAGCCCAGTCGATAGCCGCCCGGCCCCCAGCCGACGCAGGGCACCAGCAACAAAGTGGGCACCACCCGCTCGGTATCTTTGGGTTTGGGAATGCCGTAGGCGTCTTCTTCCATTGGGCAGCCGGGATACCAGGCATGAAAGCTCAGGGTGCGGTTTCGCTTGTCAACCACCGGCAGGCCGATCTTGCGCGGCAGGCGCTGGGCCAGACTGTCGGTGGCCCACTGGGGTGGGCTGTCAGCGCTGACCGGCCAGCCGCCCACCGAGGGCTCGAGCAGGGCATCTTCCTGCCAGCGGTAGAGGGCCGGCAGGGGATCGAACTCTCCCTTGATCGGCCAGTAGGCCCCAATCACCGTATCGGGTCGGCCCACCAGCCAGATGCGCAGCACCCGCTGCAGCAGCTCGGCTCTGGCCATCCGGTCAGGCAGATTCAGCCTTTGTTCAATGAGGGCTTTGCGCGCGCTTTGTTTGTCCATAATGCCGGGATGCTACCGAACTTCTTGGCGCACGTGCTCCTGGGGGCAGCCCTGTCGATCGGCGTTGGCGTCAGCGCGCAGGCGGGAACCCCGGTTCAATCCCCCGCTTTGACGCCGGCCGATCAGGCCATGCTGGACATTCGGCAAGCCTTTGATCGGGGCGAGCGGTCCCGGCTGCAGGCCCTGCTGCCGCAGGTGCGGGGCCATGTGCTTGAACCCTGGGCAGCCTACTGGGATCTGAGGCTACGCCTGTCCGATGCGCCGGCAGCTGAAATCCAGGCCTTTCTAAGCCGCTGGGCAGGCACCTACCAAGAGGACCGCCTTCGCAATGACTGGTTGCTGCTGCTTGGACAGCGGCGCGACTGGCTGACCTTTCAAAATGAGATCGTGCATTACCGGATGAACGACGATCCGGAGGTGCGCTGCTATGTGTTATGGGTAGAGCATCTGCGGAACCCGAGTGTCGACGGGCAGCGGCGGGCCGAAGAAGTGACTCGGCTGTGGCAGGCCCAACGCGAGGCCGATGACGGATGCAAGGGGGCAGCGCGCGCTTTGCACGAAGACCGTCAGCTGCCGGCTCTGGAGATCTGGCGCAAGGCCCGACTGGCCCTTGAATCGAACCGCCCCCGGATGGTGCGCGATGCGGTGGAACTGGTCGCACCCGATGCAGATGCCCTGTTGGCCCAATTGATGGCCGATCCAGGGCGCTTCCTGCGTGAAAAATCCCTGGCCTTCTCGCGTCAGCGCAAGGAACTCATCACGCTGGCGCTGCTGCGTCTGTCCAGCACCGATCTGGGCGCTGCCGTTGAACTGCTGAGAAAAAAATGGGGGCCGCAGCTCAGCGCTGAGGAACGCAACTGGGTCTGGGGGAGTCTGGGTCGGCGGGCGGCGATGCGACTCGATCGCGAAGCGCTGGACTACTACGCCCAGGTCACTCGCGAGGCCGACCTGAGCGACGATATGTTGTCGTGGCGGGTTCGCGCAGCCCTGCGCGCCGGCCCGCAATGGCCGCAAGTGCTCTCGGCTATCGCAGCGATGAGCGAGGCCGCTGCGCGAGATCCGGCCTGGGTCTATTGGCGGGCGCGGGCCTTGATGGCCACCGCCGGAACCGATCCGGCGCCAGCCGCTGCGGCGCCCGGCTTTCATGCAGGGCCCCTCTCAGCGGCGCCGGGCAGTACCGCAGCCAGCGTGTCTCCGCAGCGCGCGCAGGCCCTGGTGCTGTTGCAGTCCATCGCTTCGGTGCGCGGCTTCTATGAGAAGCTGGCTCTGGAGGAATTGGGCCAGCGCATCACTCTGCCCGCGCGCCCGAGTGCTTTGACGGCGGCCGAACGCGATGCGGCCCGACAGAACCCGGGCCTGCAGCGGGCCTTGCACGCCATTGCGATCGGGCTGCGCAGCGACGGAGTGCGTGAATGGAACTACAGCATCAGCCTGCACCGCCGCGGTGGCCTGAGCGATCGGGAGCTGTTGGCAGCGGCGCAGCTGGCCTGCGAACGGTCGGTCTGGGACCGCTGCATTAACACCAGCGACCGGACCCGCAGCGAAATCGATATCGAACAGCGCTTTCCGACACCGCTGCGCGAATCGGTGCTCAAGCGCACCCGCGAGATCGGGCTCGATCCGGCCTATGTCTACGGACTGATTCGGCAGGAAAGCCGTTTCATCATGGATGCGCGCTCGCACGTTGGCGCCTCAGGGCTGATGCAGCTGATGCCGGCGACGGCGCGTGAAACCGCCCGGCACATCGGGCTGAACAACTACAGCCCCAGCCAGATCAACGATCGGGAGATCAACATCTTGCTGGGAACGGCCTACCTCAAGCGCGCCCTGGACGATTTCGGTGGGTCCATGCCACTTGCAGCGGCTGCCTACAACGCCGGCCCCGGACGGCCGCGCAATTGGCGAAACGGCCCTGTGCTTGAAGGCGCGATCTGGGCCGAGAACGTACCCTTCAGTGAAACCCGTGACTATGTGAAGAAGGTGCTGGCCAATGCCACTGTCTACGCTGCCCTCCTGAGCGGCCAGCCGCAGTCGCTGCGCGAACGTCTGGGCAGTGTCGGCCCCCGAGAGACGAGCGCTCCGC
>CAZATV010000191.1:0-2977 GCA_964488145.1 uncultured Polaromonas sp.
GAGCGGCGCTTGGGCGATTTTGTCTGCGATTTCCCGGGCGAATTAGCCAGCTATTCAGGATCTGAGCTTGCGGAACTTGCTCATGTTTCCAAGGCGACCGTATCGCGCTTTGTCAAACGCTTGGGATATGAAAACTATGAAGCGGCCCGTCGTCATGCACGGGCCGAAAAGTTAACCGGCTCACGCCTTTTTCTTGGTACGGCCACCAAGACCGGCGCGACCCACAATGTAGCGTCCCACGTTGCACAGAGTATTGCCAATCTAGAAGCCACTTTCATCGCCATCTCTGATGTGCAGATACAGGCTGTGGCCAAAGCGATGCTCAAGGCCCGAAAGGTCTGGGTCTTGGGGTTTCGCAGCAGCCATCCCTTTGCGACTTATCTGCAGTGGCAGCTTACCCAGGTCATCGAGAACATCGTGGCCATCCCAGGCGGCGGACAAACCCTCGGCGAGCATCTGGTGAGCCTTGACCAGCGGGATCTGGTCATCGTTTTCGGGATGCGACGTCGCATCGCCCGCATGGACCTGATCCTCGAACAGGTTCGACGACAAGGCGCACGGTTGCTTTACATCACCGATGAGGGCGTACCGTTCCAAGGGGGCGCGACCTGGCACTTTCGCTGCCACTCCCAAGCACCGGGCCCCCTGTTCAATCACACTGCGGTGGCGGCGGTCTGCTACCTGCTGGCCACCCGTGCCATCGAAATGGCGGGCGCGGGTGCTCGGTCCCGACTGCGGGCGATCGAGGCGCTCAATGACGAGTTGGAAGAGCTCTAGGCGTTTGCGATCGACAGGCGCCTGAACTCACTGCATCAACCTGCCCCATTTTGGCGCCGCGCACCAAGCCGCGGCTCGATTTGCACCCGTTCGGGGCGTGCAGGGATCTAACCCCCGATGGCGCCATACCCAAGGGCTCTCGCCATCCGGTCTTCTGAGCCCTCATTCAGCCCGTGCACGTTGAACGAGCTCGATTTTTCTTGCTGAAAAAATTTTTTCATGTAGTATGGCAAGAAATTTGCGTTACCCAATTGCCCGGTGGAGGGAAAGGTCCCGCAGACCGGGCATCCAACTGAACGAAGGAGTCTTTATGCGAAACGCCTTGATCGCCGCGCTGACCGCGGCAGCTTTCAGCTCGGCCGGTCACGCTCAGCCCATGCCCTTGAAAGTGTTGGGCCAACCCGCTGGGTCGGGCTTGATCCAGAAAAACAAGGAGCAACCCTTCTTTGAAAATCTGGCCAAAACCTCCGGACTCAACATCAGCGTCCAATACTCCCCTGTAGATGTAGCAGGTATCCCCGACACCGATGGGCTGCGGGTGCTGAGGTCGGGGCTCTTTAATATGGTTTCACTGCGCCTGCCGCAGGTCAGCCGTGACGATCCCACTGTGCTCGGCTTCGATCTGGTCGGGCTCAATCCTACTTACGAGGCTGGGAAGAAAAATACCGACGCCTACTTTGCCACCGTCGATAAACGCTTGCAGGCTCAGTTCAACGCCAAATTGCTCGGTGTCTGGCCTGCTGGTCCCCAGGTGATCTTTTGTAAACCGCAAATCAAAGGCTTGGCTGACTTGAAGGCTAAAAAAATCCGGGTGGGCGATCAAAATAGCGCCAACTTTGTAGCGGGCCTGGGTGCTACCGGCGTACCCATGCCCTTTGGAGAGGTACAGCAGGCTCTCGCCCGTGGTGTCGTGGACTGTGCCATCACTGGACCCGCATCGGCCAATTCTGGCGGCTGGCCCGAGGCGGCGACAACCGTCATGCCGCTGGCCTTGCAGCTGGCGATCAATGGTTACGCGATCAACCTTAATACCTGGAAGCAGATGTCGCCGGCCGATCAAGCCAAGCTCCAACAAGCCGTTGATCGACTGGTGAAAGATATCTGGACCTACTCCCAAGAGTTGGCCGATGACGCTCATCGGTGCAACATCGGGGCCAGTCCCTGTGCGGCAGGCAAGAGCTACAAGCTGACTGCGGTTCCGGTGACGCCTGCTGATCTTGCGACGGTCAAGAACGCTCTGAGGGAGCGCTCTTTGCCGACTTGGAGCAAGCAGTGCAACGCGGTCAATCCGACTTGCGAGGCTGACTGGAATGCAACCATCGGAGCCGGCCTTTGAGCGCTGCCGATAAGTACGCGACGGTCTATCGACGCCTGGCCAGCAACACCTTCGGGGTGATGATGCTGGCTCTGGCGATTCTCGTGACGGTAGAGACCCTGGTTCGCAAGATCTGGTCGGTCTCTATTGGCGGCGTTGACGAGCTCGCGGGCTACTCGATTGCACTGGGGGCGCCTTTGGCCTTCGCGGTGACCTTGCTGGATCGTTCGCATATCCGCATCAATCTTGTTTACCTCTTCATGAAGCCTCGCATGAAGGCATGGATGGACTTTCTCTCCGTCGCCTCGATCGGGATCCTGTCAGTCTTTCTGTTTGCCTTCACGGTCAAGACGGTGCTGGAGACCCAGACTTACCAGTCACTGGCCCAAACCCCTTGGGCCACACCCCTCATATACCCGCAAATGCTCTGGCTGGTGGTGATGGTCGTTTTTCTACTCCCCGCCCTCTGGCTGCCTGTACGTGCCGGTGTGATGCTATGGCGCGGACAAACCCAAGCCTTGAGCGAGACCTTCGGCCCTGACACGCCGGAAGAAGAACTCAAAGCCGAATTGGAAGACTTGAAGCGACGTTGAGTCGCATTGATCACGATGACCCTGATCTATCTGGCCTTGGGCTTTGTAGTCATGCTTGGGCTCATGTTCCTGAGCTTGCCCGTGGCTTTCGCCATCCTTTTTGTAGGCGTCGTGGGCGGTCTGCTCGCCCACGGTGTGCCCTTACTCGACATGATGGGCGGCGTGGTGTGGGGCACCCTCAACAACTCGGTCATGACCGCCATCCCGCTCTTCATGCTGTTAGGCGAAATACTCCTACGAGGCGGAATAGCCGACAAAATGTTCGACGCGCTCTCTATCTGGATGGGGCGTT
>CAZATV010000192.1:0-2891 GCA_964488145.1 uncultured Polaromonas sp.
AACTGGTTGGTGTAGAGCTCCTTGACCGGCACCTCCTTGGGCACCACGCCATTGCTCACATAGAACTTCTGCAGTTCGGACAAGCGCACCTCATCCATCATGCCCGGCGTCCTCTGCTTGGCGTAGACATACTGGTTGTACATCTCGAAGGTTTTCTGGATGCTGGCTTCCTTGCCCTGATAGCCTGGCACATGCTTGACGTAGACAGCGGCGGCCTCCTTGGGGTTGGCCATGATGTCGCGCATACCCTTGAGCGTGGCCCGCACCAGTTTCTGGATGAGCTGCGGGTTCTTCTGAATCGTCTCATCGGAGGCCAGGATCGCCTGCGCCATGCTCTTGAAATAAATGTCGGCCGGCAAGATATCCACCTGCGCACCCGCATCCATCACCATCACCGTCCAGTCGGGCACGCCAGCCATGGCCACCGCCTTCTTGCCGGCAAACTGCTGCCAAACACCCGCGGGGCCGGCGGCCTGGATGTTCACATCGTTCTTGGTCAAGCCCACCTTGCTGAGCATGCCCAGCAGCGCGTAGTAAGTGGTGTCGGTGTAAGCCAGCACCGTAACCGTCTTGCCCTTGAGTTCGCGCGGGCTTTCAATGCGCTCCTCCTTGTGGCTGACCAGTTGCATCAGCGAACCGGCGCCGAGCACGGCCACCGCCTTGACCGGCACACCCTGTGCGCGCGCGATGATCGGCGTGTCGCCAATCGCCCCGCCGATCACCGCATTGCCCGCGCCCACCTGCTTGGCCACATCCACACCACCGCGCGCGGCGACAAACTTCACATCCAGACCCTCGGCCTTGTAATAGCCCTTGGCCTGCGCCAGCATCCAGGGACCAAAGGCCGGCAGGGTGGCCGGAGCCGGCAGCAGATAGGTAATTTCTTGCAGGGCCTGTGCACGGGCGCTCAAGGGTGCCGTAGCCCACAGGGCCGCAGCCACCAGGCCAGCGCAAGCGAGGCGGCGCTTGTTGAAAACAGAAGCAGCATTCATGGCAATCTCCTTCAGAGTGGGGGGTTGATCGGTTCAGTGCACCTGGGACTGGGCATCGAGCTTGAGCAAGGACATCAGATGCGATACCAGCTCCGACAAGCGCGCGTGCTTGCGCCGCTGCATCGGGTTGTCGCGGCCCGGCATATCGACCGCAATCTCTTCCATGAAAGTGCCGGGGCGCTCGCTCATCACCAAAATACGATCGGACAGCGCGGCCGCTTCGGTCAGATCGTGCGTGATGAAGACCACCGTCTTGCCCTCGCGCGAGACCGTCTGTGCCAAATCCTGCTGCAGGATCATCTTGGTCTGCGCATCCAGGGCAGAAAACGGCTCGTCCATCAACAAGACCAGCGGATCGACCGCCAGCGTGCGTGCCATCGCCGCCCGCTGGCGCATGCCGCCAGAGAGCTGATGCGGGTAGTGCTTTTCAAAGCCCTGCAGGTGGCACTGTTGCAACAAACGGTAGGAAACTTCCTGTCTGCGCTGCGCTGCCACGCCGCGCAGTTCAAGCCCAAACTCCACGTTCTCTGCAATCGTGCGCCAGGGCATGAGCAAGTCCTTCTGCAACATGAAGGCCACATGCTTGTTCGGACCGGCCACTGGCTCGCCGCCGACGCGCACCGTTCCAGCTGACGGTTTGGACAGACCCGCGCCCATATTCAGCAAAGTGCTCTTGCCGCAGCCCGACGGACCGATGATGGACACCACCTCGCCGGTAGCCACCTGAAAATTGATGTCCCGCACCGCCAGCACCTCGGCCGAACGGCCGCGGGCGGCAAAACGCTTCTCCACACCCACGAATTCGAGGGCAGGCGCGGCGGATGCCGGAGGGGGCGTGACTGGCGCTCGATTCATAGGTGAATCATCGATTCATTACAGAGACATCATACGTTGGCTGGGTGATGGGCCACAAGCAAGGGCAAACCCGGGGGGCTGTCGTCCCGTAGGAGCGCGGCCCTCGGCGCGATAGGGCCTCCAAACCACTGAGCCCTCTACCCTCCGAGCCACCTCATCTCGTCCGACATCGCGCACTTCAGAGGCCCCATAAGCTCAGGTCTCTTTCTGCACACGAGTCTCGCCTCCAATTGCCGCTCAAGCCATCCAAAGACAACCCGCACATTCTGGTCGTGGGTGGTGCCGGCTACATCGGCTCGCACATGCTCAAGCGGCTGGCCCAGGCTGGTTACAGGACGACCACACTCGACAACCTCAGCAGCGGTTACACAGCCGCGGTGCGTTGGGGTTCTCTGGTCGCGGGCGATGTGGGTGACAGCCGTTTGCTCGAGCGTCTGTTTTCCAATCAGCACTTCGATGCCGTCATGCATTTCGCATCCAGCATCGAGGTGGCAGCCTCTATCGCAGAACCGCTGGACTATTACGACAACAACCTGTCGCGAACCCTGAGGCTCCTTCGGGTGATGCAACGCTACAGCGTCGACAAATTCATCTTCTCCTCGACGGCTGCCACCTTCGGCGAGCCGCAATATATTCCCATCGATGAGTCGCATCCACAGCGGCCAATCAATCCCTATGGTCACAGCAAGCGCATGGTGGAACAGGTCCTGGCCGACTGTGACCGCGCCTATGGACTTCGGTCGGTGTGCCTGCGCTACTTCAATGCGGCTGGCGCCGACCCTGAGGGTGAGCTGGGCGAAAACCATCAGCCTGAAACCCATCTGATTCCACTGGTTTTGCAAGCGGCCAGTGGTCAGAGGCCGCACATCAAGATCTACGGCGCAGACTACGACACGCCCGACGGCACCTGCATTCGCGACTACATCCACGTCAGCGATCTGTGCGAAGCCCATTGGCTCGCGCTGCAGAGCCTGCTGGCAGGCGGACCGTCGCAGGCCTACAACCTCGGGCATGGCCAGGGCTATTCGGTGCGGGAAGTCATCG
>CAZATV010000193.1:0-2745 GCA_964488145.1 uncultured Polaromonas sp.
GTGGAGCCCCAGACCCGGCGCCTGCTGCAGGTCTGCCGCGCGCGCAACACGCCCATCCTGACTTTCGTCAACAAGATGGACCGTGAGGTGCAGGACCCCATGAGCGTCATGGACGAAATCGAACGTGAATTGGGCATGACCGTGGTGCCCTTCACCTGGCCGGTCGGTATGGGCAAGCTCTTTCACGGCGTGTTCGATCGCCGCAACGCTCGTATGCGCGTGTTCAGCCCCGGCGAAGACAAGGCCGGCGGCGACGATGAAATCCTGGCTGGCCTGGACAACCCGGTGGCTGCCGAACGCTTTGGCGCCGAATACAGACAAGCCCAGGGTGAAATCGAATTGGTGGAGGCGGCCACTCCCGAATTCGACCGCGATGAATTCCTGGCCGGTCGCCAGACCCCCATGTTCTTTGGCTCGGCCATCAACAACTTCGGCGTGCAGGAGGTGCTCGACGCACTGGTCGAACTGGCACCACCGCCGGCCGAGCGGTCTGCCCTGCAAAGGGTGGTGGAGCCGCAGGAGAAAAAATTCTCGGGCGTGGTGTTCAAGATACAAGCGAACATGGACCCGGCCCATCGGGATCGCATTGCCTTTGTGCGGGTGGCCTCAGGACGCTTTGACCGCGGCATGCGACTGAAGGTGGTGCGAAGCGGCAAAGAGCTGCGGCCCAACACCGTGGTCAGTTTCATGAGCCAGCGGCGTGAATTGCTCGACACCGCTTTTGCCGGCGACATCATCGGTATTCCCAACCACGGCGTGCTGCAGTTGGGCGACAGCCTGACCGAAGGTGAGGCCCTGCAGTTCACCGGCCTGCCTTTCTTTGCCCCGGAAATGTTCCGAAGCGTGGAAGTGGCCGATCCGCTGCGCAGCAAACAGCTGCGCGCCGGTCTGACCCAGCTGGGCGAGGAAGGGGCCATTCAGGTGTTCCGGCCAGTCGCCGGCTCAGTGCTGCTGCTGGGCGCCGTTGGTCAGCTGCAGTTCGAGGTGGTGGCACACCGTCTGGAGCATGAATATGGCGTGAAGGCCCGCATCGGCGCCAGCCATTTCAATTTGGCGCGCTGGGTCACCTCGGACGATGCCAACGAGCTCAAGAAATTCATCGATGCCAACCAGCACCGGGTGGCCCTGGACGCGGTAGACGCTCCCACCCTCCTGATGGATCACAGCGCCACCCTGCGAGCCGTGGAACAGCAGTGGCCCAAGATCAAGTTTCACGCCCTGCGTGAGCACGCGGGTTTGGTGTTTCAGGCCAGGATGTGAGGCTGCGCTCAGGGTCATCGAGCTCTGAAGCATCGAACCCGTATCCGGCTCACCTCCGCCGCTCGAGCAGCGATCGGATGACCTGCGGATACAGGCGGTGCTCCTGCGACAGCACCCGCTGTGCCAGCGTGTGCTCGGTGTCGTCCGGCAGGATCGGCACCACCGCCTGCGCCAGGATCGGGCCGTGATCCAGATCGGCCGTCACCCAGTGGACCGTGGCGCCAGCGACCTGGCAGCCGGCTTCCAGCGCTCGACGATGGGTGTTCAGCCCGGGGAAGGCGGGCAGTAAAGAGGGATGAATATTGATCAGCCGGCCTTCGTAGTGACGCACAAAGCCCGGGGTGAGGATGCGCATGAAGCCGGCCAACACCACCCAATCTGGCCGATGATGATCAATGGCCTGCCTCAGGGCTTCATCGAAAGCCTCACGGCTGTCAAATGATCGGTGGTCCAGCACTTGGGTGTTCAACCCGGCGGCACGGGCGAACTGCAAACCCGGAGCATCAGGGCGATTGCTGATGACCGCCACCACCTCTGCACCCAGCCGTTCAGACCACTGCTGGCGATCGGCGGCCTCGACGATGGCCTGCAGATTGGACCCGGCCCCGGAAATCAGGACCACGATGGCTTGAGGGGTTTTGCGATCAGCACCGGACGACATGGCGGCAGTTTAGTGGGACCCCATCAGCCGCCAGCCCGCAAGACTTGATAATCTCGAGAACCGCCAGGCCCGAGCCCTCGCCATACAGAGCAGGCTCAGTGCCTGCTTCGAAGGCAGGTAAACCCAACCCGGGCCGGTGGCCCTTCTGAACGCGCAAGAAAGACTTTTTCATGGACTTGGCTTTCACTCCCGAAGAAGAGCAGTTTCGCCAGGACGTCCGCGCCTGGGTGCGGCAGCACCTGCCGCCTGAGATCTCCCACAAAGTACACCACGGCCTGCGCCTGGGCCGCGACGACATGCAGCGATGGGCGAAGATTCTGGGCAGCAAGGGATGGCTGGGCTATGCCTGGCCACGTGAGTTCGGCGGTCCCGGATGGAACGCCGTGCAGCGGCATCTGTTTGAAGAAGAATGCGCCATGGCAGGCGCGCCGCGCATCGTGCCCTTCGGGCCGGTGATGGTGGCCCCGGTGATCATGGCTTTTGGCAACGCCGAACAGCAACAGCGTTTTCTGCCGGGTATTGCCAGCGGCGAGGTCTGGTGGAGCCAGGGCTACAGCGAGCCGGGATCGGGCTCGGACCTGGCCTCCCTCAAATGCCGCGCCGAAAGACAAGGCGACCACTACCTCGTCAACGGGCAAAAAACCTGGACCACGCTGGGGCAGTATGGCCAATGGATCTTCTGCCTGGTACGCACCAGCAGCGAGGGCAAGCCACAAACCGGAATCTCCTTCTTGCTGATCGACATGAAATCGCCCGGGGTCAGCGTACGGCCGATCCGGCTGCTCGATGGCGAATGCGAGGTCAACGAGGTCTGGTTTGACAAC
>CAZATV010000194.1:0-2732 GCA_964488145.1 uncultured Polaromonas sp.
CGCTTTGGCCTGATGCGGGGGCGCGAATTCATCATGAAGGATGCCTACAGCTTTGACCGCGATGGGGCGGCAGCCCAGCAAAGTTACCAAACCATGGCGCAAGCCTATCGCCGTATTTTCGACCGCTTCGGCCTGCGTTACCGGGCCGTAGCCGCCGATTCTGGGGCGATCGGCGGCGATCTGTCGGAAGAGTTCCAGGTGATTGCCGCCACGGGGGAAGATGCCATCGTCTATTGCCCCAGCAGCGACTACGCGGCGAACATGGAAAAGGCTGAGGCCCTGGCACCTTCGGGTTCAAGACCTGCGCCCACCGAAGCCCCGAAGAAAACGCCCACCCCCGGCAAAAGCACCTGTGCCGACGTGGCCGAGCTGTTGAACCTGCCGCTACAGCGCACCGTCAAGTCGCTGGTGCTGGCCACCGACGAACTGGATACTCAGGGTCGGGCGACCAAGACCCAAATCTGGCTGCTGCTTCTGCGAGGTGACCATGACATGAACGAGGTCAAAGTCGGCAAGGTCCCCGGTCTGGCGAACTTCCGGTTCGCCACAGTGGCCGAGATCGAGACGCACTTTGGCTGCAAGCCCGGTTACCTGGGTCCCATCGGACTGAAGCAAGCGGTCAAAGTCGTGGCTGACCGCGAGGTCGCACTCATGGCCGATTGGATTTGTGGGGCCAATGAGGTGGACTTCCACCTGACCGGCGTCAACTGGGGCCGCGATCTTCCCGAGCCCGAGCAGATCGCTGATCTACGCAATGTGGTGATCGGCGACCCATCGCCGGATGGCAAAGGTGTGCTGGCCATCGAGCGCGGCATCGAAGTCGGTCATGTCTTCTACCTGGGCACCAAATACTCCAAAGCCATGAACGCCACCTTTCTGGACGAGGATGGCAAACCCAAGCTGATGGAAATGGGCTGCTACGGTATCGGCATCACGCGCCTGCCGGCGGCCGCTATCGAACAGAACCATGATGAACGCGGCATCATCTGGCCCGACGCGATTGCGCCCTTTACGGTCGTGATCTGCCCGATAGGGGCTCATCGCAGCCCGGTGGTTCGGGAGAAGGCCGAACAGATTCACAACGCATTGGCCGATATAGGCGTCGATGTGATGCTCGACGACCGCGACGAGCGTCCGGGTGCCATGTTTGCTGATTGGGAACTCATCGGCGTGCCACACCGCTTGGTGATCTCCGAGCGCGGCCTCAAGGAAGGCCAGTTCGAATACCAGCACCGCCGGGACAAGGAAGCCAGCAAAGTGCCGGCCGATCAAGTGATGCAATTCCTGCGCGGTCGACTGGGACTTTGAGGCCTTACCACCGCGAGGGCGCATCGACCACGAAATCTCAACGCTTGTCGGGGGTTGGGTTGTGGATCCCACAGGGCCTTGACCCGTGTCGGGAATAAGGCTGCAGACTCACCCAGTCTCCACTGTCATCCAGAGTGAGGCGGTGGGAGCGTCGCCCTCGGCGCGATGGGTCGCCAAGTGCACTGCCGCTGACGCACCCAGACCCTCGCGCCGCGAGGGCCACAACCCTCACATGGCAAGCGCGGAACCACGATGGCCCGGCCGCGCTCAGGTCACGATCGGTCAGGTTACGCCCTAGCCCAAATGGGTGGGACCCTCGAAATTCTGATCCTGCGCAAACCACTGGAGCACCGGCACCGTGCCCGGAAGCACAGGCTTGACCTGCACTGGCAGATTCTGCCAGGCAAAGTCTTGGCCCTCCCTCATCTGCAGTTCACCAGACCAAACGAAAACCTTGCAAAAGTGCAAGCGAACCAGCGCATGCGGATAGTCAACCTGCTCGATGCGCCACGGCTGGGCGGCGCCTATGGTCAGGCCGATCTCCTCTTCCAGCTCTCGACGCAAAGCCTGCTCCACGGACTCACCCGCTTCGATCTTGCCGCCTGGAAACTCCCAATAGCCTGCATAGACTTTCCCCGAGGGCCGTGAGGTGAGCAAGAACTGCCCATCCGATCGAATCAGCACCCCGACCGCCACATCGACCGCCTGCCGGTCCTTCGGCCGGGGCTGATCGGCGTCCACCCGCAAGGGCTTCACGCGCGTCCGTGTTGACCCGCGTAATCGCGGGCAAACTGATAGGCCACCCGTCCACTGCGCGAGCCGCCATGCTCGAGCGACCACAACAGGGCCTGCGGCTGGGCCGCTGCAATATCGGCCTCAGAGACGCCGTAATGGCGCAGCCACTGCGCCACGATACTGAGGAATTCATCCTGACTGAACGGGTAGAAGCTGACCCAAAGTCCGAAACGCTCGGACAGGGAAATCTTTTCCTCAACCACTTCACCCGGGTGCACCTCTCCATCGGCCGTATGGGTGTAGGTCAGGTTCTCGCTCATGTATTCGGGCAGCAGATGGCGACGGTTGCTGGTGGCATAAATCAGCACGTTGGGCGTAGCGGCAGCGACCGAACCGTCGAGAATGGACTTGAGGGCCTTGTAGCCGGACTCGCCGTCCTCGAAGCTGAGGTCATCGCAGAAAACAATGAACTTCTCGGGTCGCTCACTGACCAGCTCCACAATATCGGGCAAGTCAACGATATCGTCTTTGTCGATCTCGATCAGCCGAAGTCCTCGACCGGCATAGGTATTGAGGCAGGCCTTGATGAGCGAAGATTTTCCGGTGCCGCGGGCGCCGGTCAACAGCACATTGTTGGCTGGCAAGCCCCGCACAAACTGCTCGGTGTTGCGCTCGATCTTGGCCTTCTG
>CAZATV010000195.1:0-2711 GCA_964488145.1 uncultured Polaromonas sp.
TAAGTTTCCAGGTGCAAGCGGCCTTCGGTCTTCAGACGCGCCCCGAGGGCGTCCCAATCGAGCCCGGCTTGCTGGGCCGCATCGCGCAAGGCCAACACCACGCCCTCTTCCATGGCCTTAAGGCCGCATACATAAAAGTAGGAGTCGGGATCCTGCAGGGCTTGCACCAAATCGGCCGAGCGTTCGCGCATCGCATCCTGCACATATCGCCTGGGTTGACCGGGGGTGCGCGAAAAGGCGAAATGGATGTCAATGAAATCCTTAGGCAGATTTTGCAGCGGCCCAAAATAAGGCAGTTCCTCCTGAGTGCGCGCACCAAAAAAGAGCAGGAGCTTACCGCCCTCAAACTTGCCCGAAGCGCGCAGGCGGCGGCGCCATTCGGTCATGGCCCGCATGGGTGCAGATCCAGTGCCGGTGCAGATCATCACCAGGCTCGAGCGCGGGTGGTTGGGCATGAGGAAGCTGCTGCCAAAGGGGCCGATCACCTGAACCGTCTGACCGACCTGCAGATCACACAGGTAGTTGGAGGCCACCCCACGCACCGGCTTGCCCTGATGGTCCTCGAGCACGCGCTTGACCGTCAGGGACAGGTTGTTATGGCCGGGGCGTTCACCGTTGCGGGGGCTGGCCACTGAATACTGGCGCGGATGGTGGGGCCGGCCGTTCGCATCGAGGCCGGGGGCAATGATGCCGATGGACTGCCCTTCCAGCACCGGGAAGGGCATGTTGCCGAAGTCCAGCACGATGTGGTGGGTATCGTAGTCCTGCTGACCCGGTCGCTGCCCGACCTCGGTGACCCGCAGATTGCCGGTGACGGTGGCCGTCACGGTCTTGATCGCCGCCTTGGGGCCATAGAGGTTGGTGTAGGCATGCGCCGCCGACCAAGGCGGCAGGGTGGCCCCATACTGGGCCGAGTTCAATGGCGTCTGAGCGGCCAGGGCCACCGAGGACAGGGACGAGGCGGACGCCCCATCCGAGGCAGCAGGCGTCTGAGTCGAAGGGTCGGCTCCGAATTCGGACCACTGCGCGGCATCCAGTTCCGCCGGCAAGCTGTCCCAGCCCAGTTGCTCCTCCACGCTGTAAGCCCGCACCCGGGGCATCTGCCGCCAGTTGTCTATGGAGCCTGTCGGACAGGGGGGCACGCAGGCCATGCAAAGGTTGCACTTGTCAGCATCGACCACATAGTTGCGCGAATCATGTGTGATCGCGCCGACCGGGCAGGTGGCCTCGCAAGTGTTGCAGCGGATACAGATTTCCGGGTCGATCAGGTGCTGTTGGATCACAGCCGCTTCGGCAGGGGCGTTCATCTGGGACTCCGATTCATTTCGCAGGGTATCTCAAGAGGACAGGCTATACAACCGGACTTTTGGCCGCGAGGGCGCGGCTCCTACAGCCGACAGCCTCGCCTCAGATGTGATGGCGCTGCGCCCGGGTCCATGCGCTTTCGCCGCAAGGGCACGGCTCCTGCAACCGACAGGCGTCGCCTCAGGTGTGGGAGCGCCGCCCTCGGCGCGATCAGCCATGGCCCTTAATTGAACCGGACGTATTCGAAATCCACCGGCTGACGGTTGATGCCCATCACCGGCGGGGCAATCCAGTTGGCAAACTTGCCCGGTTCAACACATCGACCCATCAGGCTGGCCACAAAGGCTCGGTCAGCCGCCGAGGGCAGCCACTCGTCCTGGCGCGCCTTCCACTCGGCCTCGCTGATCACCTGCCCCTCAGGGTTGACCTTCACGCTGGCCAGGGCGCCGATGTTGCGATGGAAAGCCTTATGCGGCGCCTTGAAGCGGAAACTGATGCCTGCCTTGTCCAGGATCTTGTTCCAACGTTCGACCCCCGCGATCGAGTCCTTGATGTAGTCATCGCGTAACACTTCATTGAGGGCATTGAGCATCGGCACTTCTTTTTCCACCAGCTGGCCGTTCCTGACCTCGAGCACCCGGTACGTCTGCCCCTTGAGCACATGGTCGTCATTGCGCTTGCCCTCCTCGTAGCGGCCTTTCAGGCCGGTGGAGTAGAAGGTGGCGGCGTTGCTCGATTCATCGGCACCGAACAGGTCAATGGTGACCGAAAAATGGAAGTTGATGTAGCGCTGGATGGTGGGCAGGTCGATCACGCCGGCGGCGCGCAGCTTGGCCACATCGTCGGTCTTGAGTTCGTTCATCATCTGCGCGGTGCGGGTGATCACGCGGCCCACCCCCGACTCCCCCACAAACATGTGGTGCGCCTCTTCGGTCAGCATGAACTTGGTGGTGCGCGCCAGTGGGTCGAAGCTCGACTCGGCCAGAGCACAGAGCTGGAACTTGCCGTCGCGGTCGGTGAAATAGGTGAACATGAAGAAGCTCAGCCAGTCGGGCGTGGCCTCGTTGAAGGCCTGCAGGATGCGCGGGTTGTCTTCCTGACCCGAGCGACGCTCAAGCAAGGCCTCTGCCTCCTCGCGTCCATCGCGGCCGAAATACTTGTGCAGCAGGTAAACCATGGCCCAGAGGTGGCGTCCTTCTTCCACATTGACCTGAAAGAGATTGCGCAGGTCATACTGGCTGGGTGCGGTCAGACCCATGTGGCGCTGCTGCTCGACCGACGCGGGCTCGGTGTCGCCCTGGGTCACGATGATGCGGCGCAGCAGCGCGCGGTATTCGCCCGGCACCGCCTGCCACGCCGGCTCGCCGAGATGCCGCCCGCACGGTACCTGCCGCCCCTCCTCCTGG
>CAZATV010000196.1:0-2478 GCA_964488145.1 uncultured Polaromonas sp.
TGATGAAGTCCCCAGCCACACCACGGTCTTCGCTGATGCCACCAATCGCCACCGTGGCGCTGGGCGCGGTGGCGTCCAGGGTGATGGTGTAGGGGGCGCTGGCCGCACCCTGGTTGCCGCCGCTGTTGACGACACGGGCGGTGTAGCTGTGGTTGCCTGCGCTCAGGCCGCTGTCTTGGAAGGTCCAGTTGGTGCCGCTGACGCTGGCGTTGCCCACCACCGCTCCGTCGCGCAGGATTTGCACTTGTTCGCCCGCGTTGAGCGCGGCGTTGATGGAGCCCGAGAGCAGCGGGGTGGTGTCGTTGGTCGCCCCACCGTTGGCCACGCTGCCTTGCTGGGGGTCGAGGTTGTCGGTGATGTCCAGGATTTGGACGGTCTGGTTGACCCCAGCGGTGTTGAGCGTGAGGCTTTGGCTGTTGGAGGCCGCGCTGCGGTTGCCCGCTGCGTCGACCACCCGGGCCTCATAGCTGTAGGTGGTGCCGCTGGACAGGCCGCTGTCGGTGAAGGTCCAGTTGCTGCCTGTCACAGTGGCCGCGCCGACGTCGGCGCCGTTGCGCAAGATGCGCACTTGCTCGGTGCCGCTGAGCGCGGCGCTGAGGGTGCCTTGCAGTTCCGGCGTGTCGTCGTTGGTGCTGCCGTTGTTGGGGATGTCGCCCGAGATGGGGTCGGCGTTGTCGACGATGCGGCTCAAGGTGACGGTTTGGGTCGGCGCGCTGGTGTCGAGCGTGATGGTGTAGCTGTTGGAGTCGGGGCCGGGGTTGTTGGCCGCGTCGCTGACGCGCGCGGTGTAGGTGTGTGCGCCCACGCCCACGCCGCTGTCTTGGAAGCTCCAGGTGGTGCCGTTGACCGTGGCGTTGCCGATGACGACGCCGTCGCGCAGCACTTGCACGGTTTGGCCGCTGGAGAGGCCGGTGCTCAGGCCGCCCGCCACTTCTGGGCTGGTGTCGTTGGTCTGTCCGTTGTGGGCGATCACGCCCACCACCGGGGCTTGGTCATCGCGCACTTCGGTGATGGTGACGGTGATGTTGGGACCGGTGTTCTGGAAGTTGATGGTGTAGCCGCTGCTGAAGGCGCCGGTGTTGCCGCCGCTGTCTTCGACCCGCGCGGTGTAGGCGTAGGCGTTGCCGTTGCTCAGGCCACCGGAGGCGTCGGTGAAGTTCCAGCTCGTGCCGCTGACGCTGGCGTCTCCCACTTTGACGCCGTTGCGGTAGACGGCCACCACTTCGTTGGCCGCCAGGGCGGCGGTGAGGGTGCCGCGCACTTCGGGCTGGCTGTCGTTGGTGCTGCCACCGTTGGCCACAGGGCCCACGCCCGGGGCGGTGTTGTCTTCCACCGTGGTGATGGTGACGTTTTGGCTGGGGGCCTGGGTGTCCACGCTGATGGTGTAGCCGCTGGAGATGGCGCCGTTGTTGCCGCCTGTGTCGGCCACGCGGGCGGTGTAGATGTGGGTGCTGCCGGTTTGCAGGCCGCTGTCCTGGAAGCTCCAGTTCAGGCCGTTGACAGTGGCTTGGCCGATGACGCTGCCGTTGCGCAGGATGTCGACCCGCTCACCTGCACCGATGGCCACCGAGAGGGTGCCGCGCAGTTCGGGGCTGGTGTCGTTGGTGCTGCCGTTGTTGCCAATGTCGCCTTCGCGCGGCGCTTGGTTGTCTTGCACGCTGGTGATGGTGACCGAGGCGCTGGGGGCGTCAGCGTCCACGGTGATGACCTGGCTGACTTCGGCCCCGGGCACGCCAGCGGCGTTGACCACCCGCGCTTTGAGGGTGTGGTTGCCGTTGGCCAGGGTGTTGCCGCTGTTGTCAAAGCTCCAGGCGGTGGCGCTGGTTTGCACCACGTCTTGCCAGACCGCGCCGTTGTTCAGGCTGATCTGCACTTTCTGGCCCACGCCCAAGGCGCTGTTGGTGCCGCTGATGACCAGGGTGTTGTCGTTGGTGATGAAGTCCCCAGCCACACCACGGTCTTCGCTGATGCCACCAATCGCCACCGTCGCGCTGGGCGCGGTGGCGCTGACGGTCAGCGCCATGGCGCCACTGGGCGCGCTTTCGTTGCCGGCTGAGTCGGTGAGGGTGTAGCTGAGTTGGTGGCCGCCCTCAGACAGTGGGTTGACGGGGGTTAGGGTGCCGGTGGTGGCGTCGTAGGTGGACGCCACTTTTTGGCCATCGACGTACAAGCTGGGGCTGCTGGTGAGGCCTGTAGCGACTCTCAGGCCCGGGGTGCTGTCGTCGGTGACGGGGGCGGTGCTGTTGTCCGAGACCACAGGGCCTACGTTGTCAACATAGCCGGTGGCGGCTGGGGGTGTTGCCGGCGGGGTGCTGTCGATGGTGACGTTCAAGGGCGCGCTGCGGTTGCCTTCGTTGCCAGTGGTGCTGACGTAGGCGTAGCTCAAGGCCACAAGGCCTTCTGGCAGTGCGCTGTTGGGCGTAAGGATGCCACTGGCGGCGTCGTAGGTGGCGGGGGTGGCCACACCGTTGACGTAGA
>CAZATV010000196.1:2488-2702 GCA_964488145.1 uncultured Polaromonas sp.
CACTGGGCAGCGCACCAATGTTGAGGCCCGGTGTGCGGTCGTCGCTGGAGCCGGCGGTGCTGGTGCTGGCGCGCACGCTGCCAACGTTGTCGTCGTAGCTGGTGGGCGCAGTGGGGGTGGAGGGCAAAGCTGTTGAGTCGATGCTCAGATTCAGGGCCTGACTGCGGGCGCTTTCATTGCCCGCAGCGTCAGACAGGCTGTAGCTCAGGTTGTT
>CAZATV010000197.1:0-2624 GCA_964488145.1 uncultured Polaromonas sp.
CGCAGCGATCCCGCTCGTTCGGATTGTTGAACCTGAAGCCTTCATTGAGCCCCTCGCGCACAAAGTCGAGTTCGGTGCCATCAATATAGGCCAGGCTCTTGGGGTCAACCAGTACCTTCACCCCGTGGTCCTCGAAGATGACATCCTCGGCCGCCACTTCATCGGCATACTCGAGCTTGTAGGCCAAGCCCGAACACCCGGTGGTCTTGACGCCCAGCCGGATGCCTACGCCCTTGCCTCTCCGCGCCATATAGCGGGTGACATGTCGGGCGGCGGCATCGGTCAGAGTGACGGACATGGGGATCAATCAGTAAAAAAACTATCCTCAGGCCGCCTGGGTTTGGCCATGCCGCTGGCGGTAGTCGTCCACTGCCGCCTTGATCGCGTCCTCAGCCAGGATGGAACAGTGAATCTTGACAGGCGGCAGGGCCAGTTCCTGCGCGATAGCACTGTTCTTGATGCTCGCGGCCTCATCGAGCGTCTTGCCCTTGACCCACTCGGTGACCAGAGAGCTCGAAGCAATCGCAGAGCCGCAGCCGTACGTCTTGAAGCGAGCGTCCTCAATTACGCCGGTCTGGGGATTGACCTTGATCTGCAACTTCATGACGTCACCACAAGCGGGGGCGCCGACCATCCCGGTCCCTACGGAATCGTCTGCCTTGTCAAATGAACCCACGTTACGGGGGTTCTCATAGTGATCAACAACTTTCTCGCTATAGGCCATTTGCTATTTCCTCAAGGAAGGGCCGCCGTCAGACGACCAAAACAATGATTGAATCCTTCAATGCGCTGCCCATTGAATGGTGCTCAGGTCAATGCCATCCTTGTGCATCTCCCAAAGCGGTGACAACTCACGCAAACGGGCTACGTTATCGCGAATGGTTTGTACGGCGTAGTCAATTTCTTCTGCGGTGGTCCATCGACCAATGGTCATACGCAGACTGCTGTGGGCCAATTCATCACTGCGCCCCAGGGCTCTGAGCACATAGCTGGGCTCCAGGCTAGCCGAAGTGCAGGCCGATCCGCTGGAAACCGCCACACCCTTGATACCCATGATGAGCGACTCGCCTTCAACAAAGTTAAAGCTCATGTTCAGGTTATGCGGCACGCGCTTTTCCGGATGTCCATTGAGGAACACTTCCTCAATGTCGGACAGCCCCGTCAGCAGGCGCTGCTGCAAACTGCGAATGCGCTCGTTCTCGGCATGCATTTCTTGCTTGGCGATGCGATAGGCCTCGCCCATGCCCACAATCTGATGGGTTGGCAGCGTACCGGAACGCATCCCCCGCTCGTGACCGCCGCCATGCATCTGAGCCTCCAGTCGCACTCTGGGCTTGCGACGGACGAACAAGGCGCCGACGCCCTTGGGGCCATAGGTCTTGTGAGCGGTCAGGCTCATCAGATCGACGGGCAGGCTGTTCAGATCGATATCAATGCGGCCGGTGGCCTGGGCGGCATCGACATGGAAGATCACGCCCTTCTCGCGGCAGATGGCGCCAATTGCGGCCACGTCCTGAATGACACCGATCTCGTTGTTGACAAACATGACACTGGCCAGGATGGTGTCGGGCCGGATCGCAGCCTTGAAAGCCTCAAGATCCAGCAGGCCGTCGGACATGACATCCAGGTAGGTGACCTCAAATCCTTGCCTCTCCAGCTCACGACAGGTGTCGAGCACGGCCTTGTGCTCGGTCTTGACCGTGATCAGATGGCGCCCCTTGCTTTTGTAAAAGTGGGCCGCCCCCTTGATCGCCAGATTGTTGGACTCGGTAGCGCCGCTGGTCCACACAATTTCGCGCGGGTCGGCACCGATCAGGTCGGCCACTTGTTCACGCGCTTTCTCAACCGCTGCCTCGGCCTCCCAGCCCCAAGCGTGGCTGCGCGATGCCGGGTTGCCGAAATGCTCACGCAACCAGGGAATCATGGCGTCGACCACTCGCGGATCACACGGATTGGTGGCGCTGTAGTCAAGGTAGATCGGAAAGTGAGGCGTTTGCATGTCGAGTCAAATTAGGGATTCGGCGAGAGCCTTGGAAGGCCCTCGCCGACGAAAACCAGCGGCCCGAAGGCCGCGTCAGGGTCAGGTCTTGGAGAAGGCTGCGCCCAGGGCAAACACCGAGTTGGGCGCATTGACCCGCACCGGCTTGACGGCCGGGGCGGCAAAAACGGCCTTCTTGACCGGAGGAGTGTTCTCAATGACCAGGCCCTTGGCCAACTGGTCATCCACCAGCTTCTGGAGCGTGACCGAATCAAGAAATTCCACCATCCGGCTATTGAGGGAGGCCCACAGCTCGTGCGTCATGCAGCGCCCGCCCTCACCGTTGCAGTTTTCCTTGCCGCCACAGTTGGTGGCATCAAGGGGCTCATCGACCGAAACGATGATGTCAGCCACCGTAATGTCGCTGGCCTTGCGACCCAGGGTGTAACCACCTCCGGGGCCGCGGGTAGATTCCACGAGCTCGTGGCGCCGCAGCTTGCCAAACAGTTGCTCCAGATAAGACAAGGAAATCTGTTGACGCTGGCTGATGGCTGCCAGGGTGACAGGGCCGCTGTTCTGGCGCAGGGCCAGGTCAATCATGGCGGGGACCGCAACGCGGCCTTTGGTTGTGAGACGCATTGTCAAG
>CAZATV010000198.1:0-2574 GCA_964488145.1 uncultured Polaromonas sp.
CAAGTTTGAGCATCGTGGCCTCAAACTCGGCCACGGCGTCTGGGATCTGGTGTTCAAGCGAGGCTGAGGCTGCGCTCGGCATTGCCTTGAGGTCCCGTCAGGCGCATGGCTCATCTGCCCAAAAATCCGGCCATTGAGATGCGCAGCGGCGTCTCGGCCAGTTGCCTGTCACTGCCCCGGCTGCGCAACAGTCCCTGGACCACGGTCCTTGATCATCTGGCCGAAAGACTGCCTGCGATCAGCCGCGAGCAGTGGATGCAACGCATGAAGGCCGGCGCGGTGCTGGACGAGCTCGGTCAGCCCCTGTCCCCCCAGGCACCCTACAGCCCGGGCGCCCGGGTTTATTACTGGCGCGATCTACCCGACGAAACGCCAATTCCATGGCAGGAGGCCCTCGTTTTCGAGGACGAGCTGCTGGTGGTGGCCGACAAGCCTCATTTCCTGCCGGTCACCCCCGGGGGTCGTTATGTGCGCGAGACCCTGCTGGTGCGCCTGAAGGACCGGCTGGGCTGCGCCAACCTCAGCCCGCTGCACCGTATTGACCGTGAAACAGCAGGTTTGGTGGTCTTGAGCAAAAGGCCGCAGGACCGTGATGCCTACCAGAAGCTGTTTCGCCAGCAGCAGGTCGACAAGACCTACCGGGCCATCGCTGCTGCTGCGCCGCAGGGCCTGTCCTTTCCGCTCGAAAGAAGCAGTCGTATCGTGGAAGATGGCGAGCGGTTCTACCGCATGCGTGAAATTGACGGACCGCCCAACAGTCAGACCCGCATCGAAATTCTCGAACGCCTGGGTGAACAGGCCCTCTATCAGTTGAAACCACGCAGCGGCAAACGCCATCAGCTGCGGGTGCACATGAATGCCCTGGGCCTGCCGATCCGGGGCGATCAGTTCTATCCGGAGGTTCGCAGAGGACCGGCTGAGGCCGAAGACTATAAGCAGCCCCTACAGTTGCTGGCCCTGTCTGTGTCCTTTCAAGATCCGGTCTCTGGACAGCGGCGCGCGTTCTCAAGCGGCCTGACGCTTGAGTGGACAAGCGGTGATCGGCAGGGGCCTTGAGGCGATCAAGCGCACCCGCCGGGGCCTGCCGCCGCGCGGATCGCTCCGCTCATTCACTTGAGATGCGAAAACAGGCCCTGCGCCTTGGCTTGCGCTGAGCAGGATCGGACAAAGCTCTGACGCTGAGTCAAATTGAGATCGACCACTTCACTGACCTGACGCTGCTGGTAAACCGGCTGCAAGATGGGCTCATCACGGCAGAGGGTCTCTCGGATCTTGATCTCGGTGCCCTTGGCGTCCTTGGAGTCGCGGGTTTCCGTCCTGCAAACATTGCGAAAACCGGCCACACGGTCGCCGACATGAAAGGATCGCATGACCTGCTGAGTCGCCAGTTGCTGCGGGATGATGCGCATGCCCTCGGCCTCACAGTGGGCGGTGATGGCTTTTTCCTGGGGCGTTGCACAGCCCGTCAACACCGCTGCGGCCAGCACAAGACCGCCAAGCCCATACCGGCGAGGGGTTAGAGACCGCCGATCTTGGGACACCATCAACTCAAGCCTCCAGCCGGGGGCGATCACAACGCCGTTGAAGACCACGAAAAACCCGACGGCGCACCAGCCAGCCGATCAAAGCCTGTTCGCCACCCAGCCCTGCACACTGGCCAGGGCTTGCGGGAGCGCTTTGGCATCGGTGCCACCGGCCATGGCCATATCGGGCTTGCCACCGCCCTTGCCGCCGACTTGTTGGGCCACAAAGTTGACCAGATCGCCGGCCTTGACTTTGCCGATGCTGTCGGCGGTCACGCCGGCGGCAATCTGAACCTTCTCGCCATCGACCGCCGCCAGCACGATGGCCGCTGTCTTGAGTTTGTCCTTGAGCTTATCGAGGGTCTCACGCAGGGCCTTGGCATCAGCGCCCTCCAAGCGCGCGGCCAAGACCTTCAGGCCCTTCACATCGACCGCCTGCGCCAGCAAGTCGTCGCCCTGGCTGGAGGCGATCTTGCCTTTGAGAGCCGCAAGCTCTTTTTCCAGGGTTTTGACCTGATCGAGCACCTGCACAATCCGAGCACCGAGCTGCTCGACCGGCGCCTTCAGGCTGGCGGCGGCCTGCGCCACGGTGGCTTCCAGGGATTGCAGGTAGGCCAGCGCATGTTCGCCGGTGACTGCTTCGATCCGGCGCACGCCCGCGGCCACGCCGCTTTCGGCCACCACCTTGAACAGACCAATGTCGCCCGTGGCCTTCACATGGGTGCCGCCGCACAGTTCACGGCTTGAACCGATGTCCAGCACCCGAACGGTCTCGCCATACTTTTCGCCAAAGAGCATCATGGCGCCGGTTTTCTGGGCCGACTCAATGTCCATTACACGCGCCTGTGCCTGGGCATTGGCGAGAATCTCGGCATTGACCCGCGCTTCGATCTGGCGAATCTGCTCATCGGTGACCGGTGCAGGGTGCGCAAAATCGAAGCGGGTTCGCTCGGCGTTGACCAGCGAACCCTTTTGCTGCACATGGCTGCCCAGCACCTCTCGCAGGGCCTTGTGCATCAGGTGGGTGGCGCTGTGGTTGCGCACGGTGGCG
>CAZATV010000199.1:0-2566 GCA_964488145.1 uncultured Polaromonas sp.
TTCGCCCCCTGTGCCTGTCGGCCAGCCGGGGCTACTGGATGAACCTGCTGCGGGTTCGGCGAGCCGGCGTGCTGTCGCGTCATCGCCATCCGCAACCGGTTCATGGTCTGGTGCTCAAGGGCAGCTGGCGCTACCTCGAGCATGACTGGGTGGCCACCGAAGGCAGCTATGTCTACGAAGCGCCGGGCGAGACGCATACCCTGGTGGTCGATGCCGGTGTGGAAGAGATGATCACGTTCTTCCAGGTCAATGGTGCCATGATCTACGTGGACCCAGACGGCCAGTGCACCGGCTTCGACGACGTCTTCACCCGCATCGACAAATGCCGCCGGCACTACGCCGCCAACGGTCTGGGCGAAAGCTATATCGATCAGTTCATCCGCTGACCGAGCCGCCCTGTGGGCCGACCGGCCTCAATCGCAAGCGTCGAGCCAAGCAAGCAGTTGCGAGAGGGGCTTCTTGACGCCACCCTGCACCGGCACCAGACATCCGTCCTTGGGATAGCCCACCACCAGAAGAATCACCGGCTTTTCCGATGCGGGGCGACCGCAGATTTCATTGAGGAAGCCCATCGGGCTCGGGGTGTGCGTCAAGGTGGCCAGACCCGCATGGTGTAGCGCGGCAATCAGAAAACCGGTGGCAATGCCCACGGATTCCGGAACGTAGTAATGCGAAAAGCGGCTACCGTCGGGCCGCACGCCATATTTCTGGGCAAAGATGGCCACCAGAACCGGCGCTTCTTCCAGAAAAGGTTTGTTGGGATCGGTGCCCAGCGGAGCCAGCGCATCCAGCCACTCCTGCGGCGCCCTGCCCGCATAGAAGTCGCGTTCTTCCTTTTCAGCCGCATGACGAATGCGCTGCTTGCGCGCCGGATCGGTAATGACACTGAAGAACCAGGGCTGCTGATTGGCCCCCGAGGGCGCGGTCCCCGCAGCCAGCAAGCAATGGTCGATCACCTCCCGCGGCACCGGACGCGCATCAAAATCGCGCACACTGCGCCGCCTGACCATCTCTTCATAGAAACCCCGGGCCCGCTCGACCATCACCTCAGGCGGGAATTCCCGAAACGAACGGAGCGGCTCCTGCTTAAATTTGGGAACAGTCATCGGATGGCGCTCCACGTCGTGACCGACTCGCAACTCAGAGGCTGCGGATTTTATCGATACAGCGTTTCGACGAAAAAAAAACGCACCACCGAAGCTTCAGTGATGCGTGTGTGCTGGAGGCGCGGCCCGGAGTCGAACCGGGCTAGACGGATTTGCAATCCGTTGCATAACCGCTTTGCTACCGCGCCGTGTTCCTGATGCGAGACCCCCGGACACGGTGCCTGGGGACTGTCCATTGCAACTGCCCTTGGGGGCTTGCGAATAGAAAAGGACAGCATTTTTGAGGTGCTGCCCTTTTGAAACTGGAGCGGGAAAACGGTCTCGAACCGTCGACCTCAACCTTGGCAAGGTTGCGCTCTACCAACTGAGCTATTCCCGCGAGGAAGCGCATTATAGCCGTAATTTTTACGGCTGAGCCGACGGGCCTTTGCCAAAGTCAATGGGATCGATCCGATCAGTGCTTGACCGGATCGATCACCACCCCGGCAGTCGGCGCCAAGCTACCGGCCTGGGCGGCGGTTGCGGCGGCTGCCGCAGCAGCAGCGGCGACCTCTTCCTCGCTCAACGGAAGCGGTTGGCGCTCCAGGGCAACCTGCAGCACCTGGTCGATCCACTTGACCGGAATGATTTCCAGCCCGCTCTTGACGTTGTCTGGGATCTCCTGCAAATCCTTGGCGTTTTCTTCCGGAATCATCACCGTCTTGATACCGCCGCGCAGGGCGGCCAACAGCTTTTCTTTCAGGCCGCCGATGCTGGTGATCTCGCCACGCAGAGTGATCTCGCCGGTCATGGCCACATCGCTGCGCACCGGAATGCCAGTGAGCGCAGAGACAAAGGCGGTGGTCATGGCCGCGCCTGCGCTGGGGCCGTCCTTGGGCGTGGCACCGTCTGGCACGTGGATGTGAATGTCACGCTTGTCGAACATCTCGTCCTTGATACCCAGAATGCGAGAGCGGCTGCGCACCACGGTACGGGCCGCCTCGACCGATTCCTTCATCACGTCGCCCAGGGAGCCGGTGCGGGTGATCAGGCCCTTGCCGGGCATAAGGGCCGCCTCGATGGTGAGCAAGTCGCCGCCCACTTCGGTCCAGGCCAGACCAACCACCTGACCGATCTGATTGGTTTTCTCGGCACGACCGAAATTGAATTTGCGCACCCCCAGGAAATCATTGAGGTTCTCCGGTCCCACGGTGACCTTGGGCTCCATCTTCTTGAGCTGGATGCCCTTGACGACCTCGCGGCAAATCTTTGAGAGCTCGCGCTCGAGCGAGCGCACGCCCGCCTCGCGGGTGTAGTAGCGCACGATATCGCGGACTGCGGCCTCGGAGACTTCAAGCTCGCCGTCCTTGACGCCGTTGTTCTTGAGCTGCTTAGGCAGCAAGTAGCGCAGCGCGATGCTGGTTTTTTCGTCCTCGGTGTAGCCGGCCAGGCGGATGACCTCCATCCGGTCCAGCAGGGCC
>CAZATV010000200.1:0-2538 GCA_964488145.1 uncultured Polaromonas sp.
CCTGTCAAGCGCGTGGTCGACTACAACGTGAAGGTGCGCGTCAAGTCTGACGGTAGTGGCGTGGATATTGCCAATGTGAAGATGAGCATGAACCCCTTCGACGAAATTGCGGTCGAGGAGGCCACGCGCCTGAAGGAAAAGGGCGCCGCCACCGAGGTGATTGCCGTTTCCTGCGGCGTGACGCAGTGTCAGGAGACGCTGCGCACGGCCATGGCCATCGGCGCCGACCGAGGCATTCTGGTGGAGACGACCGAAGAACTGCAGCCGCTGGCGGTGGCCAAGCTGCTCAAAGCCCTGGTTGAAAAAGAAGGCCCGCAGCTTGTTATTTTGGGCAAGCAGGCCATTGACGACGACTGCAACCAGACCGGCCAGATGCTCGCGGCCCTGCTGGGCTGGCCGCAGGCCACTTTTGCCTCTAAGGTTGAGATTGCCGGCGACAAGGCCACCGTCAGCCGCGAGGTCGACGGCGGTATCGAAACCCTCTCGCTGGGCTTGCCGGCCATCATCACCACCGACCTGCGCCTTAATGAGCCGCGGTATGTCACGCTGCCCAACATCATGAAAGCCAAGAAAAAGCAGCTCGATACCTTCAAACCCGAGGACCTGGGCGTCGATGTCAAGCCGCGCATCAAGACCCTTAAGGTCAGCGAGCCGCCCAAGCGTGGGGCCGGGGTCAAGGTGGCCGATGTGACGGCTCTGGTGGACAAGCTCAAGAACGAGGCCAAAGTCCTGTGAGGCTTTGTGCTGTGCTGAACGCATTCAATCCCTGAAAGTCTGATCTATGGCATCCCTGGTTATTGCTGAACATGACAACGCCAGCCTCAAGCCGGCCACCCTCAACACCGTCACCGCGGCTGTCCAGTGCGGCGGCGAGGTGCATGTGCTGGTGGCCGGGCACAACGCAGCCGGGGCCGCTCAGGCCGCGGCCCAGATCGCCGGGGTGAGCAAGGTCATCCACGCCGAGGCCGCCGGCCTGGCCCATGGCCTGGCTGAAAATTTGGCTGCCCAAGTGCTGGCTATAGCCCAGAACTACAGCCATATCCTGTTTCCGGCCACCGCTTCGGGCAAGAACGTGGCGCCCAGGGTCGCAGCCAGTCTCGATGTGGCCCAGCTGTCGGACGTGACCAAGGTGATCAGCCCAGACACCTTCGAGCGCCCGATTTATGCGGGCAACGCGATTGCCACCGTGCAAAGCAGCGATGCGATCCAGGTGATCACGGTGCGCACCACCGGCTTTGACGCTGCAGCCACCGGAGGCAGCGCCGCGGTGGAAACTGCAGCGGCGGTGGCCGACAGCGGCAAGAGCAGCTATGTGGGCAGCGAGCTGTCCAAGAGCGACCGGCCTGAGCTCACCGCGGCCAAGATCATCGTCTCCGGTGGCCGCGCCCTGGGCAGCGCCGAGAAATTCAATGAAGTGATGACGCCGCTGGCCGACAAGCTCGGCGCTGCGCTAGGCGCCAGTCGGGCTGCAGTGGACGCGGGCTATGCGCCCAATGATTGGGAGGTGGGTCAGACGGGCAAGATCGTCGCGCCCCAGCTGTACGTGGCCTGCGGCATCAGCGGCGCCATCCAGCACCTGGCCGGCATGAAGGACTCCAAGGTGATCGTGGCCATCAACAAGGACCCGGAGGCGCCGATCTTCAGCGTCGCCGACTACGGTCTGGAGGCCGATCTTTTTGCCGCTGTGCCTGAGCTGGTGAGCAAACTCTGAGTTTCGTATCCAAAACCCAAGGCATCCGGAGGATGCCTTTTTTTTAGCCTGCCATCTCTGCCAACGACCGCTGCTGCCAGAGACCTCTGACTTTCTCTGCTTTTGAATGAAAGACCCGACCATGAGCTACATCGCCCCCGTCAAGGACATGCTCTTCAACATCAAGCATCTGGCCGGCATCGATGAGATTGCTCGCATTCCCGGCTTTGAAGAGGCGGGTTTCGACACCGCGCAGGCGGTACTTGAAGAATGCGCACGCTTCAACCAGGAAGTGCTGGCTCCGCTGAACTGGGAGGGCGACCGCAATCCCTCGGCCCTCAAAAATGGGGTGGTTCACACCACGCCGGGCTTCAAGCAGGCCTTCAAGCAGTATGCCGAAGGCGGCTGGCAGGGCCTGCAGCACCCGGCCGAGTTTGGTGGGCAGGCCCTGCCCAAGACCATCGGTGCGGCCTGCGGCGAAATGCTCAATGCGGCCAATATGAGTTTTGCGCTTTGCCCCTTGCTGACGGATGGCGCCATTGAGGCCCTTCTGACCGCCGGTTCTGATGAATTGAAGGCCACCTACCTGGAAAAACTGGTCAGTGGTCAGTGGACCGGCACCATGAACCTGACGGAGCCTCAGGCCGGCTCCGATCTGGCTGCCGTGCGCACCCGGGCCGAGCCCCAGCCCGATGGCCGCTACAAGATTTTCGGCACCAAGATTTACATCACCTACGGTGAGCACGACATGGCCGAGAACATCGTGCACCTGGTGCTCGCGCGCGTCACCGGCGCGCCCGAAGGGGTCAAAGGCATCAGCCTGTTTGTGGTGCCCAAATTCATGGTCA
>CAZATV010000201.1:0-2535 GCA_964488145.1 uncultured Polaromonas sp.
CTTGCTCTGGTGGGAGCCGCGCCCTCGCGGCGATCGTCCCGTGTTGATCCGCCCTGGCGCATGGGTCACCGCATCGCGCCGGGGGCGGCGCTCCCACAAGCCCAGTGCGTGCGCTCATCGGGCGCAGCAATTGCGGAAGAAGGCGTAGGAGCCGCGCCCTCGCGGCGAGGGTCTTGCTCTGGTAGGAGCCGCGCCCTCGCGGCAATAAGCAGCCCTGAGGGCCCGCTGGCTTAGCGCTTTTTCTGAGGCCGCTGCCAGTTGGCGACTGACACCTGCTTGCCACGAGCAACTGTGAGGGCGCCGGGCGCGGTGTCCTTGGTGATGGTCGAGCCGCCACCGATGGTGCCGCCTGCCCCCAGGGTGACCGGCGCCACCAGCACGCAGTTACTGCCCACATGGACATCGTCTTCGATCACGGTACGATGTTTATTGGCGCCGTCGTAGTTGGCCGTGATGCTGCCAGCGCCATAGTTAACCCGCGCTCCGACGGTGGCGTCGCCGAGATAGGCCAGATGATTGGCCTTGGCGCCTTCAGCCAGAGTGCTGTTCTTGACTTCCACAAAGTTGCCGATGTGCACCTGCCGACCCAGGCGCGCCCCGGGACGCAGGCGGGCAAAGGGACCGACACTGGCACCCTCACCCACTTCTACCCCAGTCGCCTCGCCATCGATATGGGTAAACGGCGCAATCACCGCGCTTTCAGCAATGCGGGCATTGGCGATCACGCAATAGGCTCCAACCTTCACGCCCGCCCCTAACTCGACCCGGCCCTCAAAAATGCAGCCCACATCAATTTCGACATCAGTGCCGCAAATCAACTGGCCGCGCATGTCAAAACGGGCTGGATCGGCCAGTCGCACCCCTTGCAGCATCAGCCGTTCGGCCTGGGCACGCTGATACACGCGCTCGAGTTCGGCCAGTTGGGCCGGGCTGTTGACTCCGGCCACCTCAGTGGGGTTATCGATACAGTGGGCCACCACCGATGCACCATCGGCCACTGCAAAGCGAACGATGTCAGTGAGGTAATACTCCTGCTGGGCATTGCGGTTGTCCAGGCGGGCCAGCCACCGGCGCAGGCAGGCAGTGGGCACGGCCATGATGCCGCTGTAGACCTCGGTGATGCGCCGCTGCTCGGCCGTCGCGTCCTTGTGCTCAACGATGGCCTGCACATCGGCGCCCTGCCGAACGATGCGGCCGTAGCCGGTGGGATCGGACAGCTGCAGGGTGAGCAGGGCCAGCCGTGAGCCCTGACACAGAGCCAGCAGAGCCCGCAAGGTGTCCGGGCTGGTCAGGGGCACATCGCCCGAGAGCACCAGCGTGACGCCCTCATCGTCCAGCGAGGGCAGCGCCTGCTGCACCGCATGCCCGGTGCCCAGCTGGGGTTCCTGCAGGGCAAAGGACAAATCCAGCCCAGGCAAGGCCAGCTCCGCGACTGCGGCCTGCACGTGTTCGGCCTGATGACCGACGATCACCACCGCCCGGCGGGCCGATAACTGTATGGCGGTGTCAAGCACATGCGCCAGCAGAGCACGGCCGCCCAAACGGTGTAACACTTTAGGGGTTTCGCTCTTCATGCGCGTGCCTTTGCCCGCGGCCATGATCACCACATCCACAGGGCGCTTGTCCGTCGTTTCGCTCATCTTTGCCATGTCCTTTTCCCTGGGCGCCGGGCCCCTGAAACTTTTGAGGATTATCAGCGCAGGCCTGCTGTTGGCCCTGCTGAGCGGCTGCAGTGCTGTCCGGCTGGCCTACAACAACGGTCACGAGGTGGCTTGGTGGTGGCTGACCGACTACCTGGAGGTGCAGGGAGAAGACAGCACCACCCTGCGGCAGGCCGTGCATCAGGTGCACGAATGGCATCGGCGCGAACAACTGGCCTCTTATATCGAGCTGATGCGCAGCTGGCAGCGACCGATGGCCGGCGAAATGAGCAGTGAACAGGTCTGCCGCATGATCGATGAGGCCTGGCAACGTGCGGCGGCGTTGTCGGGTATGGTGCAGGCGCTGGATCCGCCCGCACTGCAAGTGCTGTCGCGTCTGACGCCGCGACAGCTGACCCAAATGGAGCGGCAGTTTGCCAAGAGCAACCGCAAGTTCCGTGAGAAGTACGTGGATGTCTCGCCGCAGGAATTGCTACAGGCACGGCTCGATTCGGGCTTGTCTCGGGCCGGCTGGCTGTACGGCTCCATGGGTCGGGCGCAGGAGCAGGCTCTGCGCAAGGCGCTGATGACCGCGCCCTGGGACACCCGGCAGGCCCTTGAGGTGCGAATCAGACGCCAGCAGGACATCTTGCAGACCCTGCGCAGCCTCTCGCAAAGCCAGAGTTCACTGGAACAGTCCCGCGCCACGCTAGGGGCCCTGCTTTCGCGCCAGCTCGATCCCCAGGAGCCGGCTGAGCGCGCACGCCTGATGAGCCTGCGCCAGCAAAGCTGCCAACTGCTCTCGCAATTGCATGCCAGCACCACGCCGGCGCAACGCGCCCGGGCGCAAGAGACCCTGGGTAACGCAGCAGCGGACCTGGCCAGCCTGCTACCG
>CAZATV010000202.1:0-2527 GCA_964488145.1 uncultured Polaromonas sp.
AATGGGACGTCAGCCGGATATGCCCGGGTGAAGACACCGGGGCGCTTGCGCCGTTACCGGCGCTGTTGGGGGGGTCTGCTGGCATGGCTTGGGTGCTCAAAAACCCCACTTTAACGCTGATGCACTGGTTTGTCCCTCGGGCTCTTTGCAGACACCGGGGAGCGCCCGTGGCCTCGGCGCCGGTTCAGGGGCGCAGGGGCCGATCCAGTAAGATGCCGCGTAGGCGGGTTGATAGGCGTCGCCGGCGAGCCGATGCTCGCTGTGGAAGGCCTCACCTGATCCGAGCCCTTACCCATGCGCCTGCTTGTTCTTGAAGACGATGCTCAATTGGGCGAAGCTTTGAGTGCCGGTCTGCGGGCCGAGGGCCATGTGGTGGACTGGTTCTCTGCCGGAGTGCAGGCCGATGCGGCCTTGGGCGACACCAGCTATGACGCTGTGGTTCTGGATCTGGGCCTGCCCGATGCCGACGGCCTGGTGTGGCTGCGGCGCTGGCGAACGCATGGCAGGTCCTTGCCGGTGCTCGTCTTGACCGCGCGCGATGCGGTGGATCAGCGCATCGAGGGGCTCGATGTCGGAGCCGATGACTATCTCATCAAACCGATATCCCTGAGCGAACTCGATGCGCGTCTGCGCGCTGTGATGCGGCGTGCCAGCGGACGCTCGCCCCAGCCCGATTGGACCCATGGGGCGCTGACATACAACCCCGCCAGCAAGGTGGTGCTGTGGCGCGGGCAGCCTGTGGACCTGACAGCGCGAGAAACGGTGTTGCTGGAGGTGTTCCTCAAGAACCCCAGCAAGGTGTTATCCAAGACACAGTTGCTTGAGCAGCTTTACGACTGGCGAGGCGGGGAGCCAGAAAGTAATGCGCTGGAAGTGCACATTCACCACCTGCGGCGAAAGTTAACGCCTCCTCTGGTGCGCACCATCCGCGGGCTGGGCTATGCCCTGGGCTCGATCGAGGAGCTTTCATGAGTTTGCGGCGGCGCCTGATGATGTACCTGCTCATCAGCGCGCCTGCGGTGTGGCTGTTGGCTGTGGCTGTTTCCTTGTTTCAGGCACGAGCCGAAGTCAACGAGCTGTTTGATTCGGAAATGATCCGGCTCGCCCGACAAATACAGCTAACCTTGGTGGGCGTCGGTCCTGAGGCTTTTGCATCGGATTCGCCGCTGGCGGCCCCCGGCGGGGCTGCCGACCTGGATGATTTTGCGGTTGCAGTTTGGGACCGAGAGGGCAAGCCCGTCCTTGTGGACCGGGAAGGGGCGCAGCTGCCCCCAAGTGTAGACCGGGTCGGCTTTGTGGATCTGCAGATCAATGCCAAGCCTTGGCGGGCGTACTACCTGCAGGCTCCCGATGGCGCCTGGGTGGTTGCAGCCGGACAGAGCCTGCACGAGCGCGATGAACTCGTCTACGAGCTGATCGCCAGTCAGCTCATTGCCTGGCTGCTGATGCTCCCGATTCTGCTGGTGGCTATGGGCTGGGCGGTGAAGCAGGCTTTGAACCCGGTGCGCGATTTGACCCGTGATTTACAGCACCGCCACGCGCATGACCTCGATCCCCTGCCTGTGACTTCGGCTCCGGTGGAATTACAGCCCATGCTACAGGCCATGAACGGATTGTTTGAGCGAATCGCGGGAGCCCTGGACCGCGAGCGGCGATTTACCGCCGATGCCGCCCACGAGTTGCGCACACCGCTGGCGGTTCTCAGCGCCCAATGGGAGTGCCTAGACCGCAGCGTCGACTCGGCTGAGCAGGCGCAAGCTGCACAAGCCATGCGGGCGGGGATCGACCGCATGAGCCGCCTGGTGGATCAGTTGCTACGCCTGTCGCGACTGGACGCGGCCCAGGGTTTGCAAAAGCAAGATTGGCTGCAGTGGGCCGACTTGGCTCGTGAAGCCATCAGTGCCGTTCTGCCCGTGGTTGAGCGGCGTCGGATCCAGCTGGAATGTCTTTGGCCCGACGCAAGCGAACCACAAGGGCCGGCGTGGCGGGGAGACCCGCAACTCATGTCGGTCCTGTTGCGCAATCTGCTCGACAACGCTTGCCGCTACTCGCCGATTGGCAGCACGGTCACGCTGCGTTTTAATGGCGATCGTGTCTCGGTGGAAAACGAAACCGAGGGACCGCCGCCCGATCAATACGCGCGTCTTGGAGAACGTTTCTACCGCCCCGATGGTCAGCCGGAGGCGGGCAGCGGTTTGGGCGCCTCCATCGCCTTTCGGATTGCCCAGTTGCACGGACTGGTCCTGCGTTATCGCGCGCCCGAACAGGGCTCAGCTTGGGTGGCTGCATTGACCGCTGAGTAAGGCCCTTTACTTGCCGGTGCTCTTGGCCAGCAGGGTTCGGGCTTCTTCGCGGCGTCCCGTGTCGGCGATGTGGCGACCCGCGCGGGCCGGTGCCTGCAAGGCGCGCTCCAAATGCACAATGCCCTCGCTGACACGTTTGTTCTCAATGAGAAATTCTCCATAGAAGTAATTGCTGTCGATGCCACTTGGGTTGATCTCCAGCGCCTTCTTCAGCAATTCCTCGG
>CAZATV010000203.1:0-2480 GCA_964488145.1 uncultured Polaromonas sp.
CCGGCTATCTCAGCGGCCTGCTTGCGATGCTGGCCATCAACATCATCGTGGCCTACTCGGTGTTCGTGCCGGGATCGGCCGGTCTGCTCAACCTGGGGGCAGCGGGTTTTGTGCTGGTCGGAGCCTACACCGCCGGTGCCCTGACCTCGCTCTATGACCTGCCTTTGGCGCCCGCCCTGATCCTGGGATCGGCCATGGCCGGGCTGGTGGCCTTCCTGATTGCCTTTCCGATCCTGCGCACCCGCGGCATCTACATGGTGCTGGCCACCTTTGCCTTTGCCGAGGTCGTCGGCGGTGTGCTGCTGAACATTCCCGCCCTAGGCGGTGCGGCCGGCCTGTCGGTGATGGCCTACGCCGGCTTGCCCGTGGTGGTGCCCTGCGCCCTGGGCACCGTGATCTTTGTGGCCTGGCTGATGCGCACGCGCTTCGGGCTGTCGGTGCGGGCCATCCATGACGATGAAAGCGTGGCCCACCTTTTTGGTGTGCACCTGCGCATGACCCAGGTCATGGCCCTGACCATTGGCGGGGCCATCGGTGGCCTGGGGGGCGGCTTGCTGGTACACCAGTTCAACTTCATCGATGTGCAATCGACCGGCGTGCTGTTCAGCATTTATGTGCTGCTGTATGTGCTCATGGGGGGCACCCAGACGGTATGGGGGCCGCTGTTCGGCGCGGTGTTTTTCACCCTGGTGCCCGAGGCGCTGCGCAAGCTTGCCGGCCTGGATCCCTCGCTGAAGTTTCTGGAGGGTGGCCGCTATATTTTCTTTGGCGTGGCGGTGGTTCTGATCATGATGCTGCGACCTCAGGGGGTGATCACGCGCACCCTGGTTGAGCGCTGGAGCGGCGCACGCAAAGCGCAGGTGTCCACATGAGTACGGTGATGCAACTGGAGGGGGTTAGCAAGTCCTTTGGCGGTCTGAAGGTGATCGACGATGTGAGCTTCTCGGTCCCTGCGGGCAGCCGCACCGCGCTGATCGGACCCAATGGGGCTGGCAAGTCCACCATCTTCAACCTGATCTCGGGCGTTTATCCGATCGATGGTGGCCGCATCATCGCCCTGGGCGAGGACATCACCCAGATGTCGGTGGCCCATCGCGTGCGTCACGGCATCGCCCGTTCGTTCCAGAACATTCGGCTGATGCCGCACCTGTCCACTTTGGAAAACGTGATGCTGGGCGAACACCACCGCAGCCGGCCGTGGGAGCGGGTGACCAGTGCGAAGGCCACCGAGCGAGCGCGGCAGGCCCTGGCGCGCGCCGGTCTGGACACCTACCCCGGGCAGGTCGTCGCCGACCTGCCCTATGGCATTCAAAAGCGCATCGAAGTGGTGCGCGCCCTGATGGCCGAGCCCAAGATCCTGCTGCTGGACGAGCCAGCGGCCGGTCTGAACAGTGTGGAAACCGAGGAACTGCGGCTGCTGCTGCAGAGCGTCTCCGACAGCGGCGTGACCTTGCTGGTGGTTGAACACGACATGCCTTTTGTGCGGCACCTGTGTAACCATGTGGTAGTGCTGAACTTTGGACGCAAAATCTTTGACGGCACCCCCGAGGCAGTAAAACAGGATGCAGCCGTGCTCGAGGCCTATCTGGGAACGCCTGATGCCATGGAGCGCCGCCATGCTTGAAGCCCGCGATCTTTGTGTCAGTTACGGCCGCACGCAGGCGGTACAGAACCTGTCGCTGAAGGTGGAGGCCGGGGAAATCGTCGCGGTGCTGGGTGCCAACGGCGCTGGTAAGACCTCGCTACTCAAGGCGCTGCAGGGCGTGGTGCGACCGGTCAATGGGGAGGTGCTTTTCAAGGGGCAGTCCATCCTGAGCCACAGCGCCGCCCGCCGGGTCAGCGAGGGCTTGGTCATGGTGCCCGAGGGCCGTCAGATCTTTGTGAGCCTGACGGTCCACGACAACCTATTGATGGGAGCCTACACCCGCAAGGACAAGGTTGATGCGGAAATCGAGGCGATTTACGAGCGCTTCCCCAACCTGGCCAAGCGACGCGACATGCCCGCCTCGGTACTGTCGGGCGGCGAGCAACAGATGCTGGCCATTGGACGGGCGTTGCTGAGTCGGCCGGCCGTGATGATGCTCGATGAGCCCTCACTGGGCTTGAGCCCGCTGCTGGTGAAGGCGCTTTTCAAACTGATCAGCGATCTCAACCGGGAGGGACTGTCCATCCTGCTGGTTGAACAGAACACACATATGGCTCTGGCTACCGCCCACAGAGCTTATGTGCTTGAGTTGGGGCGGCTGGTTTTGCAAGGGGATGCCTCATCGCTGGCCGATGATCCGCGGATGGCCGAGGCTTACCTGGGTTCTTGAAACTTCAATGGAGTGCACGATGAAAAAAAGACTGCTTGTCATTGCCAGCCTGGCGGCCAGCCTGGTGGCTCCCTCCTGGGCCCAGGACCTGGTTCTGGGACTCTCGCATGCCAAGACCGGGCGTTACTCGGGCGTGGCCGTGGGCACCGAAATCGCGGTGGATAT
>CAZATV010000204.1:0-2478 GCA_964488145.1 uncultured Polaromonas sp.
CATACAGCTTATCAAGCTTGAGGTCGTTCATCGCCACGCGCATGCTGGGCGTCAAGCCCGGCGCATCGCTGCGCTTGAACTCCACGCCTATGCGTTGCTGGTCCTTGAACATCAGCAAGTCGATTTCTGCGCCCTGGTGGGTGGCCCAGAAATAGGCCTGATCGGGTTGTGCAATGCAAAGCACCTGTCCGAGCACAAAGCCTTCCCAACTGGCGCCCGACAAGGGGTGGGCCAAGAGTTGCGGCAACTGCCGTACACCGAGCATGGCATGGAGCAGGCCGGTATCCCGGAAGTAAATCTTCGGTGCCTTGACCTGCCGTTTGGCCAGGTTTTCATGCCAAGGCTGCAGTTGCCGGATCATGAAGGGACTGAAGCAGCGTGTCGAGGTGACGGCTGAGGCGTTGGCGGTCCAGCCGGGCCGGCTCGGTTTCGAGAACCGATTTCACCAAGCCTGAACATCAGCGTCTGAGAACACCGCGCACGCCCACAGCGCTTGCAAGAACTGGCGCACCCTGGCGTCAAAAGCGCGGGGGGCTCAATACGCTGGCAATCTCGCCGACCGGGATCACCTCGACCCCTTCGGCAAAGGGCCAGCGCTGCTGCACCGGAGCCACGATGTAGGTTTGGTCGGGTCGCAAGTCTTGCAGAGACTGCCAGAACCCTTTGCTGACCTTGGGCGCGACGCTGAACTTGATTTCAAAGCCGATGCGTCGCTGTCCGGCCTCGACCACCACATCCAACTCGGCGCCGGCAGCGGTTCGGTAAAAAGACAGGCTGGCCCCTGCGGGCAGGTGAGCGGCGATCTGGTCAATCACAAAGCCTTCCCAGGATGCGCCGGCCATGGGGTGACCCTGCAGGTCGGCCACGCTGGGCAGGCCAAGCAGGCTATGCAGAAGGCCACTGTCACGCACATACACCTTGTGAGACTTGACCAGACGTTTGCCAAGGTTGGCATGAAAGGGCTCTAGCCGTCTGACCAGCAGGGCACCGACCATGTGATCCAGCCAACGGTTGACGGTGGGCGCGCTGACGTCCAGCGAATTGGCCACGGCCGATGCGTTGAAGAGCTGGCCGTGTAAGTGAGCCAACATGCGCCAGAAGCGTCGCAGGCTTGCCTCGTCGACACGCAGGCCCAGGGCGGGCAAGTCGGTGTGCAGTAGGTGACGTATGAAGGCTTCGCGCCAGCTCCAAGAGGCCTGTTCGTTCAAAGCGGTGTAGCTCGGTGGAAAGCCGCCGCGCAACCACAGGTCCTGTAGCGTCTGGAGGTCACTGCCCACTTCATCGACCAGCAGTGGAAACAGGTCGATCAAACTCAAACGTCCGGCCAGGGACTGCGACTGCCGCAGCAGTTCAAACGAAGCGGAGCCCAAGAGCACAAAGCGGCCGGGTCGGCGGGCTCGGTCAATTTCACCGCGCAAGACCGAAAACAGCTCCGGCGCATGCTGGACCTCGTCCAGGACGATCAGTCGATCGGCGTGCGCCTGCAAGAAAAGGGGGCCCTCGCCCAGTCGGGCACGGTCTTGGGGCGACTCCAGATCGAGATACAAGGCATGGGCATGGGTTTGCAAGAGGCCGCGCGCCAGCGTTGTCTTACCCGTCTGCCGCGGCCCCAAAATGGCCACCGCTGGGCTCCACGTCAGCGCACTGGCGAGTAATGGCTGAGCGATGCGCAAAAACATCCTTGCATTTTAAATACGGAGAATTAAAAATACAAGGAAAATTAAGCCAGCTTCTTCAGCAGCAAAGCATTGACCTGTGCCGGATTGGCCTTGCCTTTGCTGGCTTTCATGATCGGGCCGACCAGCCCGTTCAAGGCCTTGGCGTTGCCGGCTTTGTATTCGGCCACGTTCTTGGGGTTGGCGGCCAGCACTTCGTCGATGATTTTTTCGAGCTCGCCGGTGTCGTTCATCTGCTTGAGGCCTTTGGCCTCGATGATGGCGTCTACGCGCGCGGCGCCTGAAGCCGCGTCTGCACCTTCGGTCCAAAGCGCGTCAAACACCTGCTTGGCCGCGCTGTTGCTGATGGTGTTGTCGGCAATGCGGCCGATCAGGGCGGCCAGTTGCTCGGCGCTGACCGGCACTTGCTCGATGCCGATGTCAGCGGCATTCAATCGGCGCGAGACCTCTCCCATGATCCAGTTGCTGGCCAGCTTGGGGCTCGTGCAAGCCTGGGCCGTGGCTTCGAAGTAGGCGGCCATGGCCTTGCTTTGGGTGAGGGTGGTGGCGTCGTATTCGGGCAGGCCGTAGTCGGCCACAAAACGCGCCGCCATAACCCGTGGCAGTTCGGGCATCTGGGCCTTCACCCGCTCGATCCACTCGGGCGCAATCACCAGCGGCGGCAGGTCAGGGTCGGGGAAGTAACGGTAGTCGGCCGAGTCTTCCTTGGTGCGCATGGCGCGGGTTTCGCCGGTGTCCGGGTCGAACAGCACGGTGGCCTGCTGGATTTTGTGGCCGTCTTCGATTTGCTCGATCTGCCAGC
>CAZATV010000205.1:0-2465 GCA_964488145.1 uncultured Polaromonas sp.
GACACCTCAACGAGATTCTGAAAATGCCCGATGTCATCGAAAAAATGGCGGTGTTCGGCGCCCGACCCGCTGGCGGTGCGCCCGAGCAACTCTTCCGCGTCAACGCTGAAGACTACACGCGACTGATCAAGACCATTAACGATCTGAAGATCACGGCCGACTGAGGTGTCTGCAAGCGGGCATAGCCGACGGGGCCGCACATCGTCAGGGGCGCCCACATGAGCGCTCGCAAGGTCGTGGTGGTGGGGGCCGGCATCATCGGAGTGACAACAGCCCACGCCCTGCTGGATGAGGGGCATGAGGTCGTCCTCATCGAAGCGGCTGCGGCGGCCGCACAGGGCACCAGCCAGGCCAATGGTGGCTTCGTATCTGCTGGCTTCTGCGCCCCATGGGCCATGCCCGGGCTGCAGCGCCAGATTTTGTCTGCCCTCGTCACGCGCGATGCACCCATCCGCTGGCGCCCCGACGGGAGCTGGAGCCAGCTGCGCTGGCTGCGCGATCTGTTGGCCCATTGCACCCCCCGGCATTTTGCAGATCACCGCAGCCGTATGGTCCGGCTGGCCTTGCTCAGCCGGGTGCAGCTGCACAAGATTCTGGATCGCACGGGGCTGCGCTTTGACTTCCAGAGCTCGGGTGTGCTGCAGATCGTTCGACACCGGCCAGAGCAGCGCTTGATCGACGATCGCCTGCAAGCCCTGCAAGCCCTGGGGGTAGAAGCTTGCTGGCTTGAGGCCGACCAAGTGCGCACGCTTGAGCCTTTCCTGAGCCCGACGGTTTCGCTGGCCGGCGGTCTTTACGTCAAGGACGATGCTCACGGCGATTGCGAGCAATTCGTGCAAGGCCTGCTGGCCTGGAACATCCGGCGGGGCTTGAAGTTCGAACCCGGCATGCGTATCGACGCACTGGAATTGGACCGCAGCGCGGGCCAGTTGAAAGCGGTGCGATCGGGTCCAAGGCGCTGGGATGCCCAGGCCTTTGTCCTGGCCACGGGGGTGGAGAGCACGGCACTGCTCAGGCCCATCCTGAAGCTGCCGGTGGTGCCGGTCAAAGGCTACAGCGTGACCCTGGACGTGGCGCCCCGCGCAGGCGCCGCCGCAGCGGTGATTGACGAGGCCAGCAAACTGGCCATCGCAAGGCTGGGTCACCGGGTACGCCTGGCCGGCAGCGCCGAACTGGTGGGCCACGATCGCGAGGTCGACACCGAGCGCTGCGAACAACTGATCGGCCAGTACGAGACCCTCTATGGACCGGTGTCACGGGCAAACGCCCGCTTTTGGTCGGGTTTGCGGCCCATGACGCCAGACAGCACGCCCATCCTCGGCGCCACTCCCGTCCGCGGCCTGTATCTGAATGTAGGACACGGGACCTACGGATGGACTCTGGCATGCGGCAGTGCCCAGCTGCTGGCCGACAGCCTAGCCGGACGACCGGCTGCGCTGGATCTGGCCGACTATGCGCTGGACCGCAGCACACGCCAGAGCGCCCGAGCCTCGCGGACCCAACCGTCTTTCACCTAGGAAATCCCCATGCCCATCGTACGTATCGAGATGCTGGCCGGCCGCAGCCCTGAAATCAAGCAGCAACTGGCCCTGGAAATGACGCAGACCATGGCCCGTGTTTGCAACTGCGATCCGGCCCACGTCTACGTCATGTTCAGCGATGTCCAGCATCAGGACTGGGCGGTCGCGGGGCAGTTGTTTGCCGCCCCCGACGCCAACAACGGTCACACGAAACCTTCACCGCCATGAACAGCGGGCCGCAGAGGATCTTGCTGGTGGGAGCCAGGGGCGTGGTCGGCCGCTGGGTGCATCGGGCGCTCAAGGCTCATCACACGGTGATCGCTGCCGGGCTGGAGGAGCCGATGGAGGCCGATGAAATTCAGTTAGACCTTACCGATACCGCCGCCGTGCTGAAGACCCTGCGGCAACTCGGCCCCCTCGATGCGGTTGTCTCCACGGCTGGCCGGGCCCATTTCCAGACCTTGTCGAATGTGGTGCCGGCCCCCCTGGAGGCTTCGATCTACGGGCTCGGCTTACAAGACAAATTGATGGGTCAGGTGAATCTGGCCCTGGCTGCACGCGAGGTGCTCAAGCCCCGGGGATCCATCACCCTGACCTCAGGCACCACCAGCACCGAACCGATTCTCGGCGGCGCAGCGCTGAGCATGGTCAACGGCGCGCTCGAAAGCTGGGTGCGCGCTGCTGCCACCGAATTGCCTGAGGGCTGGCGTATCAATGTCGTCAGCCCCAGTCTGGTGGAGGGTACGCCCGCGGCGGCCTGCGCCGCCTTCCCGGGCTTTGAGTGCGTCAGCGGCGCGCGTGTGGCCTTGGCCTACCAGCGCTGCCTGTTCAGCGGCATCAACGGTCAGGTGATTCGCATCTGAAACTTCGGAGCAAGACATTCATGAGCCATTCAACCCTGGGAAAAGACACGGCACAAATCAGCGCCCGGTCCAAGGTGCTGGG
>CAZATV010000206.1:0-2354 GCA_964488145.1 uncultured Polaromonas sp.
GCCGCGGCCCTTGGCGCGTGCAGAAAAACGCTTGAGCGTGGCGCCTTGCTCGACGTAAATGGTCTTGACCTTGAGTTCATCAATGTCAGCCCCGTCGTTGTGTTCGGCGTTGGCAATGGCAGACTCGACCACCTTCTTGATGATCACAGCAGCCTTCTTCTGGGTGAAACTCAGAATGTTCAGGGCCTGGTCGACCTTCTTGCCGCGAATCAGGTCGGCCACCAGTCGGCCTTTGTCGACCGACAGACGAACGCCCCTGAGGGTTGCACGTGTTTCCATGGTCATTCCTTACTTCTTCTGCACTTTCTTGTCTGCCGGATGACCCTTGAAGGTACGGGTCAGGGCGAACTCACCCAGCTTGTGCCCGACCATCTGGTCGGTGATGTAGACCGGCACATGCTGTTTGCCGTTGTGCACGGCGATGGTCAGGCCGATGAATTCGGGCAGGATCATGGAACGGCGCGACCAGGTCTTGATCGGCTTCTTGTCCTTGGTGGTCACAGCCTTATCGGCCTTGGCCAGCAGATGATGGTCAACAAAAGGACCTTTTTTGAGTGAACGAGTCATGTCCTGGCCTTACTTCTTGCGACGCGAAACAATCATCACCTGCGTGCGCTTGTTGTTGCGGGTGCGGTAACCCTTGGTCAGGTTACCCCACGGATCCACCGGGTGACGGCCTTCGCCGGTCTTGCCCTCACCACCACCGTGCGGGTGGTCGATCGGATTCATCACCACGCCACGCACCGTCGGACGGATGCCCATCCAACGCTTCACGCCGGCCTTGCCCAGACGCCGCAGGCTGTGTTCTTCATTGGCGACCTCGCCGATGGTGGCCCGGCATTCCACGTGGATTTTGCGCACTTCACCCGAGCGCATACGCACCTGCGCGTAGACGCCTTCACGGGCCAGCAAAGTGGCCGAGGCACCAGCCGAGCGCGCAATCTGCGCCCCCTTGCCGGGTTGGATTTCAATGCAGTGAATGGTCGAGCCGACCGGGATGTTGCGAATCGGCAGCGTATTGCCAGCGCGGATCGGCGCTTCTGAACCGCTAATCAGCGTGCTGCCCACTTCAACGCCACGCGGGGCGATGATGTAGCGGCGCTCGCCATCGGCGTAGCACAGCAAGGCAATATGGGCACTGCGGTTGGGGTCGTACTCGATACGCTCGACCTTGGCCGGAATCGCATCCTTATTGCGACGGAAGTCCACCACCCGATAGTGGTGCTTGTGCCCGCCGCCCTTGTGACGGATGGTGATGTGCCCGTTGTTGTTACGACCCGATTTCTGGAACTGCGGCTCGAGCAGGGGTGCATAGCCCTCGCCCTTGTGCAGGTGACCCCGGGAAATCTTGACCATGCCGCGTTGGCCGGGCGTGGTCGGTTTGATCTTGATGACAGCCATGATTTATGCGCCCTCCCCGGAGAAGTTGAGCTCCTGACCGGCCTTGAGCGTCACATAGGCCTTGCGCACGTTGTCGCGGCGGCCGACCGAACGACCATAGCGCTTGGTCTTGCCCTTCTGGTTGAGGACGGATACCGCCTTGACCTCAACCTTGAACATGAGTTCAACCGCAGCCTTGATTTCCGGCTTGGTGGCATCTTGCAGAACCTTGAACAACACGGAGTTGCTCTTCTCGGCCACCATGGTGGCCTTTTCCGACACGATCGGCGCCACCAGCACCTGCATCAGGCGGCCTTCATCGAATTTGACGGCGCTCATGCGAACATCTCCTTGAGTTGGTCCATGGCAGCCTTGGTCACCAGCACCTTCTTGTAGAAGACCAGCGACAACGGATCGGCATAACGCGGCTCGACCACCAGGATGTCCTGCAGGTTGCGCGAGGCCAGATACAGGTTCTCGTCGACTTGATCAGCAATGACCAGTACTGACTTGAGGTTCATGGCTTTGAACTTATCAGCCAGCGCCTTCGTCTTAGGCGAATCGACCTTGAGCGAGTCAACCACGGCCAGACGGCCTTCGCGAGCCAGCTGCGAGAAGATGGAGGCCATGCCGGCGCGGTACATCTTCTTGTTGATCTTCTGCGTGAAGTTCTCGTCGGGCATGTTCGGGAAAATACGCCCGCCTCCACGCCACAGCGGGGAAGACGTCATACCGGCACGCGCACGGCCAGTTCCCTTTTGCCGGAAAGGCTTTTTGGTCGAGTGTTTAACCTGCTGGCGATCCTTCTGAGCGCGGGTACCCTGCCTGGCGTTGGCCTGGAAGGCCACCACTACCTGGTGCACCAGAGATTCGTTGTACTCACGGCCAAACACGGTGTCGGGCACGTCGACCTTGGCGGCAGCCAGGCCTTGTTCATTGAGGAGATCGACCTGCATCAGTTCGCTCCTTTCGCG
>CAZATV010000207.1:0-2334 GCA_964488145.1 uncultured Polaromonas sp.
CTATGCCTGCCTGCGCCACGCCGGTGACCCAGGGCATGGTGGTGCACACCAAGAGTGACAAGGCCATCAAGGCGCAAAAGAGCGTGATGGAATTTCTGCTGATCAACCACCCGCTCGATTGCCCGATCTGCGATCAGGGCGGCGAGTGCCAGTTGCAGGACCTGGCAGTGGGCTACGGCGGCAGTGGCTCGCGCTACGAGGAGGAAAAGCGGGTGGTGCTCCACAAGGATGTGGGGCCGCTGATCAGCATGGAGGAAATGAGCCGCTGCATTCACTGCACCCGCTGCGTGCGTTTCGGACAGGAAGTGGCCGGAGCGATGGAACTGGGCATGTCCCATCGCGGTGAACATTCAGAGATCGAGACCTTTGTCGGCATGTCGGTCGACTCGGAGTTGTCCGGCAACATGATCGATATCTGCCCGGTCGGCGCCCTGACCAGCAAGCCCTTTCGTTACAGCGCCCGCACCTGGGAGCTGTCTCGGCGCAAGTCCGTCAGCCCGCACGATTCGGCCGGAGCCAATCTGGTGGTGCAGGTCAAACAGAACCGGGTGATGCGGGTTCTGCCACTGGAAAACGAGCAGGTCAACGAATGCTGGATTGCTGACCGCGATCGCTTTTCCTATGAGGCGCTCACCGGCGAGGAGCGGCTGACGGCGCCCATGATCAAGCAGGGCGGGCAGTGGCGCGAGGTGGATTGGCAGACTGCGCTGGAGTATGTGAGCAACGGCCTGCAGCAGATCAGCCGCGACCACGGGCCGGCAAGCCTGGGTGCGTTGGTCAGCCCGCACAGCACGCTCGAGGAGTTACACCTGGCTGGCCTGCTGATGCGGCGTCTGGGCAGCGACAACATTGATCACCGCCTGCGCTGCGCCGATTTCTCGCCTGCGCCGGCGGTACGCTGGCTGGGCACCTCGATCGCGTCTTTATCGACGTTGCAGACCGTGCTGGTGATCGGATCGAATCTGCGCAAAGACCATCCGCTGTTTGCCTTGCGTATTCGGCAGGCTGCCCGGGGCGGTGCGACGGTAATGAGCCTTAATGCGTCCAGGCAGCTCGCCAGTAAAGACGCCTGGGCAATGCCGCTGCGCCACAGCTGGCTGGCTGATTCGTCCCACTGGCAGGACGCTCTGATCGAGATCGCGACCGCACTGGCACAACTCAAGGGATCTGCCTTGCCCGAGGGTGTGCCGGCGGTCCAGCCTTCGCAGCAGGCCCGCGACATGGCGCAGGCCTTGGAGTCGGGCGATCGCAAGGCGATCTTGCTAGGCAATGCGGCGGCCCATCACGCGCAGGCCTCCAATCTGTTGGCGCTGGCCCATTGGATCGGCTCGCAGACCGGAGCCAGCGTGGGCTACCTGACCGAGGCGGCCAATACGGTGGGCGCCCAGTGGGTGGGTGCCCAGCCACAGGCCGGAGGGCTTCATGCCGGGCAGATGCTGTCGGGCGCGCTCAAGGCGGTGCTTCTGTTCAATACCGAGCCCGTGTTCGATTCGGCGGCTGGTTCATCGGCCCGGCAGGCCCTTGCCAAGGCCGAGATGGTGGTGTCCTTCAGCCCCTTCCGAGCCAATATGGACCTGGCCGATGTGCTTTTGCCCATTGCCGCCTTCACTGAAACGCCGGGCACCTTTGTCAATGCGGAGGGGCGTGTGCAGGGATTCCATGCGGTGGTCAAGCCACCCGGGCAGTCCAGACCGGGTTGGAAGGTCTTGCGCGTGCTGGGCCAGATGCTGCAACTGCCGGGCTTTGAGGCGGAATCGGCAGCCGAGGTCCTGGTCCAGGCCATAGGCCCGGCAGGCGAGGGCGCCCGTTTCGTTCCAGGCGAGCGACTGAGCAATGCGTCGGCATTCGACAGGTCTCTTGGCTCGGCTTCGGCGGCAGAGCCGGTCACAGCGGCCATCTACCAGCTCGACGGCATCGTGCGTCGAGCTCCGTCGCTGCAACTGACTGTCGATGCGCGTGTCAGCCAGGCTCAAGCCAGCAAGCAGGAGGTCAGCGCATGATCGACAGTATCTATCTGGCTGGTCAGGGCCTGCTGGGCACTACGGTCTGGCCGGTGGTCTGGACCCTGATCAAGATTGTGGCGGTCTTGCTGCCGCTGATGGGTTGCGTGGCCTATCTCACGCTCTGGGAGCGAAAGGCGATCGGCTTTACCCAAGTGCGGCTGGGGCCCAACCGCGTCGGGCCCGGTGGCCTGCTGCAGCCTATTGCCGATGCGCTCAAGCTGCTGACCAAGGAAATCATCATGCCGGCGGCGGCCAGCAAGGGATTGTTTGTCCTGGGCCCCATCATGACCATCATGCCGGCCCTGGCCGCCTGGGCGGTCATTCCCTTCGG
>CAZATV010000208.1:0-2309 GCA_964488145.1 uncultured Polaromonas sp.
CGGCGCACCGGCTCGGCCCAGTGGCGCATATTGCTCATGTTGATGGCAAATTCCCGGGTGTCTGGGGGAATCTGCACGTTTTCCTGTGTCAGCACGAAGGAACCTTGCTCGCGGTCCAGCGTGAACATGGCCACCCCCCGACCGACGGTGAGTACCAGGGTGGTTTGTGGGCCGTAGATGCAGTAGCCGGCGGCCACCTGGCCGTGGCCAGCCTGCAGAAAGTCTTTCTCGGTCACCGCGCGGCTGTCTTCGGGTTTCTTGAGCACACTGAAGATGGTGCCGATGCTCACATTGACATCGATGTTGCTGGAGCCATCGAGCGGGTCGAACAGCAGCAGGTACTCGCCTTGCGGGTAGCGGTTGGGCACCAGGTAGATGCCGTCCATTTCCTCCGAGGCCATGGCGGCCAGATGCCCGCCCCATTCATTGGCTTCGATCAGCACTTCATTGGCGATGATGTCCAGTTTTTTCTGGACTTCGCCCTGCACGTTCTCACTGTCGGCCGAGCCCAGAACGCCTCCTAGGGCGCCCTTGTTGACCGCCTGGCTGATGCTTTTGCAGGCCCGGGCCACCACTTCAAGCAGCAGGCGCAGCTGTGCCGGTATGCGGCCGTGGTCGCGTTGCTGTTCAACCAGATAGCGGGTGAGGGAAACCTTGTTCATGTGCGTTCCTCGGGTGGGCCGGGCGGGTTGTGGCGGGCTGACCGAATCAGTCGGCCAGCGCGCGCGTGATCACTTCGCGGACGTCCTTGCTCAAGTCGGGCTTGGCGGCCACCCGGCTCAGGGCCTCGCGGGCCGAGCTGCGGTAAGGTTCGGCCAGCTTTTTCCAGCGGTCCAGGGCCCTTGCCAGGCGGGCGGCCACCTGGGGATTGAAGGCGTCAAGCTCAAGCACGCGCTCGCCCCAGAACACATAGCCTGCCGCATCGGCGCGGTGGAAGGCGCCCGGATTGCCCTGACAGAACGTGCTGATGACGCTGCGTGCCCGGTTGGGGTTGCGCAGGTTGAAGTCGGGGTGGCGGATGAGCTGGCGCACGATGGGCAGCACATGGCCGTTGTGATCGGGGGCCCCGGCTTGCAGGCAGAACCATTTGTCGATGACCAGCGCTTCTTGCCTGAACTGGGCGTGGAAGCGATCGAGGGCCTTGGCGGCCAGTGCGTGACCGCTGACCACCAGCGCGCTCAAGGCGTTGAATCGGTCGGTCATATTGCTGGCTGCCTCGAAGCGCTGCAGGGCGACGGCCGGCCAGAGGTCTTCACGCTCGGCCACATCGGCCAGACACAGGTGCAGCAGGGCCATGCCGGCCAGGGCCCGCCTGCCGCTGGAGTGGGCGTCGGGCCGGTAGCTGCCGCTGTCCTGATGCCGGTGCCAGGTCTGTTCCCAGTCCTGGCGCAGCGCCAGGGCGAGCTGCAGCCGCATCGATTGGCGCACCGCATGAATGCGCTGGGGGTCGACGGTGTCCACCTGCTCGGCCAGATAGGTCTCGGAGGGCAGGGTGAGCACCAATTCCTTGAAGGCGGCATCGAGTTGGGGGTGACGCAAGACTTCACCCATGGCCCCGACGTAGGCGTCACTGAGCAGTTCGTCGCTGTCCTGATGGGCCAGCGCCTGCAGGGCTAGGCGCACGCCCAGTCGCTGCCCCGACTCCCAGCGGTTGAAGGGGTCGCTGTCATGCGCCAGCAGATGCAGCAGTTGCGCGTCGCTGTGCTCAAAAGAGACGATCACCGGCGCGCTGAAGCCGCGCAGCAGCGAGGGCACAGGCTCTTGGCTGACACCCTGGAAGACATGTTGCTGCTGGGCCTGAGCCAGCACCAGGGTGCGCGAGCCGGGCCTATGGCCGTCGCCCAAATCGAGTGGCAGGTCCTGCCCGTCCGGGCCGACCAGTCCGAGTGTGATGGGGATGACAAAGGGTTGCTTGTCGCTCTGACCCGGTGTGGCCGGGCAGCTTTGCTCCAGGGTCAGGGTATAGGTTTGCGCGGCTGGGTCGTACTGGCCCCGAGCCTGAATGTGGGGAGTGCCAGCTTGGCTGTACCAGCGCTTGAACTCAGAGAGCCGGTGGGCCAGTTCGGAGGCGGGATTGGCGTCGGCAATGGCCTGGGCGAAGTCATCGCAGGTGACCGCCTGTCCGTCGTGTCGTTCGAAGTAGAGCTTCATGCCCCGAGCAAAGCCCTCGCGACCGACCAGGGTCTGCATCATGCGCACGACTTCTGCGCCTTTTTCGTAGATGGTGACGGTGTAGAAGTTGTTGATCTCGACATCCAGCTCTCACATGAGCGATGCATCGCAGCTTTCCCCAATAAAGAGGCGAAAGA
>CAZATV010000209.1:0-2278 GCA_964488145.1 uncultured Polaromonas sp.
ATGAAATGGATTCGGGAAAACATGACGGGTTGATTTTATATACACTTGCGTTAATATGTTAAACGTAAGGGGGTAATATGAAAGAATTCATTTTTGTTTGCGGCATGTTGTTTTCTGCTGCTTGTTTTGCTCAATACGTTACAACGTGCCAGACCATGCCTAACGGCCAGGTTATTTGTACGACAAAAAAAGCGAGTGTGTTTTAATGGCTGAAAAGAAAAAGACAAAACCAAAAAGCCCTGAGCGCAAAGAAATTGCCGAAAAGGTATTTGCCGGAATGCGGAATGGGTTAAGTGCTTTTAAAGCGTGTCAGAAGGCGGGAGTGAATCAGAGTGCGTTTAATCATTGGTTGAATGATGACGCTGAACTTGCTGCAGAATACGCGCGCGCGAGGGAGGACTTAATCGAACGCATTGCGAACGAAACCATTGAAATTGCAGATCAGCCAGTTGGTTCAACTGACTCCGGGGCTACTGATTCGGGCGCTGTGCAAAAGCAGCGACTGCAAGTAGACACTAGAAAATGGCTTTTGTCAAAACTTGCACCAAAAAAATGGGGCGACAGAATCGCATTGGCTGGGGATGAAGAAAGCCCGCTGAAGGTTGAGAGCGTTCTAGACGTTTCAAAACTCTCGACAGATGTACTGTCTCAGATTATTGCGGCGAAAGATGCAACTAACAAAGGCTGATTTGCTGGCTGTCGAGCGTGAATTGTGTAGGCGCTCACTTGCTGAGTTCGCAAAACTTGCGTGGAAGGTCTTAGAACCCGGCTCAAGCCTTAAATGGGGCTGGGCATTGGATGCAATTTGCATGCACTTGGAAGCGGTAACAGATGGTCGAATCACTCGCCTGCTGATGAATGTACCCCCAGGTTCGATGAAGTCGCTTTTGACTGGCGTTATCTGGCCTGCATGGGAGTGGGGTCCGAAAGGGATGCCAGAGATGCGATTCATTGGCACAGCGCATGAGGAACAACTCGCAATCCGAGACAGTCGCCGGTGCCGTGATTTGATTAAGTCGGAGTGGTATCAATCTCTCTGGCCTGTGCAACTGGCTGCGGATTTGGATGGTAAGCGTGAGTTTGGCAACGTGCACAAGGGTGTTCGGCAGGCTCGTTCGTTTACATCAATGACGGGCGTACGTGGCGACAGAATCATTCTGGACGACCCGATATCAGCGCACAATGCAAACAGTGCGGCTGCGCTTGAAGATGCTCGCATTGCTTTTACTGAGACATTGCCAACACGGGTAAACAACGAGAAATCTGCAATCGTTGTGATTATGCAGCGACTGAGTGAAAAAGACGTTTCTGGCGTCATCCTCGACATGAAGTTACCCTATGTGCATCTTTGCATCCCAATGCGCTTTGAACCGTCCAGACGGTGCGTAACAGAGATCGGATGGGCAGACCCTCGCACCGAGGAAGGCGAGTTGATGTTTCCTGAACGGTTCAGCGAGGCGCAGGTTCTTGAACTTGAAAAGACGCTTGGAACGTATGGAACAGCGGGGCAATTGCAGCAGCGTCCAGCGCCTCGGGGCGGTGGCGTAATCAAGACGGAATGGTTCCAATACTGGGCAGCCATGCCTGCTTTGGAGTTCAGATTCATTACAGTGGACACGGCACAGAAAACAGGACAGCAGAACGACTATTCTGTTTTGCAATGTTGGGGTCGTACTGCAACAGGCAAGGCGATTAAACTAGACCGTATTCGTGGGAAGTGGGAAGCTCCGGAATTGCTTACGCAGGCTCGGGCGTTCTGGTTGAAGCATTTGCATGACGAAAGACCACTGGCACAACGGGCTGCGCTGCGTGGCATGTATGTCGAAGATAAAGTATCTGGAACAGGATTGATTCAGACATTACGCAGAGAAGGATTGCCAGTTATCCCAGTGCAGCGCAACAAAGACAAAATTACGCGCGCATACGATGCCGCACCATTCATTGAGTCTGGTAATGTAATGCTTCCGCAGGATGTGCCGTGGTTGTCTGAGTTTTTAGCAGAAGTGCAGGAGTTCCCAGCAGGCGCACATGATGACCAATTAGACCCGATGTTTGATGCGGTAAACATTGTTCAGAAAATGCCAGCACAAAACAAGGCAAAGGCGTTTATACCATTGCCAGTAGAGAACAAATGGTAAACAATACCGAAAAATTAAGGGTTTATTATGCCGCGAATTTCAAAAGCTCAGAATCTGATTAACATTCATGCCGAAGCATTATCTCTATTTGATACGGTGCAAAAGGCGGTCAGGGATGAGCGCAAACAATGCCTTGAAGA
>CAZATV010000210.1:0-2213 GCA_964488145.1 uncultured Polaromonas sp.
TGCGTACAGCACCGTCGAAATCAAAGAAAACCCGGTAGTTGCCTACTCGCAGACGGTAACCATACTCGTGGCCTTTGAGGGCCTTGATGTTCCTGGCTGACGACAGGTCGACGAGCTCAGTGGAGACAGCTGTCCGGATCTGCTTGCCCGCATGAGCGTCGATCCTGCGCAGTTGGCGAAGAGCCTTAGGCTGCCAGTTGATCGCGTTCACGACCCCTCAATGATAAGTTTTAAATACGTATTGTCAACCAAGCGAGCAGAGTGATCGTGCTGCGCCGTCTGACGCTTGGCTCAAGTGGCGCACGGCGGCAGGCGGCGGCTGGCCCAGAATGAATCAGGTCCGAAGGGTGAACGCTGTTGCGCGTCCGATGCAGCCCTGGTGTGGGCTTCATGGCTCACCACCTTGGGGACCCCAGAAAACAACCCACACCATCAAGCCTGTCGACAAGTTCTCAAAGCGGTGCGGACGTCCGGCCGGCACGAACAGCGCCGTGCCAGGCGAAACACTCATTCGCTCTTCACCGATCACGAATTCGGCCGTTCCCGAGATGACGAAGTACAGCTCATCTTGGGTGTGGGGAGACTGAGGGTCTGTGCCGACGGGCGCGTAAAGCTCGACCGACATGGTGCCGTGCGCAAAAGCTTGGGCGAACCTCTCTCCCTCGGGCCACTTCGCAGAAACCTTGCCGGGCAGGCGAGCCAAAAGCTCATCAGAAGTGATTTTCATGGACGATTTCTCGTGCGTTGCTTATCATGGCGGCCCTTTACCGACCGGACCTCACGCGGCGCGATACCCGAAAGCAAAATAGCCGCGCGACTCAATTTCCCCACGGCACTATAGGCTTCATACTAAAAAAGCGCATTCTCTCGAGCGCAATTTTTTGTTTCTGGCAAGGAGGAAAGATGACAGGGATAAGCGCAGTGCCTCACCGCGAGGCCGTTCGCCCCGAGGGCGCGGGCCCAGACGCTTGGATTGGACTCAATCGGTCGCACCGCCAATCGGGCGAGTCCCGGCGACTGTAAAAGGAGGTCTCATGCAAAGACGACACCTCCTGAGCTGGATCGCACTGGCCGGCGCCGCACCCGCTCTGGCCCAGACCTATCCCAGCAAGCCCCTCAAAATCATCGTGCCGGCGCCACCCGGTGGCACCGCCGACATCTTTGCCCGCGCGCTGGCGCAGCGTATGCAGGCCTCCATGAACAACCCCGTGATCGTGGAATACAAGCCCGGTGCCGCCACCAATATCGGCACCGACTTCGTGGCCAAGTCGGCGCCGGACGGCTACACCGTGCTGATGAACGGCATCACCCTGGCCACCAACCCTCACCTGTTTGCCAAACTGCCGTTCAATCCAGCCACCGATCTGCTCCCCATCATCGAAGTGGCGTCGATGGTCAACGTGATCACCGTCCATCCCAGCCTGCCGGTCAACTCCCTGCCCGAACTGATACAGATGGCCCGTCAGTCGCCGGGCAAGATCAATCATGGCTCGCCCGGCATCGGCAGTTCGGGGCATCTGGCCGGCGAGTTGCTGGCGCACCGGACCGGTGTGCAGCTCACACATGTGGCTTATCAGGGCCTGGCGCCCGCCACCAATGACCATGTGGGTGGCACCCTGCCTCTGGGCTTCGTCAACCTGCCGGTCGCCCTGCAATTCGTGAAGGCTGGGAAACTCAAGGCCCTGGCAGTGACCTCGCTCAAGCGCACCCCCCAACTGCCGGAGGTGCCCACTGTCAACGAGGCCCTGGGTCTGAAGGACTTTGAAATCAACGGCTGGTTCGGCCTGCTCGCCCCTGCTCGCACGCCCGCCGAGATCGTGGCCCGACTGCAGGCCGAAGCCGACAAGGCGCTGCGCGACCCCGCCTTCATCGAGATCATCAAAACCGCCGGGGGCGAGACCGTCGGGGGCGGTTCGGCCGATTTCGAGGCTCGTATCCGGCGCGACCGCGAGCGTCTGGGCGAGGTGATCCGCGCCGCCGGGATCAAGGCGCAATGAGCAAGTCCAGACAGCAGACCCACAAGGCTGCAACCCGGCGCCTTGACTTCGCTACAATACGACCCATGCGATTACTGCCTGCCCCCCCGAATCTGTCTGCTGCTACCAGCGGCCTGGGCTTGGGCACGCGGACGCAGACCTCCACCAAAACCACGACCATCAAGGGCTGATCCAGCCTGGTTCGTCGTGCCCTGCCGGCTCGATGAGCCGGGTTCA
>CAZATV010000211.1:0-2194 GCA_964488145.1 uncultured Polaromonas sp.
GCCGACGGCGACCAGCCCGGCGTGATGATGAACCTGTACCGCTTCGTCAAGGGCATAGGCGTCAAGCCGGTGCTGTGCGGCAACATCAAGGGCCTGCACGACCCTTACCGCAACCCGCACACCCAGGCAGGCTTTGCGGCGCAGTGGGGGCAAAACCCGCAGATGGTCACCTCGTTTGCCGACGGCACCAAGATCTCGTTCGAAAACGCCATCGTGGCCAATGGCACCGGCATGCGGGTGGCGCGGCGCGGCATGCACGGCCCCACCGTTGCGCCGGGCACACCGATTCAAGAGGTCAGCCGTCTCTATCCCCTGTGGGATCTGGTGGACGGGCCGGGAATCGTCGACTACGTGGTGGGCGCCATGCCCGGACCGGGGGTGTTTGTACTGGGCACCCACGACCATCCGCAGCAACGCCATTACCTCCACCTGTACAAGCTGGGGGAGGGGCCGCTGTACTGTTTCTACACACCCTATCACCTTTGCCATTTTGAGGTGCCCAACACGGTGGCGCGAGCGGTGCTGTTCAAAGATGCGACCCTGGCGCCTGAGGGTGCACCCCAGGTGGAAGTGGTGGCTACCGCCAAGCGTGACCTGCAGGCTGGTGAAACCCTCGATGGGCTGGGCGGCTTCATGACTTACGGACTGGCCGAAAACGCACCGAGGGCACGCGCAGAAGGGCTGCTGCCGATCGGTCTGGCCGAAGGCTGCCGCCTGCGCCATCACTTGCCGCAAGACACCGTGCTGCGCTTTGACGATGTCGACCTGCCCGCCGGCCGACTGTGCGATCAGCTCTGGCAAGAGCAAATGCATCACTTCTTTCCACAACACCTGTCTCCCTCTCCAAAGGAATATCATGAAGCTGCTGGTCACCGGATCTGAAGGCTATATCGGCTGCCTGCTCACGCCGTTTTTACGAGCGCGCGGACATGAGGTGACCGGTCTGGACACCGGCTACTACCGCGATGGCTGGCTGTTCAATGACCCGGCTCTGGTACCCCAGGTACCAGCCACCCTGAATAAAGACATCCGTCATGTAGACGCTACAGATCTGCGCGGCTACGAGGCGGTCGTGCACCTGGCTGAGCTGTCAAACGACCCGCTCTGCGAGAACTCACCCGAGCTCACTTTTGAGATCAACCACCGCGGCTCGGTACACCTGGCCGCCATGGCCAAGGCTGCAGGGGTGCAGCGCTTTGTGTACATGTCGTCCTGCAGCGTCTACGGGATGGGCGAAGGCCATAACCCGGTGGACGAGACCTCGCCCACCCATCCACAGACCGCTTACGCGCAGTGCAAGCTGCTGGTCGAGCATGATGTGGCGGCGCTGGCCTCCAGCCACTTTTCTCCCACCTTCCTGCGCAACGCCACCGCCTATGGCGCCTCACCGCGCATGCGGTTTGACATCGTGCTCAACAACCTGTGCGGCTTGGCGGCCACCACTGGAAAGATCATCCTGAGCAGCGACGGATCGCCCTGGCGACCGCTGGTGCATGTGCTGGATATCTGCGAGGCCATTGCCTGCACCCTGGAGGCCCCCAAGACTGCGATCCACAACGAGGTCTTCAATGTGGGCCATGATGCAGACAACCACCAGGTGCGCGACATCGCGCGCATCGTGGCCAAGGTCTACCCCGGCTGCGAGGTGCGCATGGGTCCGCCCAGCGCCGACAATCGCAGCTACCGAGTGAGCTTTGCCAAGATCCACCGACAACTGCCAGGATTTGAATGCCGATGGACTGCGCAGCAAGGTGCCCAGCAACTGCACGATGTGTTCTCACGCATAGGCCTGGATGCCGCGACCTTCAACGCCCGGCCCTTTACCCGCCTCAAACGACTGAAAAACCTATCGGAGACCGGGCAAGTCGACGAGCATCTGGCTTGGGCGATGTAGGCCGAAATCGCGCCGAGGGCGGCGCTCCCACAACATTTGTAGGAGCCGCGCCCTCGCGGCGATGGCCCTGCCTTTGTAGGAGCCGCGCCCTCGCGGCGATGGCCCTGCCTTTGTGGGAGCCGCGCCCTCGCGGCGATGCGGCCGCCGTTGAACCCCGTTCATCCACGCCAAGACCCATCGCGCCGAGGGCGGCGCTCCCACTTCCCCGATCAAAGCCCTCTCTCGAATTTGTAGGAGCCGCGCCCTCGCGGCGATGCGAGCTTGAATTCGTAGGAGCCGCGCCCTCGCGGCGATGCGGCC
>CAZATV010000212.1:0-2169 GCA_964488145.1 uncultured Polaromonas sp.
CCGGGTCGCTCAGTCGCAGCCACTTGCAGGCGCTGGAAGAGGAAACCATCTTCATCCTGCGGGAGGTGGCGGCTGCCTTTGAGCGGCCAGCGCTGCTGTTCTCCGGTGGCAAGGACTCGCTGGTCATCTTGCGGTGCGCCGAAAAAGCCTTCATGGACCGCAGTCGTGGCGGCCGCCTCCCCTACCCCCTGCTCATGATCGATACCGGTCACAACTTTCCCGAGGTGATCGAGTTTCGCGACCGCCGCGCACAGCAGCTCGGCGCCGACTTAATTGTTCGACGCGTTCAGGACTCGATGGCTCGTGGCACCGTCAGGCTCTCGCACCCCGGAGAGAGTCGAAACGCCCATCAGTCGGTGACCTTGCTCGAGGCCATCGAGGAGTTTCGCTTCGACGCCCTCATAGGGGGTGCTCGGCGAGACGAGGAGAAGGCGCGCGCCAAGGAACGCATCTTCAGCCATCGTGACGGTTTTGGCCAATGGCAGCCAAAGGACCAGCGTCCTGAACTTTGGACCCTGTACAACACACGTCTGCAGCCCGGTGAACACTTCCGCGTATTTCCGATCAGCAATTGGACTGAACTTGATGTCTGGCAGTACATCGCGCAGGAATCGCTTGAGCTGCCCGCAATCTATTACGCCCATTCACGTGAGGTGGTGGAGCGCAGGGGTCTGCTGGTCCCCGTGACGCAGCTCACACCCGCACGTGAGGGTGAGGTGGTCCAAATGCGGACGGTTCGCTTTCGTACGGTGGGAGACATCACTTGTACCTGCCCGGTGGACAGCGCAGCGGCTAATGCAGACGAGGTGGTGGTGGAGACCATCGCTGCCGATCTCAGCGAGCGGGGAGCGACCCGCATGGACGACAAAACCAGCGATGCCTCTATGGAAAAGCGCAAGCGGGAAGGGTATTTTTGATGCGTGCGCTTCGTTTTATCACTTGCGGTTCGGTCGATGATGGTAAGAGTACCTTGATCGGCCGTTTGCTGATCGATAGCAAGGCGGTGATGCAGGACCAGCTGTCGGGTGTGCAACGCTCTGGCCAGACCGATCTGGCCTTGTTGACCGACGGCTTGGTGGCCGAGCGAGAGCAGGGCATCACGATTGATGTGGCCTGGCGGTATTTTGCAACGCCCTCGCGCAAGTTCGTCATTGGCGATGCGCCGGGCCACGAACAGTACACCCGCAATATGGTGACCGCTGCTTCACAGGCCGATGCGGCTGTTGTTCTTATTGATGCCACCAAGATCGATTGGAAGCGGGCGCTGCCACCCTTGCTGTCGCAGACGCGGCGTCACAGCCTTCTGGTCCGCTTGCTGCGGGTGCCGTCCATCGTCTTTGCGGTCAATAAACTCGATGCGGTTGAAGACGGTCTTTTGGCCTTCAGGAACATTTCCGCAGCTCTGGCGGCCTTTGCCAGGGAGGGGGAACTTACGGTGACCGCTACGCTGCCGATTTCGGCTCTGCGGGGCCACAACGTGGTCGATTCGGCGCCTGGATGGTGCGGCTATCAGGGCCCCTCGCTGTTGCAGATTCTCGAGGGTTTGCCGGCGGCTGCCGCGCGCCAAGACGGCGTGTTTGCGCTGCCTGTGCAATGGGTGGAGAAGTTTTCTTCTTCCACAGAGTCGGCGCATAGCCGGCGTATTTTTTGGGGGCGAGTGGCCCAAGGCGTAGCTCGGGTGGGGCAGTCGGTGCGGGTCTGGCCAGGGGGGCAAAGGGCCCAGATCGCACAGGTGCTCAATGCCTCGCGGCAGCCGGTGACGGTGGAGGCTCAGTGGAGCGCTGGCCTGGTGTTCGACCGAGAGCTGGATGTCTCGCGTGGCGACTGGATTTTGCAGGCGCTAGCGGCGACAGATCACGAGGTAGAGGCAGTCGATGGGCTCTGGTTGGGGCGTAAGGCCGTGGCGACCTTGGCCTGGATGGATGATGAACCTCTGGTTGCCGGACGCAACTATTGGGCCTTGCATGGACACCGGTGGGTTAAGGCCAAGGTCAGCCGTATCCAGCATCAGATCGATATCCATACCCTGAGACCTACCCAGGCTTGTAGCCTGCAAGCCAACGCGATTGGCCAGGTCGAGTTGGTGTTCCAGGACATTCTTCCGCTGCAGCCTTTTGTCCAATCATCCCGACTGGGTGGCCTCGTGCTGGTCGATTCGGCCAGCCACCG
>CAZATV010000213.1:0-2157 GCA_964488145.1 uncultured Polaromonas sp.
GCGCCTACGTCTTCGATCGTGAAGGCCGGGTTCGCCTGTTCATCCGGCATGCCACCGGTGCCGAGGCGATCGCCGCCGATCTGCAGCGGCTGTTGCGCTGAGCGAAGCAGGTTCTTGCCGCTTCCGTCGCTCATCCGCGACAGGATTGTCGCTTCTCATCGCCGTTAGATCGCTGAATCTTGCAGGCCGCTGGCCATGCAAGTCAGCTGCTTATCGTGGCAACTTGCCGCGGGTTGCAGGGCTGCACGTTGTTCCCGAGCCAGAGCGCAATGTCGGGTTTGCGATCTTTCGTTGACTGCTCGGAACGGCCAGAATCGCGAACTCGGCTGATCCGGACTTTTCAAGGGTGATTTTTGCCTCCAGGGGCGTCACAAGCTGCGTAAAGCCGGCAAAGCCAAGGCAAAACGATGTCCTCCCAAACACTACAGGCCGTCTCTGCCTTCGAGTCGAAGCATCGCCAATCGCTTGGTGCGCATCACAAATGAGTGAAGTGTCATTGACTTTCAGCAGCGAGCTTCTGTGCTCGCGCGAAGTGCTCTGGAAGTGGATTACATCGGTCCGCGGGATTCGTCATGAAATGCGACCTCTTCTCTACATGACCGCGCCGCGTGGTGTGCAGTCTCTCGAGGACCTTGATATCAGCCCGAACCATCCGTTGTTTCGAAGTTACTTGCTGGCTGGGTGCGTGATCCCCGTTGACTTTATTGACTTGACCCTGCAAACAGTGGTTCCAGGTGAATTTCTTGTAGAGAAGTCTGTCATGGGGTCCATGCGAAGCTGGCTTCACGAGCGCCGCCTGGAGCCGGTCGCCTACGGTGTGCAACCGTGCACTCGGGTGGTCGATCGTCTGCGCTTTGAGCCGCGAATCGCTACACCCTTGGTGCGTCGGCTCGTGAAACATCTTTTTGAGCATCGACATCGCGTTCTCCGTCGCGTGTTCGGACGCGTCTCCGCACGTGCGTCTCGTTGCTAGCGCTACTTGGCTTCAGTGAAGTGCAGAGAGCCTCGCTCATGGCCCGACCGGTTGATCCCGCCGAATACTTTGCCTGCCTGCCTTCTCATTGGCGGGAGCGTGCGTTGTCCGTTGGTACGCCGGAAACCCTCTGGTGGCCCTGGCGTGGCATGCGAGTACACGTCGCCCATGTGCCAAGGCCGGATGCAAGTGCTCGCCTGTTGGTGCTGCATGGCGCCGGCGGCCACTCTGGGGCCCTGTGGCCACTGGCTGCGCTTGCCGCAACCATTGGCTACGAGGTCTTGGCGCCCGATCTACCTGGGTATGGCTTGACCGAGGTCGCGGACCCTGCCGCCATCACCTATCCCGACTGGGTGGATTGTGTCGCGGACCTGTTGCGCATTCAGTCTGCTGCCGACCCCCGCCCGTTGGTGCTGCTTGGAGCCAGCATGGGCGGTCTGCTCGGCTACTCGGCTAGCGCGCGCGTTCCGGACGCTGTACGCCATTTGCTCGTTACATGTCTGTTGGATCCATCCAACCCGACTTGCTGGCCGGCCTTGTCACGCTGGGGTGGCGCCGCCAGCGTGCGTGCCCTTAGGCCGCTGCTAGCCCGAATTCGCAGCAGCCCACTTGCGCGGTTGCGTGTGCCCATTCGCTGGATCGCTCCGATGCGGGCCATCGCCAACCAGCCAGGGCTACGTCGCCTGTGCATGGACGATGCGCGGGGTGGCGGCAGTCGCGTGCCGCTTGGTTTCCTTGCCAGTTTCCTTTTCTCTACCCCCGAAGTCGAGCCAGAGGCGTTTCGGCGAATCCCTGTCACCCTGATCCATCCCGCCGACGACCACTGGACCCCACCTGCGATGAGTCTGGCGTTCTTGGAACGCATTGCGGCGCCAACGGGTCACGTGCCCCTCGATGGCTGTGGTCACTTTCCTGTGGAGGAGCCGGGGTTGACAACACTTGAGCAGGTACTGACAGACACATTGGTCCAAGTCGTGCGCTCGATGCGCTGAAGGTGGCGCAAGCTCTGCCCAGCGTCTACCTTCGGGCGAACTGTGTCCCCACGTAATCAAGCGAACCGCCGCGGTCTGATTGAGACGAGGTTGACACGCAGTCGTACAGGCCAGCCTGCGGTCCGGCTGAGAAGCGCCAACAAAAAGGCCCCGCATGTGCAGGGCCTGAAAGCCACCCCGGAGGAACGGGCG
>CAZATV010000214.1:0-2131 GCA_964488145.1 uncultured Polaromonas sp.
CGCCAGGCGGAAAGGGCACCACCAAGGTGACTTGCTTGCTCGGAAAGGTCTGGGCTCCGGCTCCGCCCACAAGCAAACTCAGAAGAGCAAGACCCCCACACAGCCAAGCCCGTCGGCGAGAACCCATCCGCAAATTCATCGTGATCTCCCAAATAGAAAACGCTGTTTCCAAGCAACGATACTCTGATCAGATCATCATAGCCGCCGGGCGACCTAGAGCCAGCGGGTTTTCATGCATATCGAGGCGCCATGCGGACAGGCCCAGGCCCCTGCCAGGCCCATCAATCGACGAAAGCCCGCACCGAATCAGCCGCGAGTCCAGGCGTCCGCTATAGAGCCGACGGCACCAAGCCTGCATTCAAGGCACGCTGACCAATCAGATTGGCTGCATCGCGAAGCGCCGTAAGGTGGTGAGCCACGATGTGAGCCTCGTTCGTCACCCTGGGCAGCCAGGAGCAGCTGAGCGCGGCCAACAGCCGATGCCCCGCAAAGACCGGCACCGAGATGGCGCCAAAACGCTCGGGCGAATCAAAACCGAGCTCGGATGGATCGCGCGTGCAATAGCCACGTGATCGCCCTGCAGCCACCAGGCGCTGCAAGGCATCCTTGCGCAGGGCCGACCGATCCTGTGCATTAGGTTTTCGGGACAACGCGGCCACGATCGAACGCCGTTCTTCCTCAGGGCAAAAAGCCAGGTAGCAGCGCCCCAGCGACGAGACCAGCATGGCCGGTCGAAAACCCAGCACCCGGTAATTGACCGCCAGGCTGTTGATCGGCCGGTGGGCGTCGAGGATGAGCATGGTCGAACCATCCCTGACGGCCAGATCCGTCGGCCAGGGCACGCGCTTTTCCAGCGTGACCCGAACGGGCGCAGCCAATGCCGACAAACGTGCGCGCCACTGCGCCGCCGCCCCCGAGTTGCCTGGGGCTGCCGCCGGCGCGTAGCGACGCTCAAGTTCATGGCGGATCACCCAGCCCGATTCGATCAGGGTCTTGAGAATGCGCAAAAGCGAGGCCTTGGGAATACCGGTTCGCAGATGCAACTCAGCCAGCGTCAGGGCCGAGGATTCCTCGACGGCGTGCATGACCGCCAGCCCGCGACTCAGTGCACCGATGGATTTGACCGCCGCTGACTCACCCATTAGGACTAACCCTGAGAAAGTTTCACTCAGTGAAATTATCCCTTTTTCAGTGACCGGTGGCTCCCTTAGATTTCAACCCATCCATAACCAGTCCACCACAAACGGGAGATCGCCATGAACCACAACCGTCGCCAGTTGATTCTTGCGTCCTTAGGCGCGGCAGCCGCCTCTGCCGCACCCTTCGGTCACGCTCAAAGCTATCCCGATCGGGCGATCACGCTGATCGTCTCTTATCCCCCCGGAGGCGATACCGACGCCATGGCACGACTCTATGCAGAGAAGCTGACCACGCGACTCAAGCAGTCGGTGGTTGTGGAGAACCGGCCCGGGGCCGGCGGCACGCTGGGCAACACCACAGCGCTGAGGGCACGCCCGGACGGTTACACCTTGCTATTCACCCCCAATCCCTTCACCACCGCTCCGGCCCTGCTCAAGCTGACCCCGGCCAACAGCTATGACCCGGTCAATGGCTTTGACCCGGTGATCCAGACAGGCTGGCAGTCGGTGCTGATCGTGGCTCACCCCGACACCGGTATACGCACCGTGCGCGATCTGGTGGCACAAGCCAAGAGCGGCAAGGCCCTGAACTACGGTAGCCCAGGCGCTGGCTCGCCCATGCACATTGCCGCTGAGCTGCTCAACCGGGCAGCCGGTATCAATGTTCAACACATCCCTTATCGCGGTATCGGACCGATGATCCCGGAACTGCTGACCGGTCGGCTGCAACTGGGTTACACCACCTATGGGCCTGTGGCTCAACACATCGCAGCGGGCAAGTTGGTGGCGGTGGCTCTGACAGATCCGGAACGTACCTCGCTCATTCCGGGACTGTCCACCGTAGCCGAGCAGGGCTTCCCAACGGTCAAGGAGGGGGCGTGGCACGGCATCATGGCGCCCAAAGGCACGCCGCCCGCCGTGATCGCCCTGCTCAACGGACACCTCAACGAGATTCTGAAAATGCCCGATGTCATCGAAAAAATGGCGGTGTT
>CAZATV010000215.1:0-2128 GCA_964488145.1 uncultured Polaromonas sp.
AGGAGCAGGAGCAGGAGCAGGAGCAGGAGCAGGAGCAGGAGCAGGAGCAGGAGCGCCCTCGGCGGACTTGAAGATCTGCAGGAATTGCTGCGCCGATTGCGCAACGCCGCTGTAGGTGTTGATCGGGCTCAGGCCGCTGGTGCTTTGCGCAATGTCGCGGTTGTAGGACCAGTAGGACAGCAGTCCGATGCCGTTGGCCTTCACAAAATCGGCCACGGTCTGGGCGTCTGCCAGAGTAAAGACGGTCCAGTCGTCGTTCCAGCCAATCATTGGGGTGATGCCCATCATGGCGTGGATCTGAGCGCGCGTCTTACTGGGGAAAATCTGCTGGATCTGGTCTGCGGTCGCCTTGAAGGAGACGATGGAGGCCTGAGCCAGGGTAGGCGGAGAAATCATGGTTTTGACGTTGTCAGCGCCAAAGGTCATGGTCATGGCGTTGATCATCTGAATCTTGACGCCAGCGGCCACTGCGCTTCTGATCAGGTTCAGGCTGTTGTCATTGAGTCCCCGAAACCAGGCCGGCAGAGTGAAGGAGGTGTAGAGGTCCGGATACTTGGCTTGCAGACGCACCAGCACCCGGTTGCGCCTGGCGGTGGCGTCCGCGTTATTGAGTTGCTGGCCTTCAATATCCCAGTCGATGCGACGTGTGCCCGAATCGGCGATCAGCTTGTCCAGCAAAGCCAGCAACTGGTCGTCTGTGCAGGACACTTCGGCGTAGATGCCGTCGGCGCCTCCCATCGAAATGATCAGTCGCCCGCCCTGGCTGACGTAATTGCGGGCATCGGGCAATACGTTGGTGAGGTTGGCATCCAGGACACAGCTGCCCCGAGTGATACCGAAGGCCAGGGTCGCGCTGGTCAGGCCATTTTTTTGGGCGCTGGTCAGAGTGCCTGGGCCCCAGCTTTGGAAGTAGGGGGCAATTTCTGCAGCCTGGCTGGTGCCAGTGGCGGCCAGTGTGGTGGCTGCCGCGAGAACGGACATCCGAAAGACAGTCGAGGCGCGAGTCTTGAGGTGGGTCATGGCTTGTGCGGTGAAAAGAGGTTGACTTCGGTCTGGGCTGGGTCCGGATCAGCTAGCTGCGCATGCTAGGGGCCATGGCCGAGCTTGCGAGGCTCAAGCATGGCCTCTTTGCAAGCAAGTGAAACGTACCGGCCCGGGCGATGACGTCTGGACGGTTTGCTTACGTTTGGATGCATACGCTGAGGTCTGGCTTTGTGCCAAGCACGGCTGGCTAGAATCGCGACCAGTCTTTGTCCTCGGGCGATGCATCTGGCCTCAAAACGGCCGCCGCCCTCTTAACGATGAGATCCAAGGTCTCCGCTGAAACATCCCTGGAAGGCTTGCGCAAGTGGCGAGAGGCGGTACCCAATGACCGCCTGGCCCATGTGATCAAGGATTTGCTGCGCACCATCCAGCGCGCCATGCAAAACCGTCTGGCGCTGCACGGGGTCTCGATTGGTCAATGGGTGTTCCTGCGCATTCTTTGGGAGCGCGATGCCATCACGCAGCGTGAGCTCAGCGAACTGGCAGGGGTTCGTGAGCCCACCACCTACAGCGCCCTGCTGGCCATGGAAAAGGCCGGCTACATCACGCGCGAGCGTATCCCCGGCAATATGCGCAACCTCAGCGTCTGCCTGACGCCGGTCGGCCGAGCACTGAAGGCCAAACTGGTACCCTTGGCCGAAGAGGTCAATGCGGTGGCCATCAGAGGGCTTTCGGCTCAGGAGGTGATGGCCCTGCGCAAGACGCTGTTACACATGATTGGCAACCTCGAGGCCGACGAGGAGTCCTCGGCCGCTTAGTTGCGCGGCGGCCGAGCGAGATGCCAGCGCGCAGGCTCAGGACCCGCGGGTGATGGGCATGTCCACCTCGTCGCGCGTGACCAGCTGCCGTGCCAGCTCGAGTTTGGCCAGCGAGGCGCGGTGCACTTCGTCCGGACCGTCGGCAAACCGCAGCGCCCGCTGCCAGACGTAGGCGTAGGCCAGCGGAAAATCATCGGACATGCCGCCTCCGCCGTGGGCCTGTATGGCCCAATCGATCACCTTGGCGGCCATGTTGGGAGCCACCACCTTTATCATGGCGATCTGGGCCTTGGGCACCCTGTTGCCCCCCGTATCCATCTTGTAGG
>CAZATV010000216.1:0-2113 GCA_964488145.1 uncultured Polaromonas sp.
GCGATCGGGCTGACCTGATCGGCGATCAGGATCACTTTGATCGACTTTTCCTTTGCGGTGCGGATGATGTCGCCGATTCGCGTCAGATCGGTCTCATCCTCGCTGTCCACGGCGATGGCGACGAATTTCAATTGGGCCGATTCGGGTTGATTGAGGAAGATCAGGGCATCTTCGAACCCCAGATCGCCCCAGTTTTCCCCGAGTTCCTGTTCCATATCATCAATCAGAAGGTCAAAATTCTGCACATCCCGCGAGATGGTGCAGGCCAGGATCGGCGCGGGATCCGGTTGCAGGTTGGCGACACTCGACATCACTACAGTCCTTCCAAAGGCGGCTCAGGGCCATGCGGCCTTGCCCGGGCGACTCGGGAAAAGTCGCACTACGGGCGTTGATCTGAGAGAAAGATGCCGGTGGAGTTTGGCGAGATTGGGGCCAAAAGATCGTCAATCTGCGATTTCTGGCGGTTTGTTTCCGTGGCCGGGAAACGAAACGGCCCGCCTGTGGGGGGCGGGCCGGGGGTTTTGCGTCAGTTGCCGGCGCTGGGATCGACCTGGGTGATCACCACGGTGTTGCGCGGGTGCGGCCGTTCGGCAAGGCTGTTGGCCAGCGTCTTGTCGACATAGCTGCGCCAGACGATTTCGGCGTATTTGCCGTTCATCACCATCGGGTTGCCCTTCACAAAGCCGGTCACCTCGGTGACGGTGCGGCGATTGCGCTCTTCGGGACCGGGCGTGGCGATGACGGGCTGGGTCTTGCCATGCGAGACCACGGCCTCAAGCCGGGCGGTGCCGATGCCCTGGGCCGAGAGATAGGCGACCGCTGCCTTGGCGCGGCGCAGGCCCAAGGCCTTGTTATAGGCGTCAGAGCCGACCAGATCGGTGTGGCCATAGACGCGGAAGCGCACTTCGGGGAATTGGCGGATGAAATTGGCCTGACGGCGCAGGGTGGCCTTGGCGTCGTCGGTCAACTGGGCCGAGTTGAATGCAAAGGTGATGGTCGTCGGCACTTCCTGGGCAAAGCGGTTGCCAAGGGCCATGGTGGCATCCCAGGCGCCCATCTGGACCATCGTGTTTTGCATGGTGGCATTGCCAAAGCCGCCCTCATCCACCTCATAGCCCGCCTCGCGGGTGACAAAACCGGGGTCGTTGCAGGCGGTCAGGGCCAGAAGGGCAACGCCCCCCAGAAGCGTGGATTTCGCGCGCATGCCCCTTACTCCATCACATAGCCGTATGAGCCGGTAAAGTCCTGCCGGGCCACTTCGCCCGCCGCACCCTTCTGCTTGCCCGCCACCTCGCCGAAGAGGAACAATTCCTTTTCGGTGGGCAAGCGCACACGGTCGGTCGGCAGGGCCAGCGCCTCGCCGCGGGTGGGGGTCACCAGATGAGGGGTGACGATGATCACGAGTTCGGACTGCGACCGCTGATATTCGGCCGACCGGAACAGCGCACCGATGATCGGAATGTCCCCCAGCCACGGCACCTGGCCGTTCAGATCGCGGAAATCGTCCTGCAAGAGCCCGGCGATGGCAAAGCTTTCGCCGTCGCGCATCTCGACCGTGGTCGAGGTTTCGCGGCGTTTGAAGGCATTGATCGAGAAGCCTTCGGTTTGCAGCGTTGTCGTGGTGTCGATCGAGGACACGGCGGCGTTGATCGACAGGTTGATGACATCGCCATCCACCACCACGGGGGTAAAGTTCAACTCGACCCCGAAGGGTTTGTATTCCACCGTGATCGACCCATCGCCCGAGGCGACAGGGATCGGATACTCGCCACCGGCCAGAAACTTGGCCTCTTGCCCCGAAAGGGCGGTCAGGTTCGGTTCGGCGAGGGTGCGCACAACGCCTTTGGATTCAAGGGCTTCCAAGAGCACAGCAAATTCCAGGGCGCCCGCCGAGAAGCCAAGGCCAAAGCGGCCTTCGGCCTCGTTTGAGGAATTGATGGTGCCGTCGCCCAAAATCGTGGTCAGCTTGGCGCTGTCGGCAAGTTGACCGCCGCCCGCGGTGACGCCCACGGTATTGCCGCCCTTGACCCCCAACGAGGCCGAGAGGCTTTTCGACACGGACCGCTGCATTTCGGCAAAGCGCACCTTCAGCATGACCTGCTGGGTGCCGCCC
>CAZATV010000217.1:0-2088 GCA_964488145.1 uncultured Polaromonas sp.
AGTCGCCGCGAGGGCGCGGCTCCTAAAAGCTCAAGCAAGTCGGCGACCAGGGGGGTGGGAGCGCCGCCCTCGGCGCGATGCGGCGGCCCACGCACGATCAGCGGTTGAGAAGCCAGCCGTCCTGTAGAGCAGCCGCTTGGGCCTCTTTCAGTTCTTCGATCAGCTCAACCAGCCACTGCTGTCGTGGCCGATCGGCATGCCAGCGCTGGTGCAGGACGCACAGGTACTCGGTCTGCTGAGCCCATGCCAGAAAGTCAGGCAAAGCTTGCTGCTGCACTTCCAACAGCTTGAACTTGAGCAGGACCTTTGCGGCATGTCGCGCATGACGAAGGGGGTCCTTGATGAAGGCGTCGAGCCGACGCCGTGATCGATCCATCACTTCGGGGCGGTAGGCGAACGCGGGGCCGTGGCCGGGGATGACGGTGGTGGGCCTCAGGGATTCGATCAGATCGAGCGTGTCAGCCACCGCCTCAAAGGCATCTTGTCCCTCAAGTTCCGGAAAGACCACGCCGAAACCGTTTTCCCATAAGGCGTCTGCCGAGATCAGACAGCGGCTCTGCGGTTCGAAAAGGATGACGCTGTGGGTGTCGTGGCCCGGTGCTGCATGAATTTGCCAGGTCCCCTGGCCCAGCGCGATGGACTGACCGGGGTGCAGCAGCCCGCTGAACTGAAAGCGCCGGCAACGCTGGCCGGTCGGCTCATAGGTCAGGGTGCGGGCGTCCCAGATGCGGACGGCCTCGGCCAGACCGGGTGGAATCAGGGTGGGCAAGCCGGGAAAGTGTTCCTGCAAGGCGGCGTTGCCACCGCAATGATCGCTGTGCAGGTGGGTGTTGAGCAGCAGATCAGGGCCTGACGCTCCAAAGGCGGCCTGCACCAGCGACACGGTTTGTGCTTCGTGACTGACATAGCCGGTGTCGATCACCGCCCGTCTGGGGCCATCGATCAGCACCATGTTGGCAGACAACCAGCCGCGCTCAATCATGCGCAATCCGGGGGGCAGGGGTTCGCTCATGGGGCCTTCATTGTGATGGCGGGGCGTCGCACGGGCCATATCCAGGCGGCCAGCAGGCTGAGGATCACCAGCAGATACGCCGGCCACAGGCCCCAGGCGGCCACCAGACGCGCGTAGACGGTCATCCCCTCGGCGCCCTGAACCTGTGCCTCGAGCGTGCCCCGGGTGTGGGGCGGCAGCATCGAGACCACCCGTCCCCGGGCGTCGATGACAGCGGTGGCGCCGGTGTTGGTGGCGCGCACCATGGGCCGGCCGAACTCCAGGGCGCGCATGCGCGAAATGTGCAGATGCTGATCGATGGCCACGGTATGACCGAACCAGGCGATATTGCTCACATTGACAAAAATGGTGGGTGCGCGTGCCGGGTCGGTAAAGCGCGCGCCCAGTTCCTCGCCAAACAGATCCTCATAGCAAATGTTGGGGGCCAGCCGCTCGCCCTGCCATTCGAAGGAGGGCTGGCCCAGATCGCCGCGCTTGAAATCGCCCAGCGGGATGTTCATCAACTGGACGAACCAGTGAAACAGCGGCGGGATGAATTCACCGAAAGGCACCAGATGGTGCTTGTCGTATCGGTAGGGTTCGGCCAGGCCCGGCTTGAGTCCGATCACCGAGTTGGTATAGCCCTCGCTCAATGAGCCCAGGGGAATGCCGATCAGTGCTGCACGCTGACCCTGTGAGAAAGGCTCGATCAGATGCTGCCAGTAGTCGGGCTTGAGCTGCGAGGGCAGCAGCGGGATGGCCGTTTCGGGCAGGACCACCAGTGAGCCGGGGGCCTGATGCAGTTTTTGGCTGTAGAAGTCGAGGGCCTGCGCCATGCCGGTGCCCGGAATGAATTTCTCGTCCTGCGCGATGTTGCCCTGCACCAGGCTCAGGCTCAGTGGTGGACGCGGGGTCTGAGTTTGGGGCCGATGGGGCAGGGCCGCCAAACCCACAGCTGCGATGCCCAGGGCCACCGCAGGCATCAACCGCCTCGGGGCTTGCACGGGCAACAGGCAAAGCGCCAGAGCGGCGGCGACGGCGCCGCACAGCCAGCTCAGCCCGTGCACGCCGATCCAGCCGGCCAGCGGCTGGGCCCA
>CAZATV010000218.1:0-2067 GCA_964488145.1 uncultured Polaromonas sp.
CGACATCGGGCCGGCCCTGAAGACTCCACGGGCGCAACGCCCCATGCAGGCCGGGAAGCGGACCACCGCTTCCCGGCCTTTTCGTGTCCCGCGGAACACCCGGGGCCGAAACCCGTCCGTCACCGCTTCCTCACCAAACCGTCGGCTGAACCCGCCACTGTGGGGGCGTATTCTGGTCGGGTGAGCGGCATCACGCAAAGACCGCGGAGTCTGGGTCCGATCGCCCGGGTCCGGGGGTTCACCCTGATCGAACTGCTGGTGGTGATCGCCATCATCGCCGTGCTGGCGTCGATGCTCCTGCCGGCACTGTCGGGCGCGAAGGCCAAGGCCCAGTCCATCGCCTGCCTGAACCACCTGCGTCAACTCGGCGTCGCCCTCCACCTCTACACCAACGACAACCGGGACGGCTTCCCCCCGATCCAGGCGCGCATTCCTGATGGCGAATCGAGCTGGCGTGCCTACCTCTATCCGAATGTCGGGCAGAACCCCCGGGTCTACGACTGCCCGTCCGAGAAGAACGAGGTCTACGCCAGCGCCAAGGCACGGCCGAGCTCGAAACCCAGCCCGTGGGTGCTCGGCCAGCTGACGCCCGGCGAGATCGAGATCCCCAGCGGCCTCGGGGCGGTCAATGTCCATTGGCTGTCCGGCGGCGCCCAGCCACCCTTCGGCCGGCCCGCCGGCTACGAGAACAACCTGTGCCGGTGGGGCATGGTGGAGGCGGCCTCCCAGCTGATCCTCTTCGGCGACGGGAACAGCGACGTGTACGGGGTTTGGCCCGCCGACCGCTGGTGGATCTGGAAGGAGTTGGGCGACGCCAACCAGGCGGGCTTCAACCGGCTGGCGCAAGGCGACAAGGGTGCGGTGCGTCACCAGCGCCGCTCGAACAACGCGTTCGCCGACGGCAGTGCTCGCACGCTCGATTCGGGCCGAATCCCCTGCAACACGAACGAATGCTGGTGGTCGGCCAAGGCCGATCCCCACTGACCCCCCATGGCCACCCCGAAGAACCTGCAACTGCCCGGAGCCGCCGTGGCGGCCGCCGCGGCCCTGGGACTGCTGTACCGGACCTGGACGTCGGGCGAGAGGGGACCCAAGGGATTCTTCTACGACCTGAGCGCCGGGCGGCTCTTCGAGGGCCCCATCGACGCCATCCCACCGGTGGCCGGCATCGACGGCCCCGACGCCGACGGCTACCGCGCAGTGGTCGTGTCGGTGACGGGCAAACCCGACGAGCGGTCCTCGTGGCGGGTGGCCTACCTCGAGCGCTACTCGCCCGAGTTGCAGCAGCAGATGGAACAGGCACGCCAGGGAGGCCCCGCCCCGTCGATCCCGCGCTCCGAGGCCCAGGCCCACCGCTGGGTACGGCGCACCAACGACACCGAGTGGGTGCCGATCGCCTCCGAGGCCGGCGGGAGGATCGTCACGGAATGGGCACAACCCGGACCCGACGGCATCACCCCGGTGGCCCTGACCCCCTGAGATTCGAAGTCCACCCCGTTGCCTCCTTCCCCTCTCGATCCCAAACCCCTCCCAAACCCACGCAATGGACCTGAACTCATGAAAACGAATCCAACCTCCCATAGACCCAGTCCCGAAAGGATCCTGACAGCCCTCCTGGCCGGCCTCGCCATCAGCCCCACCCTCACGGCGCAATCCGTGATCACCAGCCGCGAGAACTACTTCCCGGGCGAAGCCATTTCGGTGGCCTTCGCCGGCGGCCCGGGCAATGCCAAGGATTGGATCGGCATCTATCCCGACGGCGTCACGCCCGGATCGACCGGATCGACCCTCTGGAACTACGTCAATGGCACCCGGACTCCGGGAGCGGGTCTGCGCGAGGGCTCCATGACCTTCGGATCGGGCCTGAACCTCGCCGGGGTCTGGACGGCCTACCTGCTGGTCAACGACGGCTACACCGAGGTGACCAACGTCTCCTTCAACGTGATCGAGCCCACCGCCCCGGCGGTCCGGCCCTCCGCTCACCGCTTCGCCCCCGGCGAGGCCATCACCGTTGGATTCACCAACGGACCGGCCAATCCCAAGGACTGGGTCGGCATCTACAAGGCC
>CAZATV010000219.1:0-2064 GCA_964488145.1 uncultured Polaromonas sp.
GCACGCTGAAGATGGTGCCGATGCTGACGTTGACGTCGATGTTGCTGGAGCCGTCGAGAGGATCAAACAGCAGCAAATATTCGCCTTGCGGGTAGCGGTTGGGGACCAGATAAATGCCATCCATTTCCTCAGAGGCCATGGCTGCCAAATGGCCGCCCCACTCATTGGCCTCAATCAGGACTTCGTTGGCGATGATGTCGAGCTTTTTCTGTACTTCGCCCTGCACGTTTTCACTGCCGGCTGAGCCGAGCACGCCGCCTAGCGCGCCCTTGTTGACCGCCTGGCTGATGCTCTTGCAGGCGCGCGCGACCACTTCAAGCAGCAGGCGCAACTGCGCGGGGATACGACCGTGGTCGCGTTGCTGTTCAACCAGGTAACGAGTGAGAGACACCTTGTTCATTTGTGTTCCTTCGCTTGACATGTCGGCCGCACGCTCAATTGCCTACGGACCTGTCCATTGAACCGGCGCATGCGGGGCTCCCAGTGCACTGCAGATGTACGGCCGCCCTTAGTCAGCCAGCGCGCGCGTGACCACTTCGCGCACGTCTTTGCTCAGTTCTGGCTTGGCGGCCACCCGAGCCAGGGCCTCGCGGGCAGAGCTGCGGTAGGGCTCGGCCAGCTTTTTCCATCGGTCCAGGGCGCGCGCCAGACGCGCAGCCACCTGGGGATTGAATGCGTCGAGCTCAAGCACGCGTTCGCCCCAGAACACATAGCCCGCCGCATCGGCGCGGTGGAAGGCGCCGGGATTGCCCTGGCAGAAGGTGCTGATAACGCTGCGCGCCCGGTTCGGGTTGCGCAGGTTGAAGTCGGGGTGCCGGATGAGCTGGCGCACGATGGGCAGCACATGGCCGTTGTGATCGGGGGCCCCGGCCTGCAGGCTGAACCATTTGTCGATGACCAGTTCTTCATGCTTGAACTGGGCGTGGAAGCGATCCAGGGCCTTGGCGGCCAGGGGGTGACCGCTGACCACCAGCGCGCTCAATGCATTGAAGCGGTCGGTCATGTTGCTGGCCGTCTCAAAGCGCTGTAGGGCTACCGCTGGCCAGACTTCTTCTCGTTCGGCCACGTCGGCCAGACACAGGTGCAGCAGGGCCATGCCCGCCAGGGCCCGCTTTCCGCTTGAGTGTGCGTCGGGACGGTAGCTGCCGCTGTCCTGGTGGCTGTGCCAAGCCTGCTCCCAGCCCTGGCGCAGAGCCAAGGCCAGCTGCAGTCGCATGGACTGGCGCACCGCATGAATGCGCTGGGGATCGACAAGCTCCACCTGCTCGGCCAGATAGGTCTCGGAGGGCAGGGTGAGCACCAATTCCTTGAAGGCGGCATCGAGCTGGGGATGACGCAAAACCTCGCCCATGGCCCCGACGTAGGCGTCACTGAGCAGTTCGTCGCTGTCTTGATGGGCCAGGGCCTGCAGGGCCAGACGGACGCCCAGGCGCTGTCCTGATTCCCAGCGGTTGAAAGGGTCGCTGTCGTGGGCCAGCAGATGCAGCAGCTGCGCATCGCTGTGCTCGAAGGAGACGATCACCGGAGCGCTGAAACCGCGCAGCAGCGAGGGCACCGGCTCTTGGGAAACACCCTGGAACACATGTCGTTGCTCAGTTTCGGCCAGCACCAGGGTGCGCGAGTCGGGCTTTTGACCATCGCCCAGGTCCAGCGGCAGGTCTTGCCCCTCGGTGCCGACCAATCCCAGCGTGACTGGAATGACAAAGGGTTGCGCCTCGCTCTGACCCGGCGTGGCGGGGCAGCTTTGCTGCAGGGTCAGGGTGTACGTCTGGGCGGCGGAGTCGTACTGGCCGCTGGCCTGGACTCTGGGCGTGCCCGCCTGGCTGTACCAGCGCTTGAACGCAGACAGCCTGTGCGCCAGCTCCGATGTCGGGTTGGCATCGGCAATGGCTTGGGCGAAGTCATCGCAGGTGACCGCCTGCCCGTCGTGTCGTTCAAAGTAGAGCTTCATACCCCGGCCAAAGCCCTCGCGGCCGACCAAGGTCTGCATCATGCGCACGACCTCGGCACCTTTTTCGTAGATGGTGACGGTGTAGAAGTTGTTGATCTCGACGTACTGGTCGG
>CAZATV010000220.1:0-1989 GCA_964488145.1 uncultured Polaromonas sp.
TTGCTGGCCACCCGGATCACATCGCCTCTCTTGACCTCGCGCCAGGTCTTGCCCTCGATGCGCTCGCCGTCCTCGGTGGTGTAGTCCTCAACCACGCCGCCAAACACATAGACCCGGCCCACCTCGCCGCCGGCGCTGTGGCCCTCGGCCACCTTGACGGTGTAGCCAGACTTGACGGTCTGCTTGTCGCTGGTGACCTCGCGCCAGTCACCCGCTGCAATGATTTGCGCGTGCGTCAGCGCTTCCAGCTCGCTAAGGTCGACGAGCTTATTGACCAGCGCGCTGGTCCTGAGCTCATAAATGCGGTAATCGCCGGTGGGCTCGCCATCCTTATCGAGTATCTCCACCCTGACCTTGGGCATGCGGGTCGAGGTGATGCCCAAAAAGCTGCCGGTGACGATCTTGCGCAGCTCGACGGTACCGTCGCTGGCCAGGAAGTCCCAGCTCTGGCCCTCGTCGCTACTGTAGCTCGTCTTCTTGCCGGCATTGGCCAGGGCATTGAGGGCGTCGGCCGTCAAGCCCGCTGTCTTCATCGCGTCGTAATCAAGCTCTTTGCGGTCCACGCCAGCGGAAATCGCGCGTAGCTCAATCGAGCCGCTGCGGGCTACCAGGTCGGCGCCCACCACATCGGCCAGGGTGTCAGCGTCTATGCTGTTGAAGGCCAGCGACAGGCCGATGGCCACTGAGGCGGCGGTGCCTGCGCCCGAGAGCGAGGCCGACAGGGCGGCCGCGCCGGTGATGGCGTCGATGGTGGCAAGGTTTTCGGCGCGCACTGTGATGGACTCGGCCCCCAGCATCAAGGGATCGGCCGGGTTGCCCAGCACGCCGGCTTGCAAACTTGAGTTGATGCGGTTTTCGGCATAGGCGCCGGCGGCGCTTAGGCTGTAGGCCGACGCACTGGCGCTGGCGCCCACGGCAGCAGCAGCGGCCAGAACGGTGGCCTCGATGCGGGCACTGCTGACGGCCTCGATGTTCAGATCGCCAGCGGCCTCTACGGAGCTGTGCACCAGCTGCGCCCGGGTGTTCACCACAGAGGCGCTGTAGCTGACCAGGCGCCACAGACTCTCGTCCGAATAGTTCTGGTTGACCAGGTCGATGCCGTCGTCGTCAGTGAACTTGTCACCCACGTATTCGTAGATGTCGTTGCCCATCAGGGCCGAGTCGAGCAGCACCCGCTTGCCCTTGACCAGCTCGGTGAGCTTGTTGTCCTTGTCGTAGGCGGTGGCCTTGTAGTCGTAAGAGACATTGGTGGGCGCCATGCCGATCAGGTTGCGCGCCACAGACAGGCCGATGGCTGCGGCCTTGGACGAGCCAGCTGCGCCAAAGGAGACCGAGGCGGCCACCGAGCGCAGGTAGGCGCTGATGTGGGCCTCGTCGGAGACCTTGATCTCGACATTGCCCGAGCTGGGGGCATCGACTACATCTTCCACGCCGGCATCGGTACCTGCCTCGGTGCCTGCATCCGCGCCGGCAGCGGTTTCTTCATCCACGGGGGCTTCGGCCGCCGGATCTTCGGCTGTGACCGTGACCATCTCGGCCCACTGCGCATAAGCCTGGGCGCTGCCGGTGATGCGGTTCAGCGCAAGCGTGCCCGCACCCGAAACCGCGGTGGCACCACTGGCCAGGCTGGCCGCGATGGCCACTGCGGTGGCGCGGCCATTGGCCACAATGGCCGCGCCGCGTTCGGTCTCGATCAGCACGTTGGCCGCGCTCAATTCAGTGGGCGTGGCCAGCGCGGCGCCGCGCACAAAAGCGTTGACGTCGTTTTGCACGTCGTTGCGGCTCAGGCTCACCCCCACCGACACCGACTTGCTGGCGCCGGTGGTGCTGGCCGAAATGCCAATCGCGCTGGCAGCGACTTCCGACTCGATGCGGGTGTTGCCCTTGGCCTGGATGCTGACATCGCCACCGGCCGTGACCGTGGCGGCCTTGTCGATGGTGGCGTCGGTATTGGCCGCGATCTTGTTCATCGCGATCACCGGCGCCACG
>CAZATV010000221.1:0-1969 GCA_964488145.1 uncultured Polaromonas sp.
CGCAATTGCATCGACGCTTTAAGGCTTTCGTCCTATAGGGCTTATTGATTTTTGTCGGCCATGCACAATCCGCTGGTCTTCGCAAGGCGGACAAAATTGGGGATGAAACGACTTCCAGGAGGACGGGCTTGAAAGCGGGACTTTGGTTGCTCACCGGCTTGTTGCTGGTGCTTTGGTCGGCGGGGATGGCGGGCATGGCTGAACTCGCTCGTTGGCTGGCGGCCGAGCTGCCGCGGTGGATGGGCACGCTGCCGCCCTTGCCGCAGTGGCCCCAGCCGGTCTGGTTGTCGGTGTGGTTCGACCCGGCTCTGGTGCAGGCGGCGCAGGCCTTTTTGGTCTGGTTGCTCCATGTGCTCAAACTCCTGGGTCTGTCGATACAGGGCCTGGGGACTTTCCTCGTGGTCATCATTGGCGCGCTCTGGGCCTTGGGTGCCTTGGCTCTGGTAGCGCTTGCGCTGGCAGCACATCTGCTCCTGAACCGCCGTCGACGGCATCGGCCCGTTGCGGTGTGAGCGCGGTTTTGTCGCTGCCTCCGGTCAGTTTGCTCAGCAGCGGCTTCATCCGTCGCTTTGTCCGCGAGTCCAGGCGGCGTCGCCTGGCTTTGGAGCGCGGCCAGCCGGGTGATCCTTTGTCCCTGCAGCAACTGCTTGACCTGCATGGTCGAGCCACCATGGCGGTGCTGCTGATCGTGCTGGCGCTGATCACCACCATTCCGATTGCCGGAGCGGGTACGGTCTTTAGCTTGGCCATCATGGCCTGGGCTTGGGGCTGGGTGCGCCAGCGTGAGGGTCTGCAGGGGATCAGACGGCTGGACTTCCTGCAGATCTCGCCCGGCGCAGCCAGCCGTAGCCTGCGCTGGCTGGCCTGGATGTACCTGTTCGCGCACAAGCGACTGCGGCCGCGCTGGTCGGTGCTCTACAGCGCTCCGATGCGCTGGTTCTGGGGCCTGTGGGTGCTCCTGATGGCGCTGATCATTTTTTTACCCATCCCCTTCGGCAACCTGTTCCCAGCTATCAGTCTCCTGATGTTCGGACTGGGTTTGCTCACCCGCGACGGCCTGATGCTGCTCCTGTCCCTGCTGCTGGGGCTGGCAGGTCTAAGCGCCTTGGTCCTGGCCGGCGGCTGGATCTGGCATTTGATCGTGGAGTTCTGGTCCTCCATCGGCCGCTGAGCGATCTTCCTACAATGGCCTCATGCGTTTTGAGGCCTTGCTTTTCGACTGTGATGGGGTGCTGGTTGACAGCGAGTCCATCACGTGCGGGGTGCTGCGCGACATGCTGGAAGACAAAGGCTGGCGCCTGACCTTGGCCGAGTGCATGGGACATTTTGTTGGGCATACCGTGCGTAATCGCGCCGACCTCGTATTCGAGCGTACCGGCTGGCAACTGACCGAGGAATGGCTCCAATCGTTCTACCAGCGGCGCAATGCCGCCCTGGAGCAGGGCATACGCGCTGTCGAAGGTGTGCATGATTTGCTCCGTCATGCCCAAGCGCGTTATGGTCAGTGCATGGCGGTAGCCTCTGGTGCCGATCGCTACAAGGTCGAGATGATGCTTGGGAGGGTCGGTTTGATCGACTTTTTCAGCGGGCGGATTTTCAGCGGCCATGAAATGCCGCGCAGCAAACCTGCTCCGGATGTCTACCTGGCGGCGGCTGCCCACCTGCGAGCCGATCCAAAAGCCTGCCTGGTGATTGAAGACACGCCCACTGGCATTGCGGCTGGCGTGGCTGCCGGTGCCACCGTATGGGCTTACAGTCCGCCAGGCGCCTCAGCCGAGGCGCTGATGCAGGCCGGGGCTGTCAGGGTCTTTCAGACCATGAGCCAAGTACAGCAGGCGTTGGCGTGAGGATCGTCCTCCCGGGCGGGGACCGTAGTCGCGCTGCGGCCGCCCGCCCTCTGCAGGTCGAGCCATCCTGCAGGACGGGGTCGGAGTGATGGCGGTCGGAGCAGTTGTAGGAGCGCCGCCCC
>CAZATV010000222.1:0-1921 GCA_964488145.1 uncultured Polaromonas sp.
ACGAACTGCATCTTCGATTCGGTGCTTACGCTCTTTCAATTCAACTTCAGTTGCAGCGCCTGCTTTGATGACAGCAACGCCGCCGGCAAGCTTTGCAAGACGCTCTTGTAGCTTCTCGCGATCGTAATCTGAATCTGAAGATTCTATTTCGGCGCGGATTTGATTTACGCGACCTTTAATCTGTTCTTCATCGCCAGTTCCTTCAACGATTGTTGTCTCATCTTTTGTTACAACAACCTTGCGAGCGCTTCCCAAAAGATCAAGAGTTGCCGCATCAAGCTTTAGACCTACTTCTTCAGAGATAACGGTTCCGCCAGTCAAAATCGCCATATCTTGGAGCATCGCCTTGCGACGATCACCAAAACCTGGAGCTTTAACTGCAACTGATCGGAATGTTCCGCGGATTTTATTTACAACAAGAGTAGCTAGCGCTTCACCTTCAACATCTTCGGCGATGATTGCAAGTGGCTTACCGCTCTGCATTACTTTCTCAAGTAGTGGAACTAGATCTTTGATATTTGCAATCTTGGAATTTGCAATCAAGATATATGGATCTTCGAGAACTGCTTCCATTCGCTCGGTATCTGTAACCATGTATGGCGAGATATAACCCTTATCAAATCGCATACCTTCTGTTAGCTCTAGTTCGAGTCCAAAGGTATTGCTCTCTTCGACAGTAATTACACCTTCTTTACCGACCTTATCCATTGCTTCTGCAATCATCTCGCCGATTGTTGAATCAGCAGCAGAGATTGATGCAGTTGCAGAAATCTGTTCTTTAGTTTCGACTGGCTTTGACATCGCAGAGAGTTCAGCTGAGATTGCCTCAACTGCCTTCTCAATACCGCGCTTTAGCGACATTGGATTTGAACCTGCAGCCACGTTGCGAAGTCCTTCGCGAACTAGCGCTTGTGCCAAAACTGTTGCAGTTGTGGTGCCATCACCAGCAACATCATCGGTCTTCTTAGCTACTTCTTTAACAAGTTCGGCGCCAATCTTTTCCCATGGATCATCAAGTTCGATCTCTTTGGCAATCGATACGCCATCGTTGGTAATTGTGGGAGCTCCCCACTTCTTCTCCAAAACAACATTTCGACCACGTGGTCCGAGGGTTACCTTCACCGCATCGGCCAAGGTATTCATACCGCGCTCTAAGCCGCGTCTTGCCTCTTCATTAAAGGCAATCATTTTTGCCATAGTTGACTCCCTATCGCTTTAGCTAAGTTGTTGGGTGACTTATCACTCTCACCCGGCGAGTGCTAACGCAAGCCTAGGGCTCTCTATTCCCGCCCACAAATCAGGCTTCGGTTTTGGCCTCGCTACTGCTTGCTGATACGCAAGGCCCGCTGGCGACGTAACCGCTTAACAAGGAGCGGTTCTGCGGCTAGAGCCTCATCGCTATCAATTAGGTTATTGAGTCGCTCGTAATACTCAGTTAGCGAGATGCCGAATCGCTCGTTAATGCCCGCCTCTTTGCTGCCCGAATGGCGCCACCATTCACGTTCAAATTCGAGCAGTGGGATATCGCGTGTGAAATCTTGTAACGCTCGCTCTTCCATAAGAGAAATTCAACTAGAGATTTAGCGAATTTTTGGGATTTAAAGGGTATCTAAGATGATTTTTATATCATCAATAGAAGTCCATGGATTAACAATGGCAAATCTGAGTATCGGTTTTCCTTGGTGTCTCGATGGTGTTACAAAACCAATCTGATCATTCAATAACTTATCGCTCCACTTTTGATAATCAGATTCACTCCAACCGTTTCTGGTGAATGCCACAATGGAAAGTTCTGGCTCTAAAAGTAATTCTAAATTTGGATGAGCCTTTATAAGTGCAGCAGCTTCTCTGGCTGTCTCCATAGTTTTATCCATAGCTTCCGCATATCGCTTAGTTCCGTGAGCAGCAAGTGAGAACCAGA
>CAZATV010000223.1:0-1896 GCA_964488145.1 uncultured Polaromonas sp.
CATGCGGTCCATCAGGACCGAGCCGACCATGCCGCGCCAGCCGACCAGGCCGACTAGGTTTCCGGAGAGTTTCATGGTGATGCCCCTTCTAAAGTTCAACAGCTACAGGCCTTTGAACCCGGCTCATCGAGCCGGAGGGGCACGACGAACCAGGCTGGATCAGCCCTTGATGGTCGTGGTTTTGGTGGAGAGGTGCACAGACGCAGCGCAGCCCTGGCCCGCCTGTTGGCCGAGCTTGTGGGCTGGAACTGGGGTGCGATGCATGGGCGAGATTGTAGCCAAGTCGATGACGCGACCCTGACAGGCAGCGCCTGGGGGCAAGCGCGGTGAGTTACTGCGCCTTGATGCCGGCTGCGCGAATGACTTCGCCCAGGCGCTCTCGGTCACGTCGGATGCGCGCTTCGAACTCGGCCGAGCTGCCGCCAATTGCCTCGCCGCCGGCGGTGCGGATGATTTCAATGAAGGCCGGATCCTTCAAGGCCTTGTCGGCCTCGGTCTGTAAGCGGGTCACGATCTCGGGGGGCGTGCGCGCCGGCGCTAGCAGGCCAAACCAGCCGTTGATTTCGAAGTCCTTCAAGCCCAGGGCTTCATTGACGGTCGGTACATCGGGCAATTGAGGACTGCGCCGTAGCGAGGTCACGGCCAGAGCCTTGAGTTTGCCCGCCTTCACAAATTGCAGTGCCACTGGCAGATTGACAAAACCCAGGGGCAGCGTGCCCCCCACATGGTCATTCGTGGCAGGGGCCAGGCCCTGGTAGGCCACATGGGTCAATTGCACACCGGTGCGGTGTGCGAGCAACTCGCCCGCAAGATGTCCCGAGCTGCCGATGCCGGGCGAGCCATGATTGATCTTGCCCGGCGACTGACGGGCCATTTGTATCAGTTCGGGTAAAGAGTTCACTGGCAGGCTGGGATGGACGGTGATCACGTTGACCATCGACGCCACTTCGATGATTGGGAGCAGATCGGTGGCCGGATTGAAGGGCAGCTTGGCAAACAGGTGAGGGTTGGTGGCCAGGGTGATGCCATTCATGAGCACGGTGTAGCCATCGGGTGCGGACTTGGCCACGAAGTCAGTGCCAATATTGGTCGCAGCGCCCGGCTTGTACTCGACGATCACGGGGTTGTTCATCGAGGCCTGCATGCGCTGAGCCAGGGCGCGCGCAAAGATGTCTGCCGTGCCCCCGGGGGGCGCCGGCACGATGATCTTGATGGGCTTGTTCGGATAGCTTTGGGCAAGGACCGGTGTGGCGCTGGCCAGCGCGAGCCAGCTCAGAAGATGACGTCTTTGCATGAGACCTCCTTTTACACTCGCCGGGACTCGCCCGATTGGCGGTGCGACCGATTGAGTCCAATCTTAGCGTCTGGGCCCGCGCCCTCGGGGCGAACGGCCTCGCGGTGAGGCACTGCGCTTATCCCTGTCATCTTTCCTCCCTGCCAGAAACAAAAAATCGCCCATGAAAATCACTTCTGAGGAGCTCTTGGCTCGCCTGCCCGGCAAGGTCACTGCGAAGTGGCCTGAGGGCGAGAGGTTCGCCCGAGCTTTTGCGCACGGCACCATGTCGGTCGAGCTTTACGCGCCCGTCGGCACAGACCCTCAGTCTTCCCACAGCCAAGATGAGCTGTACTTCGTCATCTCGGGAACAGCCGACTTCGTGAACGGTGAAGAGCGAATGAGTGTTTCGCCTGGCACGGCGCTGTTCGTGCCGGCCGGGCGTCCGCACCGCTTTGAGAACTTTTCAACAGGCTTGATGGTGTGGGTTGTTTTCTGGGGCCCCCAAGGTGGCGAGCCATGAGGCCCACACCAGGGCTGCATCGGACGCGCAGCAGCGTTCGTCGCCCGGACCTGATTCATTCTGGGCCAGCCGCCGCCTGCCGCCGTGCGCCACTTGAGCC
>CAZATV010000224.1:0-1890 GCA_964488145.1 uncultured Polaromonas sp.
GGTCCGTCACCAACAATGCAACGCTGGCATTCAATCGCAGCGATGCCGTCACGGTAGGCAACGACATCAGCGGTACAGGCAATGTTTCGGTCAAGGGCGGCAACACCTTTACCCTGACCGCGAACAGCACCTATATCGGTACCACCGATATCGACACGGGTACCGTGCTGGTGCTGCAGAACGATACGCCCACCACAGGCAGCAGCGCCTTCAACGGGCCGGGTTCACTGGTGGTCGAGTCGGTCGGTACCAGCTTTTCGACCGCTTTGAGCACCTCTGCGATGCGCACAGGTGGCTTGGTGTTGGGGTCATCCCTTGGTGGCCTGCAACTGGGCAAGTCTGGCAATACCGCGGGAGTCACGCTCAACAATGCCAACTCGATTGCCGGTGGCTTGACCGTGTATGGCGGCAGCGTGACAGTGAACCAGGCCTTCGTGTCCACAGGGTCAGGCAACATTTTGATCGAGGGCAGCGGTTTGACCTTTGGCGCCAGTGGAAGCCTGCAATCGACAGGCACGCTGCAGATCCAGCCCAGTGGGTTGACCACCACCATCGGGCTGGGTGGCGCTACGGGCAGTTTCGCACTACCGGCCAGCTACTTCAGCACCAACTTCGTGGCGGGCTTCTCTGGGATTACCGTGGGCCGCAACACGCACAGCGGCAAGATCACGGTGGGCGCCACGACCGTGAGCGACTCGCTGACCTTGCAAAACACCGCCGGCGGGATCGAGCTGACCGGCGCTTTGAGCGCCGTCAGCGGCAAGACGGTGATCCTGGACAGCACGGGTACCGTAAGGGACATGGGCAGCGGCAGCATCTCTGCCACCAGCTTGGCGCTGACGAATGCAAGCAGCGTGACGCTGGATGCCAGCAACAACAGCGTGGGCACGATCGCGGCCAGCGTTACCGGGTCGCTGACCTTTGTCAACAACGCTGCACTTACCGTGGGCACAGTCAATCCTGCCGGCATCACTGCCACTGGCGCGATTCGTATCACTGCCACCGGCAATCTGACGGTCAATGAAAACATTTCGACCACCGACACCACGAACAGTGCCGTGGTGCTCGTCGCCGGCAGCGGGCAGGCGGCGGGCACCCCCACTGGCGGGGACATTACCATCGGTGCTGGCAAGACCATCACCGTGGGCGCCAACGGGCGGGCCACCCTCTACACAGGCAGCATCGCGGGCGATGGCAGTTTGCTGAGCCTGGCGGGCAGCGGGAGCGGGCGCTTCCGCTACAACAGCAACGAGGGCACGACCAATTTCACAACGGCACTCGGTTCTGGACTGCAGGTCATCCACCGCGCGAGGCCGACCGCCGACAGTACCGGCATGACGGTCGCGATGACCTACGGTGATGCACTGCCGGTTGCCACTACGACAGGGACGGTCAACGGGGATGCTTCGTCTTACAGCATCGCCAACGCGGTGTACTCTGGTGCCAATCAACTCATGGCAGGCTCGTACACCATCAACTCGAGCCTATCGGACTTGGGCTACAACGTCACGGGCGTCAACGTCGGCTTCCTGACCGTCAATCCGAAAGCGCTGACCATGAGTGGCCTGACGGTGCCTGCGAGCAAGGTCTACGACGGAACCACCCAGGCGTCTCTTGGCGGCGCTGCTGCGCTGCAGGCCGCACAGGCGGTCGGTTCAGGCACTTCCTCGCACGGTATGCGCTACACGGGAGACGTGGTTTCGATTGCCGGTATCGCCACCGGCACCTACAACAGCAAGGATGTGGTCAATGCCAGCACGGTCACCTTCGGTGGCCTGAGCCTGACCGGGGCGGATGCGGTCAACTACACGCTGACGATCCAGACGCCGACTGCAGCCACCATCACGCCCAAGGCACTGAGCGTCAGCGGCAGCACGGCTTCGGACAAGG
>CAZATV010000225.1:0-1861 GCA_964488145.1 uncultured Polaromonas sp.
CCACGGTCAGGTTCGCAGCCGCCAGGGTGGTGTTGCCATCGTAGGTCTTGCTGCCGCTCAGGGTCAGCTGGCGCGGTGTGATGATGGCGCTGGCACTGGCCGTGGTGTTCCAGTCGTAGTCGGTCAACTCGGGTGAGCCCGTGCCGGTGACACCGGTCACCGTCAATCCGGTGACGGTCACAGTGTTGGCATCGAGCACGTCGGCCGCGTTGAAGAGGGCCGTGCCGGTGCGTGCGATCGTCACCGTGTGGTCGGATGCCCGGTTCGCGGCCTGGTAAGTCAGCGACAGGCCGGAGGCCTCGGTGCTGCCATCGTATTCCTTGCTGCGGTTGGCGCCGCCCACGCTGAGCTGCAGCATGCGCTTGTCGATGTTGACCGTGTTGGCGCTGGCGTTTGCACCAAAAGCACGGGTCAGGCCGGTGGCGGCCACGCCGGCAGCCAGGCTCTGGCCCTGCAAGCTGTAGTTGCTGACCAGGCCCGAGCCGTCCGCCAGGGTCAGGGTGCTGATGAAGTTGGTGGCGTTACCCGACACATTGGAGCTGTTGGCCGTGGCGGCACTGACCACCAGCGCCTCGCCGGCCACCAGGCCGCTGAGCGTGGTGTTGCTGGCCACACTGGTGCTGCCGTCGTAGACCTTGCTGGCGCTGACCGTCAAGGCCCGGCGGGCAATGCTCACGGTATTGTCGGCCCCCGACTGCCCCATGTTGGGCAATTGGTAATTGCTGACGACACCCGTGCCGTCGGCCAGCGTGATGGCGCTGACATAGCGCGTTCCGGCGTCCTTGGAACTGGCCACCGCATTGCTGAAGTTCAGCGTCTCGCCGCTCACGCCTGTGCTCAGCGTGAGCTGGTTGCTGTTGAGCGTGGCCGACCCGTCGTAGGTCTTGCTACCGTTCAGACTCACCGTTTTGGGCGTGATGCTGATATTACCCACGAGGGTCAGACCGCCAGACAGGACGCCTGCGGGTTTGTCGACATTGGTGGCCTCCAGCACATAGCTGCCCACATTGAGCCTGCCGTTGCCATTGCGGGTGCCTATGGCGTCCACATTCAATGTGATCAGGTTGTTGGCACCGTCCCTCAAGCTGAAACTGTCACCTGTGCTTTGGCGTCCCCCCGTGGGGTCGACCAGCGTGAGCGCGATTTCCGACATCACATTGCGCGCTGTCACCGAGTAGCTGCTACCGGCCTTTTCAACCGAGGTCACCGCAGAGAAGTCGGCCTGCAGCGGCTGGATGGTCAGCACACCGCCCGATTTGCCCACCACCAAGGCTGTGGTGATCGTGGCGTTGGAGCTGTTTTTCAGCGTCACGGTGTCATTGACCGCGATGTTGGCTGCATCGGTTGTGGAGACCGTGATGGAATTGGGCGCCGTGACGTACTTGGCGCTGCTGATCTGGTAAGTCGGCTCACTGCCATAGGCCTGCGAAGCAGCGGCCATGGTCACATTCAGCCTGTCGATGGGCACGATGGTGAAAAGACCACCGTTGGCGTAGGTGATGTTGTAGTTGGTGCTCTGCGCAGCCCCTGTGGCTGTGATGGCATAGTTGCCTGCCTGTTCGCCAGCGGCACGGCCGGCTGTGATGGCGGTACCGGCATCGGTTTCGCCACTGGCCAAACCACTGTAGCGGAAGGCAAAGCTCCCCGAGTCAGCCTGAGAGTAGAACTTGGAGGCGTTGTCGGTGGTGACCGTCACGCTGCGGCGGTTAATGGTCAGCGTACTCGGCGTCGAGCCCGACACCGCATAGCCCAAGGGTGATGTCGCAGTGCCTACGCGCAGGCGGTAGCTGCCTGCGTTGTAGTAGCCGCTGCCATTGACGGTGACGGCATTGGTGTTCGTCGAGTCATAAACCAGGGCCGA
>CAZATV010000226.1:0-1826 GCA_964488145.1 uncultured Polaromonas sp.
GCAGCTGACAGGTCCAGTTGCCAGCGAAATGCTCTGCGATCGCGTAGCGCGCATCTCGATTTCTTCCTCAGTGGCCAGCCGAGCCGCTTGACCGACTGGCGTTTCGAGCAGGTATTCGACGTCGCTGCGCGGACTGCCGTGGCACAGGGCTACCTCGGCCCCTAGCCTGTCGGCCCATCTTTGTCCTTGAAGCAGATCGCTCGCACACGGCGGCGCATGCGTCGCGATCCAGTGGCGGTCTGCGGGGCCCAATCGGGCGCTGGTCCAACGGCCATTTGACAAGTTTTGAACTTTTTTCTACCATGCGTGCATTAAACATCACGCATCAATTCGGACAGCAGTTCTCATGCGTACCACTTTGAGCATCGACGACGACGTGCTTTATGCCGTCAAAAGCCTTGCGCGTCGCCAGGGACGCAGCGTCGGCGAAGTACTCTCTGAATTGGCCAGGCAGTCCTTGCAGGCGCCGACGGGGCAGGCTGCTGATCTGCGGCCCGGTGCGATGGATGCGCAATTGGCTGCCTTGGGGCTGGTGCCCTATCGGGCGCCTGAGGTGGCTGTGGTGACGCAGGCGCAGATCGATGCCTTGCGGGAAGCCGAAGGCGTCTGAGCCTGAGGCGGCGCATGCCTGCTGTCCGTGAAACCTCTGCCGCCTACCGTTGGGTTGCGGCGCCGGCCGGCCGGCGCATCAGTCTGCTCGACGTGAACGTGCTGATCGCCCTGTGCGACGGCCGCCACGAGCACCATGCGCTGGCCGCACACTGGTTCCTCGAACACGCCGCCCAGGGCTGGGCCAGTTGCCCGCTGACGCAAAACGGCGCCCTGCGCATCATGAGCGCGCCTGCTTATCCGGGCGCACGCCCGGTGACGCAGGTGCTGGTCCAGTTGCAGACCTTGTGCGCCAGCGCCCATCACCGGTTCTGGCCCGATGCCCTGAGCCTGGTGCAGACCGATATCCTCAATCCCAAGCACGTGTTGGGTCACCGGCAGCTGACCGATGCCTACCTGCTGGCGCTGGCGGTGCATCAGCAGGGCTGTCTGGTCACTCTGGATGGCGCAGTGGCGCTTCAGTCGGTGCGCGGGGCCGAGCCCGGCCATCTGCTGCGCCTGTTGCCCTGAGAGCCTGTCTCAGAGATTGAATCCACCCAAACTTTGGATGCGCTCCACATGGGCCAGCAGCGAGCGCTTGGCCACCGGCCAGATGCGTGGGTCAACATCGTCGTAGGCCAGTTTGACCCAGTCGTCCATGCTGCCGTCGGGCTGCGCCTGCATCACTTTGAGCACCTTGGCCTCGCGCTGCAGGCGGTGGGCTTTCAGGCGCGCAATGGCTCCGGGCGCATCGCCCAGCACATAGCCGTGAGCGGGGGCGATAAAGCCGATCGCGTGCTCTGCGCAGGCGCGGGCCAGCAGGTCCAGCGATTCCAGGTAGTTGTTCATGTTGCCGTCAGGCGGATCGACCACGGTGGTGCTGCCATTGAGGATGTGGTCACCGCTAAAGAGCAGACCGTCTTCCTCCAGCACCAAGCAGACATGGTTGGCCGCATGGCCCGGCGTGTGAAGCGCTCGCAGGGTGTGGGTGTGCTCGCCTTGGCCGAGCACAAGGCGCTCGCCGTGGGCGAGTTCGCGATCGGGCGTGAATTCGCTGGCCGCGCGTGCGGTTGGAAGCGAGGACAGGCCCAGAATCGGGGGCTTGTTTTTGCACAGGGCCTGCAGGGGCTTGGCGCCGGGTGAATGGTCAGGATGCGAGTGCGTGCAAACGATGAATCGAATGTCGCCGCCAGCGGCCTGCCACAGGGTCTGCAGGTGCTGCGCATCGCCGGGGCCGG
>CAZATV010000227.1:0-1445 GCA_964488145.1 uncultured Polaromonas sp.
TTTCGGCGTGCTGGGCTATGCCTTCAAGAAGCTCAACTATCCCCTGGCCCCACTGGTGCTGGCGCTGGTCCTGGGCGACATGGCCGAGTCCAGTTTCCGTCAGTCGATGCTGATCTCCAAGGGTTCCTTGGGTGTGTTCTTCGACACGGCCCTGGCGGGTGGCATCACGGCCTTGGCGCTGATCATGCTGTTCTGGCCTCTGGTCGGCAAAATGCGCCGCAAGAAAGACAACAACGACATGCTCAATGCATGAGGCATGGGTCTGCGGACCCTGCCCATGAAAAACGGCACCCCAGGTGAACTGCACCCCAAAAGTTGGATACCCATCCAACCTTTGGGGTGTTTTTCATGGCGAGATATGACGAGGGATTCAAGAGGCAGGTAGTCCAGGACTATCTGGCAGGCGTTGGGGGCTATAGGGCTCTGGGTGCCAAGTACGGCATTGATCAGGCGATAGTGCGACTGTGGGTAGACAAGTACCGCCAGCACGGGGACGCGGGATTACGACGGAAATCGAGTCAATACAGTGCGCAGTTCAAGCTCTCTGTTTTGCAACAGATGTGGCAAGAGGAGCTTTCGTACCGCCAGGTGGTGACCTTATTTGACCTGCGCGGAGGCACGGGGGTTATCTCTGGCTGGGAGCGTCTGTACCATGAGGGCGGCTTGGAGGCATTGCACCCCAGGCCCAGAGGACGCCCGAAAGAGATGAAACCACCCCAGACACCCGTGCCTGCTACGCAGCAGGCACCAGACACGCGGACAGTAGAGGATCTGCGCCAGGAAAACGAGTACCTGCGCGCGGAGGTGGCTTACCTAAAAAAGTTGGATGCCTTGGTTCGAGCCAAGAAGCTGGCTGCGCAGCCAAAGCGCAAGCAGTGATCGAACTGAGGCAGCAGTATCGACTGGGGACGTTGCTCCAGATTGCTGGGCTTTCACGCAGCACCTTCTACTACCAGGCCAAGGCACAGCAAGCTGGCGACAAGTACGCTGGGCTCAAAGCCAGTATTGGTGACATTTACGAGCGCCACAAAGGGCGCTATGGCTACAGGCGCATCACAGATGAGTTGCGCAACATGGGTCAGCAGATTAACCACAAGAGCGTTCAACGGCTGATGCAGCTGTTGGGGCTCAAATCATTGGTTCGCTCCAAGAAGTACCGTTCTTGGCGGGGACAGAGCAATGTCAAGGTGGCCAATGTTCTGGACCGACAGTTCCAGGCAGATCGACCCAACCAGAAGTGGGTGACCGATGTGACCGAATTCAATGTCCGAGGTGACAAGCTCTACCTCTCGCCAGTGCTGGACCTGTACAACGGGGAGATTGTGGCTTACGAGATGCAAAGACGCCCGCAAATGCCACTGGTCAGCAATATGCTCAAAAAGGCGCTGACAAGGCTAGAGGGCAAAGATGCACCGCTGCTGCATTCGGATCAGGGCTGGCAGTAC
>CAZATV010000227.1:1455-1813 GCA_964488145.1 uncultured Polaromonas sp.
TGCCTGTCTGGCGCCGCCAATTGGCCGCACACGGGCTGACTCAGAGCATGTCCCGAAAGGGCAACTGCCTGGACAATGCGGCCATGGAGAGTTTCTTTGGCACGCTCAAGTCAGAATTCTTCTACTTGAACAAATTCGACAGTGTGCAGCGGCTTGAAGATGGCTTGCGGGAGTACATTCATTACTACAACCACGAACGCATCAGGAGCAAATTAAAAGGGCTGAGTCCTGTTCAATACAGAACTCAGCCCTCTGTGGCCTAAGCGCTCGTTTCAACTGGCCAACTAATTGGGGTCAGTTCAATGGTGCGGGTTGGCGGTTTTTTCCAAGGAGAGCAGATGGTCACGCCTGCGCCCGG
>CAZATV010000228.1:0-1792 GCA_964488145.1 uncultured Polaromonas sp.
CCGGGCGCAAGAGACCCTGGGTAACGCAGCAGCGGACCTGGCCAGCCTGCTACCGGCGCCGAATTTGTCGACACAAAACGTCCAACCGCGCTAGGACTTGCGACGACGGCTTTGCAGCAAATCGATGTTCTGCTCGCCCGTGACGGTACTGGCATAGTGCCGGTTGATCACATCCACACTGGTTCGAGCATTGCGGGCCAAGGTGAGCAGGTCGATGCCCTGGCCGTAAAGCAGACGGAAGGTGATGGCCGAATGACGCAAGCTGTAAAGGCTGCGAGGCTGACCATGCGGGCCCATCTTCAAACCGGTAGCCGCCAACACCCAATTGAAGTGAAAGCTCAAGACCCAGTGCGCGTAATTGCGATCCCGCAAATGCGGCAGGAACAGGTAGTCGTCGGGTCCGCCGAAACCAGCCGCCTGCTGCGCCTGCCGCATCACACGGTATAGCCGCACCGCCTGCTGCAAGGTCACGATGGGTTTGTCGTGACGCTTGGTTTCGGGCAAAGTCAAGCGCAGATATCGGTGGCTGGAGTGCACCACCTCCACATGGCGGTGCTTGAGCGTCTTGAGGTCACTGGGCCTTATGAAACTGGCCACCATGAAGCCGATGGCCCAGGCCAGATCAGGCGGCATCGCTTGCTCCGAACGCCGGATCTTGTAACGCTCGCGAATCTGATCCCCGGACAGCGGAAACTCGTGTCCCCGCAAACGACGGGCGCAACGGATGATGAGCCAGTACTCGCTCGGGGTGAACGCGCCACGCGGGATCGAATGCACTTTGATTTTGGGGAAGACGGGCAGCGTCTCAATCAAGCCGCGTGCCTGGGCATGTAGCAGTACTTTGCGCACCAGCACCAAGTACTGGCTGACCGTGGTGGTCGTGAAGCGATCGCTGAGATCCTGGGTGAAACTGAGCAGGGCCAGATGGTCAATCTGATGCACCAGTGTATCGGCCCAACGCGGCAAGACGTTGGCATCCAGGCGGTTACGCATCACCTGCCAGGCTCCCACACTCAATTCACGTCGCCGCGTACGGGCCTGCTCCGAACGCATCATTTGCTCAGCCAGGAACCCGAAAACCGGGCTGCGGACAGGCTCCGCTGGGCGCTCGGGCGGCGTGGGGAACGCGCGCCCGAAGGGTGCCGGACCTGGCAGCGGAGGCCGTTGCCCGTGGCTCCCAACGCCGTGGCGCGTGACCAGCTCCTCGTAAAAAAGCCGGGCCGCATGCAAGGCCAGCCGCAGCGATTCGGTCCGGGCGCTGCGCCTGTGGCTACGGCCGTTCATCCAGCAGCGCATCTGCCAGAAGCGGCTGGCTGCCATCTTGAAAACCACCAGCTTGGCTGGATAACCGGGCACAGGGTGCATGGTCTCGGGCAAGGGGACCGTGCGTTCTCGCCGCTTATGGCCGCCGGCTGCTATCGACGAGCCATCGTTAGCCGCCTTAGAAAAGATGAATCGCCCCACTTCCTGCATGGTCTGTAAAGGCTAAAAGAGTCAGAACGTTTCGTCATGTTCCTAGAGACGCTTTTTCATTTGCTTACCTACTCATGCAATCGTCGCGCGGGGCAACCGACCCACAAGAGCTTCAAGCTGCTTAGCTATACGGTCTTCGAGGAGGTGCCAAGTTGCATGGACGGTGCCATACAACCGGGGGGTGATGAGACATCTCATCACAAGCGCAATATTGGCCAGAATTTAAAGGTTTTCCAAGAGCCCTCGCTGAAAAAAATATCTAGCTGCTTTGGCTGCTCTGGCGGCTGCAGGCGTGGTGTCCGCTCAGTCCACCGTGACG
>CAZATV010000229.1:0-1769 GCA_964488145.1 uncultured Polaromonas sp.
CGTCGACCCCGGCCGACAAAATGCCGCCCGCGTAACCGGCGCCTTCACCGGCCGGGTAAAGACCGGCGGTGTTCAGGCTCTGAAAATCCCGCCCACGTTCGATGCGCAGTGGCGAGGAGGTGCGGGTTTCCACGCCTGTAAAGACCGCATCAGGCCGGTCAAAGCCACGGATCTTGCGACCGAAGGCGGGCAGGGCCTCGCGTATTGCGGTGATGGCGTAGTCGGGCAGCGCGGCGGCCAGATCGGTCAGGTGCACGCCCGGTTTGTAGGAAGGCAGCACTTCGCCGAAGGCGGTCGAGGGGCGGCCAGCCAGGAAATCGCCCACCAGTTGGCCGGGTGCCTCGTAGGTGCGCCCGCCCAGCTCGAAGGCTTGCGATTCAAGCTGCCGCTGGAAAGCCATGCCGGCCAGCGGGTGGACCGCGCCACCAGGCATTGGGCCTGGCGCGAAAGCGGCGTAGTCTTTCGGCGCGATGCCCACCACGATGCCCGCATTGGCATTGCGCTCGTTGCGCGAATACTGGCTCATGCCATTGGTCACCACCCGGCCCACCTCGCTGGTGGCGGCCACCACGGTGCCGCCCGGGCACATGCAGAAACTGTAGACCGAGCGGCCGTTACCGGCGTGGTGTACCAATTTGTAGTCGGCCGCGCCGAGCAGCGGATGACCCGCGTGCGGACCCAGCCGAGCCCGGTCGATCATGCCTTGCGGGTGTTCGATACGAAAGCCCACCGAGAAGGGCTTGGCCTGCATGTACACGCCGCGTGTGTGCAGCATCTCGAAGGTATCGCGTGAGCTGTGGCCCAGCGCCATCACCACATGGCGGGCGGCCAGCTCATAGCGGCTGCCATCGCGCAGTTTTTCAATGCACAAGCCGCGCAGCTGGCGCTTCGGGCCCTCGTCGATCAGCAGATCGCAGACGCGCTCCTCAAACCGCACCTCGCCGCCCAGGGCGATGATCTGCTCGCGCATGTTTTCCACCACCTTGACCAGCTTGAAGGTGCCGATATGCGGCCGATTGACCTGCAAGATGTCCTCGGGTGCACCGGCCTGCACAAATTCGCGCATCACCTTGCGGCCCAGGTGTCGTGGGTCCTTGATCTGGCTGTAGAGCTTGCCGTCAGAAAACGTGCCGGCGCCGCCTTCGCCAAACTGCACATTCGATTCCGGGTTCAGGGTGTTCTTGCGCCACAGGCCCCAGGTGTCGCGGGTGCGCTCGCGCACGGCCTTGCCGCGCTCAATGACGATGGGCGCAAAACCCATTTGGGCCAGCAGCAGGGCGGCAAACAAGCCGCAAGGGCCCATGCCAATGACCACCGGCCGCTCGGCCCAATCGGAGGGCGCGCGAACCGGGGCGCGGTAGTCCAGGTCGGGTGCCGGTCCGATGTGCGGATGGCTCTTGAAGGTCTGCAGCAGCGTTTGCTCGAGGGCGGGGTCGAGCTCGACATGGGCGATGTAGACCAGGCTGAGCACATGGCGGCGCGCATCGTAGCTGCGCTTGTGGATGTGGACTTTTCGCAGCGCGGCAACCGGCACCTCCAGGGTGCGGGCAATCAGCGTCGGCAGCGCGGCCGCATCATGGTCGAGCGGCAGCTTGAGCTCAGTCAAGGCAAGCATGGGGATCTGTTTTCCGGATCAGGTCGTCATTGTAGGAGGCGTACCTGGCGCCAGGCATCAGCCGTGGGAGCTGCGCTTGCGCGGCGATAGCTGCGTGTGGGAGCCGCGCCCTCGCGGCGATGGGGGCTTGATGCTCGCCGCGCCGCATGCAGGC
>CAZATV010000230.1:0-1444 GCA_964488145.1 uncultured Polaromonas sp.
GCCTGCGGGTCTGGGATGCCAAGGGCAAGGAATACATCGACGCCGTTTCGGGCGCGGTCTGGACGGTGAACGTCGGCTATGGTCGCGAAAGCATCGCCAATGTGGTGCGCGACCAGCTGATCAAGATGAACTATTTCGCCGGCGTCGGCGGCTCGATCCCCGGCGCGCTGTTTGCCGAAAAGCTGATCTCGAAGATGCCGGGCATGAGCAGGGTCTATTATTCGAACTCGGGCTCCGAGGCGAATGAGAAGGTCTACAAGATGGTGCGCCAGATCTCGCACCGTCACCACAAGGGCAAGAAATACAAGATCCTTTACCGCGAGCGCGACTATCACGGCACCACCATCGGTGCCCTCGCCACCTCGGGCCAGGCCGAACGCGCGGCCATGTATGGCCCTTATCCCGACGGCTTTGTCATGGTCCCGCACTGCCTTGAATACCGCAAGCAGTGGGATGTCGAAAACTACGGCGAGCGGGCGGCGGATGCCATCGAAGAGGTGATCCTGCGCGAAGGCGCCGACACCATCGGCGCGCTGGTGCTGGAACCGGTCACCGCTGGCGGCGGCGTCATCCTTCCGCCCAAGGGCTCTTGGGCGCGCAGGAAATCTGCAAGAAATACAACATCCTGTTGCACATTGACGAAGTGGTCTGCGGCGTCGGCCGCACCGGTCTGTGGTTCGGCTACCAGAACTTCGGCATCAAGCCCGACTTTGTCACCATGGCCAAGGGTGTTGCCTCGGGCTATGCCGCGATTTCCTGCACGGTCACGACCGAGGAAATCTTCAACATGTTCAAGGATGACGCTTCGGATTCCATGAGCTATTTCCGTGACATCTCCACCTTCGGCGGCTGCACCTCTGGCCCCGCAGCAGCTTTGGAGAACATGCGCATCATCGAGGATGAGAACCTTCTCGACAACACGCTGCGCATGGGCAAACGCACCACTGACAACCTGCGTGCGCTGATGGAAAAGCACAAGGTCATCGGCGATGTGCGCGGCGCGGGCCTCTTCTGCGGCGCCGAACTCGTGGCCGACCGCCAGACCAAAGAGCCGATGGACGAAAAGAAGGTCGCCGCCGTGGTCGCCGAGTGCAACGCCCAAGGCGTGATCATCGGTATGACCAACCGGTCCTTGCCGGGCTTGAACAACACGCTGTGCCTCTCGCCCGCACTGATCGCCACCGCCGACGACATCGACGCCATCACCGGCGCAATTGACAAGGCGCTGACCAAGGTCTTTGGCTGATATCGGCTTAACGTAGAAAGACCCGCGCCCCGAAAACTGGGCGCGGGTTTTTCATTTCCTTAACCGACTCAGCCCTGAACCCTCACCCCCTTCGCCTTCAATGCGGCACAAATATCCTCGGGGGGGCCGGGGGGCGACGCGCCCCCGGCGCTTGGATCAGCACGAGCAAGCCTTCGAATTCAAATCAGCCTCACTGCG
>CAZATV010000230.1:1454-1763 GCA_964488145.1 uncultured Polaromonas sp.
TTTGCAGGATAGGTCCAGCCGCATCGGCGATTTGAGGCCAGAATGTCGATCCCTCCCGAAGCCTTTGTTCTGCCACCCGCCACGCGCGGGTCCTTGCAGCAGCGCATTCGCCAGATGGTCACCGAAGGGGTTCTGGCAGGTCGGTTCCGTGCGGGGCAAAAGATGCCCTCTTCGCGCGGCTTGGCCCAGCATCTGGGCATCAGCCGCATCACCGTGACGCTGGCTTATGCTGAACTCGTCAGTTCCGATTACCTGACGGCGCGCGGGCGGTCGGGCTATTTCGTCTCTGAAAGCGCGCCGCGCGCGCCC
>CAZATV010000231.1:0-1756 GCA_964488145.1 uncultured Polaromonas sp.
CGGTCCCACTCGTCGTAGATCTCGTCGAGCGGCACGACCACGATGCCTTGCTTGTGCCAGGCCGCCGCACGCATGGCGCGCAGCTCATCAGTGCTGGCCGGTGACGCTTGCGCCAGGCGCCCGAGGGCGCAGGGGATGGAAGCGGTATGGGTTCTCATGCCACACCCCCTTGGGCCATCGCCCAGTCCAGCAGCGCCAGCGCATCAGCGTGGTTGTCGTCGACCGGATCGGAGCCGCGCGCCTTGGCCGCCGCGATCATTTCGGCCTTGCCGGCGTTGCCTCTGCCAGTCGCGTACTTCTTGATCGTGCCCACGGGCACGCCCTGGTAAGGGATCTGATGGTGTTCGCACCAGGCCGTCAGGTGCGCCATGAAGCCGCCGTAAATATGCGCCGCATCCACACCCTTGTGGTTCCTGACCTCTTCGTACACCACCAGATCAATGCCATCAGCGCATTGCTTGATTTCGGTGAGCCAGCGTTTAAAGCGCAGGTAACGAAAGCCACCACCTTCGAAACGCTGCGGGCGAAAATTCTCACTGCCGCCGTTGATGAGCCCATCACGGGCAAGCAATGCCCAGCCAAGTTGAGAGCCCAGATCAAGGGCCAAAATCGTTGTCGTCATGTTCGTCAGTCCTGTGTTTTGGGCGGTCTGACGGATCGGACAGGTCTGCCGGTTACCCTCTTCACGCGTGCGCGCGTGTAGGCGTAAATCAGTGAGTCTGTCCGATCCGTCAGAACCGCATCGATTCATGGTTTGGGTCAGTTGTCGGCATAGGGCGTGAAGCGGTCCTTCGGGGTCTCCTTGAGGCCAACCCCCTGGAATCCCCGCAGTCCCATGCCGTTGCGCCACTTCTCCAGGCCTCGGGTGAGCAGCAGATCGGCGAAGCGCTTTTGCGAGCCCACGAACTCCCCGGCTGCTTCCGCCCACTGCTTCCAGTCGGTGAACAGCTCAGCGGTCAGCGACTTGGCATTGGGGTGGCGCACGCAGCGCTCCTCGAGCCAGCGGCCCAGCGCGTCTTCTGCCTCGAAGTACTCGTCCGTCGCATCCAGCACCGATTGAGGCTGGCGCAGCCCCTCGCGCTGCCAGGCCAGACACCCCTCGACGCCCCAGCTGAAGATGCCGTTGGCTTCCGCCAGCAACTTGGTCTGCAGCTGCTTGTCGCGCTTTTCCGGGGGCACGGTGATCGTGAAGGGGATTAGATGCAGACGCCGGCGCATGGCCTCGCCGATGTTGCGGATGGCCGGCTTGTGGTTGCCGGCGATCACCAACTTGAACTGCGGCACATAGGTGAAGAAGTCCTGGCGCATGAAGCGCGCGGACACCCGGTCACCGCCGGTGATCTCCTTGATCTTCGACTCATTCCAGCGCCGGCCCTGTTCGGTCGCGGTTGCACCCACGAAGCGCGAACCCCGCAGCCCCGCCAGATCGGTCGGATGCCGATCCCCGCGCGTTTCCATGAAGGTGTCCATCGGCGCGTTGGCGGCGTAGTCCCCGAGCAGCGTGAAGAGCGTGTTCACGAACACCGACTTGCCGTTGGCGCCGGTGCCGTAGAGGAAGAACAAGGCGTGCTCACTGGTCGCCCCGGTCAGGCAGTAGCCGAACATCCGCTGCAGGTAGGACTGCAGCTCGGCATCGCCACCGGTGACCTGCTCCAGAAACCGCATCCAGGTCGGGCAGGTGCTCCCCGGCACCAGGGTCGCCGAGGCGATCTTCGTCATCCGGTCGGCGCGGTCGTGCGGACGCATCCGTCCTGTG
>CAZATV010000232.1:0-1725 GCA_964488145.1 uncultured Polaromonas sp.
CGCTTCAAGGTTTTTGAACATCGCGCGCCAGTCGGGCATCCAGGGCCAGGGGCCGCCGCCGTGGCTGATGAAATAGGTGGGCATCCGGGTCATGTCGCATCTCCGTTTCGTCGCCCGGACCATGGGCCGGGCGGACGATTCCCGCAACCGCGCCTTGGGGTCCACCGGCGCGGAATGACTGTGCGAATTTTCGCAGTCTGACCGGCTTATCTGACCCTTTGTGCGAAAATCGCGTCACGACGGATGCCAGACGCAAACCCGACGCAAACCCGACGCAAACCAGACGCTGCCCCCTTGCACCTTTCGCGGCAGCCCTGCCATAGTCACCCATCACCTCGTGACAGGGAGTTCACACATGAAGCTTGCTGCCGCCCTTATGGGCCTCACCCTTCTCGCCCCCGCCGCCATGGCCCAGGACCTGCCGAACCTTGACGGCAAGGAAGTGGTTGTGGTCACCGAAAACGCCTATCCGCCCTTGCAGTTTCTGGACAAATCCGGCGCTGCCGTGGGTTGGGAATATGACGCCATGGCCGAGATCGCCAAGCGCATCAACATCACCGTGAAATATGAGAATACCTCATGGGATGCGATGATCCCGGCCGTATCGGAAGGCCAGTTCGATGTCGGCATGACCGGCATCACCATCAAGGATGAACGCAAGGAAAAGGTCGATTTCTCTGACCCCTACATGCGGTCTGAAATGCTGATGATCGTGCGCGGCGATGAGGCGCGCTTTACCGATGCCGCCTCTTTCGCCGCCATCCCCGAGCTTCTGGTGTCTGCCCAGCCCGGCACCTCGCCCTTCTATGCCGCCGTCTACAACATTCTGGACGGCAACGAAGAAAACCCCCGCGTCATCAAGTTCGAAACCTTTGGTGCCGGGCTTGAGGCGCTGAAGGCGGGCGATATGGATCTGACCCTGTCCGACAGCACGGCGGCCAATGGCTATGTGCAGGCGTCGAACGGCGGGCTGAAGATCATCGGTGAGCCGCTTGCTTCCGAGGATTTCGGCTTCATCTTCCCCAAAGGGTCTGAACTTGTGGCACCGATCAATGCCGCCATCGCCTCGATGAAGGCCGATGGTACGCTGGATGCGCTGAACCAGAAGTGGTTCGTCGAATACAAGATGGGCGAATAATCGTCAGATGCGGCCCCACCCATTGGGGCGGGGCCGCCGTTTTCCGCGATGGGCCCCTCCTCCAGACCCGATGACGATTTTCCCTGGTGGCTGGTGATCCTGGCCCTTGCCGGGGCCTATCTCTTTTGGGAAGTGGCCACGACCGAGGTCTATGCCGCCGCCCTGTCCGCCCTGTCCAAAGGCATCTGGATCACAATCGGCGTGGCCGTGGTGGCCTATCTTGGGGCCTGCGTCATGGGCCTTGGGCTTGCCGTGATGTCCCTGTCGCGCAGCCTGATCCTGCGCCAGATTGCCCGGCTTTACATCGAGGTGATGCGCGGGATCCCGATCATCGTGCTTCTTCTTTATGTCGCCTTCGTGCTGGCCCCCGGCATGGTCTGGCTGGTCAATCAGGTGTTGGAACCCTTGGGGCTGAACCCGCTCAGGACCCGCGATTTCCCGCTTCTCTACCGCGCCGTGATCGCCCTGATGCTGGCCTATTCCGCCTTTCTGGCCGAGATCTTCCGCGCCGGTCTGCAAGCCGTTGACAAGGGCCAGATCGAGGCGGCGCAGGCCCTTGGCCTGAACGGCTGGCAGCGCTTTCGCCA
>CAZATV010000233.1:0-1695 GCA_964488145.1 uncultured Polaromonas sp.
CCGCCGAAGATGCGGATATGGTGTTGTTGAACACCTGCCACATCCGCGAGAAGGCCAGCGAAAAGCTGTACTCCGACCTTGGGCGGCTTAAACCGTTGAAGCAGGCCAAGCCGGGCATGAAGATTGGGGTGGCGGGCTGTGTGGCGCAGGCCGAGGGCGACGAGATCCTGCGGCGGATGCCGGTGGTGGATCTGGTCGTCGGCCCGCAAGCCTATCACCGGTTGCCCGAAATGGCGCGCGCCGGGCGGCAGACGGTGGATACCGAATTTCCGGCCGAGATGAAGTTCGACCTTCTGCCCGAACGCAAGGCAGCGCGCGGGCCGACGGCGTTTTTGACGGTGCAGGAAGGCTGCGACAAGTTCTGCTCCTTCTGCGTGGTGCCCTATACCCGCGGGGCCGAGGTCAGCCGCCCGGTGGACCGCATCCTGAGCGAGGCGCGCGATCTGGTGGCGCGCGGGGTCAGGGAGCTGACGCTGCTGGGGCAGAATGTGAACGCCTATCACGGCGCGGGGCCGGGGGGCGATTACACGCTGGGCCGGCTTTTGCGCGAGATGGCCGGGATCGAGGGGCTGGAGCGGCTGCGCTATACCACCAGCCACCCCAATGACATGGATGATGATCTGATCGCCGCCCATGGCGATCTGCCGCAGCTGATGCCCTATCTGCATCTGCCGGTGCAATCGGGCTCGGACCGTATCCTGAAGGCGATGAACCGCAAGCATACCGCCGAGCAATACCTGCGGCTGATCGAGCGGATCCGCGCCGCGCGGCCCGATATCCTGCTTTCATCCGATTTCATCGTCGCTTTTCCCGGCGAGACCGACGCCGATCATCAGGCGACGCTGGATCTGGTGCGCGCGGTGGGGTTCGGGGCGGCCTTTACCTTCAAGTATTCGGCCCGTCCCGGCACGCCTGCGGCCGAAAAGCCGGAACTGCCGGCCGAGGTTGGCGATGCACGGCTTTATGAATTGCAGGCGTTGATCACCCAGCAGCAGCGCGCCGCGCAAGAGGCGATGGTGGGCCGCGAGGTGGGGGTGCTTTACGAAAAGCCGGGCCGCCTGCCGGGGCAGATGGTGGGCAAGTCCGACCACCTGCATGCCGTGCATGTCGATGACCCCAGCGGCAAGGTGGGCGAACTGGTGCGGGTGCGAATCCTGTCCTCGGCCACCAATTCGCTGGCCGGGCAGCGGCTGCGCTGAGGCCAGCCCCTCACCCGATGTTTCCAGATTGGCAACAGCACCGCCCTTGACGGTGTATTTTGCATCATTTGCCCCAGTCCGGCCAAAGGCTTCACGAGAAATCGCTTTACTTCACCAAATGGTGCGGGCAAATCTCGAAAGATAGACATTTGCGACTTCTGCCAGAGTCGAAAGGTATTGTTAAAAGGGGGGGCTGCCACATTGGATCGCATGTCCAAAGCAGTATTGGGTTTGGTGACAGGGGTGGCTTTGGCCACATTCGGGTTTGGAACGGCGGCGATCGCGCACCCCAGCCCCACAGCCCATGAGCATCCGCAAAACGTTCCGGGGCCCAAGGTTTCGGGGAAAATCCAGTGGGGTATCTGGATTGACGATGACGGCTGCATGCACTGGTGGGCCGATGGCGGGATCGAAGGCTATATGCTGGACCGCGTGAACCCCAAGACCGGCAAGCCGGTCTGCCTCAAGCGCAACACCTGCCTTGTGGAAAACACCG
>CAZATV010000234.1:0-1689 GCA_964488145.1 uncultured Polaromonas sp.
TCACCGAGATGATGCTCTCGCAGACCGGGCTGATTGCAATGATCGGCAAGGCTGAGCGCGGGCCGACCGCGATTGAGGCTATCAAGAAGCACCGCTCGGCCTACCTCATGGCGGTGGGTGGCGCCGCCTACCTGGTCTCCAAGGCCATCAAGAAGGCGCGGGTGGTCGGCTTTGCGGACCTGGGCATGGAGGCCATTTACGAGTTTGATGTGGTCGACATGCCCGTTACCGTCGCGGTCGATGCGGGCGGCACCAGCGCGCACATCACCGGGCCGGCCGAATGGCAAAAACGCATCGCCTCGGGGCAGTTCAAGAACATTGCCGTGACCACGGCCTGAACCACAAGCCCAGTCCTTGCCCATGCAGCCTCCTGCCAGCACCCCGAGCGGGGTGATCGGTGTTTACGACAGCGGCATCGGAGGCCTGAGTGTGTTGCGCTCCCTGATTCAGGCCATGCCGCAGCAGCGCTACATCTACCTGGCCGACACCGGCTACGGGCCCTACGGCGAGCGCGAGGACGTCCACGTGATGGGTCGGGCGCGCAAGGTGAGCGCCTGGATGCGCACCTGCAAGATCGACGCGTTGGTCGTGGCCTGCAACACGGCCACTGCAGTGGCCATCGAGCAGCTGCGGCTCGATCACCCGCAGCTGCCCATCATCGGCGTGGAGCCGGCGCTTAAACCGGCCATCGGCGCCAGCCGTACCGGTCGCATTGGCGTCATGGCCACCCGCGCAACCCTGGCCAGCCCCAAGTTTGCGCGCCTGCTGGACTCGGTCAAAGATCAGGCCCACTTCGAATTGCGCGCCTGCGACGGCTTGGCCTTGGCGATTGAACGCAGCGCCGCCTTCGGACCGAGCACCCCATCGGGACTTCAAGCGCAAGCCGAGCTGCGATCGTGCGCCCAGGCCCACGTGCAGGCGCTGGGACTGCTGGGCCATGCAGGCATCGACACCGTCGTGCTGGGCTGCACACACTACCCGCTGGTTCGTGAGCTTCTTGAAGAACTGGTGGGCCCCCAGGTTCAGCTGCTCGAAACCGGGCCGGCGATTGCGCGTCAGACGCTCAAGCGCCTGGAGGAAGCGGGCCTGGCCGATCGGAGCAGACTGCAGAGCGAAGGGGCGGTGGACCTGATCAGCACCGGCCCGATGGAGGCGCTGGAGGCAGCAGCGCAGCGATGGGTGGGGGGGCGGCTCGCCACCCGTGTGCTGGCTCTGCCCTGAGCGAAAAACTCAGTGCAGATGTCGCGGCTTGCGACCGCCGCCATGTCCACCTGATGAACCGCCCGAACCCCGGGGCGGTTTACCAATCTGCATGGAGCTCACCAGGTCGTTAAAACGCCGTTCAAAGAGCCGGTCGATGGCTTGGACCACCTCGCCGAGTTCGGAGCTGTCAAAGTGCCGCTCCATCAGGCCTATGGTGTCCTGCACCAGCAGATCGCGCTGCACCTGCATGATGGCCGCCGGCGAGGGGCCGACGAAATACATCAGGAAATCGTCACGCGCCTGCGACTCGCCCTCTTGAGCCGACTCTTCGTCATATTCGGCATCGTAGAACGTGACCTCAATGGAGGCACCGGCGGCGGTAAGGTCGTTGAGGGCCATGCAGGTCTCTTCGATCGCCTGGCGAAAATCCTCATCGCCGCTGACAGTCCAGCACATCTGCAGCAGGTGCTGCTCGGCATCAAAACG
>CAZATV010000235.1:0-1666 GCA_964488145.1 uncultured Polaromonas sp.
CCTGCATATCGTCCCGCTGGCTGCGCTGGTCTGCGCCAGGCTGTTCGGCCGCGACGCACGGACCCCGGTGCACATCGCCGCCCTGGTTTACATCGCTTGGGTGGCGGCCACCTTCATTCAGGCCTTGATGGGCAAGCCCTTCCTGGCCGGGATGTTCTCTTCCTGATTCAGGGGTTTGCGCGCCGCGCCTTCAGGAAGTCCACGACGTTGTGACAAGACAATACGGACGGCAAGATATTCATAAATGAATGTCAGCTATAAATAGATAAGCAATTGCGTTTATTAATTTGTCCTTGGACACTACCCGTATGGATGCTCCGGTGACGGGTGCTTCATCGTGAAACCTTCCGCGGAGACAAAGATGGAAAGCAGAAATGTGATGAGCGCATCAGCGCACCCCTTCGTAGGCCGCGCTAGCACCGCCAAAAGCCGCCGGTCTTTTATCCGCCTCGTGGGCGGCGGTGTGGTGCTGGCCGCCACGGGTACGCTTGCCGGCTGCAGCGGTGAACTGCCCGAGGCGGCCGTCCAGCCCTGGCGCAGCGCCGATCGCGAGGCCGACATGCGTCGCTTCATGCTCGCCCATGCACTGCTGGCGCCCAATCCGCACAACCGCCAGCCCTGGATCGCCGACCTGCGCGAAGCCGGGCGTATCCATCTCAACTGTGACAGCGAGCGGGTGCTGCCCGAGACCGACCCCTTCGGTCGCCAGATTCTGATTGGCTGTGGCGCGTTTATTGAATTGGCTGTGATCGCCGCAGCTCACCGCGGTGTTTCGGTGAGGGTCGAACTCTTTCCTGCAGGCGCACCCGCTGACCGGGAACTGCCCAAGGGCAGCCGCATCGCTACACTGGTACTGGGCGAGCCGGGCAGTGCACCGGCCGACCCCCTGTTTGCCCAGATCGTGCGCCGACACACGCGCAAGACCGCCTACGCGAATGATCGCCCGCTGCCGGAGGCGCTGGTGCGCAGCTGGTCCGAGATAGCCACCCGATTCGGCCTGCGCAGCGGCGTTGCGAGCGGCGCGGCCGCGATGGACCCGATCCGCCGCATCACGCGCGAGGCCTATGAGATCGAGACCATCACGCCGCGCACCTGGCTCGAATCCGCCCGGCTCATGCGCATCGGCCCCGATGCCATCACTGCCAACCCTGACGGCATCAGCCTGAACAGCCCGATGGTGCGGGCGCTGCACACGGCAGGTCTGTTCGATCCGATGGAGGTGCCCAGCAAGGGCAGCAAGACGCTGGAGCGGGTGATGGAGCGCTGGACGCCCTTGGAGACGGCCAGCGGCTTCCTGTGGCTGGCCAGCCCAGACAACAGCCGGCCGATGCAGGTGGCCTCGGGCCGCGCATACGTTCGCGCCCACCTTATGGCCACGGCCGCAGGTGCGGACATGCATCCGCTGGCCCAGGCCCTGCAGGAGTTCCCTGAGATGCGTGGACCGCGCGAGGCGATGCATCGGACCCTGGGCCTCGGCGCAGCGGGCGAAACGTTGCAGATGCTCGCGCGCGTCGGATTCGCGATCGAACCCACTGGACCGAGTCCGCGGCGCAGGCTGGACGCGCTGGTGCGGACCTGAGGCATCTGGCTCTGTCGTGCCCGCCTCCGTTATGCACTACTGTCACAAGGCGATGATGGTGGACTTATCCGGTACCGCTTCCTTCCG
>CAZATV010000236.1:0-1650 GCA_964488145.1 uncultured Polaromonas sp.
TTTTTATCGGATCGTGCACCACCAGCCGCATCGAAGACATGCGCGAGGCAGCGGCCATTATCAAAAAAATCGGCCGTCGGGTGGCTCCCAATATCAAACTGGCCCTTGCAGTGCCAGGCTCGGGATTGGTCAAGGCCCAGGCCGAGCAGGAAGGCCTGGACAAGATCTTCATCGCCGCAGGTTTTCAATGGCGCCAGCCGGGCTGCTCGATGTGTCTGGGCATGAACGCAGACCGTCTGGAACCCGGCGAGCGTTGTGCCTCCACCAGCAATCGCAACTTTGAGGGTCGCCAGGGCGCTGGTGGTCGCACCCACCTGGTCAGTCCAGCGATGGCCGCGGCCGCAGCCCTGCACGGACACTTCGTCGACATCCGACGCTTTACCTGACGCGCCCGAAACCCTCAGCTCGAAGGACCCCTCTCATGCAGAAATTCAGCACTCACACCGGCATCGTGGCGCCCATCGATAGGGCCAACGTCGACACCGATGCCATCATGCCCAAGCAGTTCCTCAAGGCCATACACCGAACCGGCTTTGGGCCCCATCTGTTCGACGAGTGGCGTTACAAGGATCCAGGCTACTACGGCAAGCCCGAAAGCCAGCGCCAGCCCAACCCCGACTTCGTGCTCAATCAGTCCCGCTATCAGGGAGCGAGCATCTTGCTGGCCCGCAAAAACTTCGGCTGCGGCTCTTCACGTGAGCATGCCCCTTGGGCCATCGGTCAATATGGCTTTCGGGTCATCCTTGCCCCCAGCTATGCCGACATCTTCTTTAACAACTGCTTCAAGACCGGGCTGCTGCCGCTGGTGCTCGATGAAACGAAGATCGACCAGTTGTTCAATGAGGTGGCCGCCTTCCCGGGGTACAAGCTGACCGTCGACCTGGAGCGCCAGCGCATCGTCAAGGCCCAGGGCGAGGAAATCGCCTTTGAAGTCAATGCCTTCCGGAAATACTGTTTGCTCAATGGGCTGGACGACATCGGCCTGACCCTGCGCCACAAGGACAAAATTGCAGCCTTCGAAGCGCAGCGACTGGCGGCCAAGCCCTGGCTGGCCCGCAGCTTTGGATGAGTCATTGAATCTGCAGAAAGACGTTCATGAAAATCGCAGTCCTTCCTGGTGACGGTATCGGCACTGAAATCGTGGCTGAAGCGGTCAAGGTGCTCAAGGCTCTGGACCTTAAGTTTGAGATGGAGCAAGCCCTGGTGGGCGGCGCAGCCTATGACGCGCACGGCCACCCCCTACCAGAAGGGACCCTCAAGCTGGCTCAACAGGCTGACGCCATCCTGTTCGGTGCAGTGGGGGACTGGAAGTACGACAAACTCGATCGCCCCCTGCGCCCTGAACAGGCCATCCTCGGCCTGCGCAAGAACCTGGGCTTGTTCGCTAACTTCAGGCCGGCCATCTGCTACGAGCAGCTCGTGGGCGCCTCCAGCTTGAAGCCCGAACTGGTGTCGGGCCTGGACATTCTGATCATTCGCGAGCTAACAGGCGACATCTACTTCGGCCAGCCTCGCGGAAGACGCGTATCGCCCGACGGTGCTTTTGCGGGAGCGCAAGAAGCCTTCGACACCATGCGCTACACCCGGCCCGAGATAGAACGCATTGCGCATGTGGCCTTCCAGGCCGCACGCAAGCGCGGCAAGAAGGTG
>CAZATV010000237.1:0-1636 GCA_964488145.1 uncultured Polaromonas sp.
GCCGTCGCAAGAAATAACGCTGGAATAAATGTGCAGATGGGTACGGTTGACCGTCAGGCGGGCCACGCCTTGTTGCGCAATGCGCAACCGGGTCTGGCGCGAACGACGCAGGCGCTGCTCTTTCTTGTTCAGCATGGTGCAGCTCCTTACTTCTTCTTGGTTTCTTTGATCACAACCGTCTCGTCGGCATAACGGATGCCCTTGCCCTTGTAGGGCTCGGGCGGCCGCACCGCACGCACCTCGGCGGCCACCTGACCGACACGCTGACGGTCAAACCCCTTGATCACCACCTCGGTAGGCGAAGGGGTTTCCACCTTGATTCCTGCAGGCATGTCCATCACGACCGGATGCGAATAGCCCACATTCAGATTGAGCTTGGCGCCCTGGGCCTGAGCTTTGTAGCCCACGCCGATCAGAGTGAGCTTTTTCTCAAAGCCCTTGGCCACGCCCACCACCATGTTGTTAACCAGCTGGCGCATGGTGCCACTCATGGCATCAGCCTGACGGCTGTCGTCAGTCGGCACAAAAGTGATCTTGCCGCCCTCGCTCTTGACGGTCACCAGGGCGCTCTGAGCCAACGAAAGCGCACCCAGAGAACCCTTCACACTGATTTGATCTTCTTTAATGGCCACGTCCACACCTTGCGGCACGACGACGGGGCTCTTGGCAACTCGAGACATTTTGCTGTTCCTTTCTGTCCCGGCATCAAGCCACGTAGCACAGGACTTCGCCGCCCACGCCACTGGCGCGGGCCTTGCGGTCGGTCATCACGCCCTTGGGCGTGGTGACGATGGCCACACCCAGGCCATTCATGACCTGCGGGATGGCATTGCTGCCCTTGTAGACGCGCAGGCCCGGACGGCTGACACGCTCGATTCGCTCGATGACGGGGCGACCGGCGTAGTACTTCAGGGCGATCTCGAGCTGCGCACGGCCCTCGTCGTTCTTGACCTGAAAGCCCTCAATGTAGCCCTCGTCCTTGAGGACCTGGGCAATGGCCACCTTGACCTTGGACGAAGGCACCTGCACAGAAGTCTTCTCGACCATCTGGGCATTGCGGATACGCGTCAGCATATCGGCGATGGGATCACTCATACTCATTTCGTGTTCTCCTCGTGCCTGGCGCTTACCAGCTGGCCTTGGTGATGCCGGGAATATCGCCAACGAAGGCCATTTCACGGATCTTGGTACGACCCAGGCCGAACTGACGGAAGGTGCCGCGCGACCGACCGGTCACCGCGCAGCGATTGCGCTGGCGGGTGGGGTTGGCATTGCGGGGCAACTTTTGCAGGTCGGCGCGAGCCAGGGCGCGCTCGTCTTCGGAGCGCTTGGCATCGGCAGCCACGGCTTTGAGTTCGGCATGTTTCTTGGCGAACTTGGCGACCAGCTTGTCGCGCTTGAGTTCACGTTGCAGAAGAGCTTTCTTTGCCATGATGCGCCTTCAATTCTTGAACGGGAAACGGAAAGCGGCGAGCAGTGCCTTGCACTCCTCATCGGTCTTGGCCGTCGTGGTGATGCTGATGTTGAGGCCGCGCAAGGCATCCACCTTGTCGTACTCGATCTCGGGGAAGATGATCTGTTCCTTCACGCCGATGTTGTAATTGCCGCGGCCATCAAAGGCACGCCCGGAAATGCC
>CAZATV010000238.1:0-288 GCA_964488145.1 uncultured Polaromonas sp.
AGAGAGATTGCGGTTTTTGTTGTGTCGATTGTGTGCAAAATAATTAATCACACCTACATAGTCAAGAAATTTCTTCTTGATTTCGAAATCTCTCAGGCGTATAATGATTTCTATCGGATGGGGAAACACCCTGGAAGTTACCCATAGTAACCATCTGAAGTTTTTACTTGAATGTTGTGTCACTAAACTGCTATAATATATCTTCGAAAGGAAAATAGCAATGGCTACTGAAAAGATCGCGAACTACACCGAAGCCCAAACCGCCGAAATGGTGGCGGCTTACACCGC
>CAZATV010000238.1:298-1609 GCA_964488145.1 uncultured Polaromonas sp.
CGACGAGACCGTTAAGGCTCTAGCGGAGAAGTTTGGCAAGACCGCACGCTCCATCGTCGCCAAGCTGGCGCGGGAGAAGGTCTACGTTTCCAAGGCTCGGGAAGCTGGCAAGCGTGCCATGCTGAAGGCCGAGATGGTGGCGGAAATCGCCAAGCTGGCGGGCAAGACCGAAGAACAGCTGGAATCCCTGGAGAAGGCCACCGGCCCGGCTCTGATGGCTGTTCTGGACGCTCTGCGTGAAGCGCAGGGTGTTGACGAAACCGAGGGTGAATGAACGACTGGCCCGAAAGGGCCAGTCAAAATTCTAACTTGAAAGTGGAATCCAATTACTCTATAATAGATATATCGGATGGGAAATCAGCAGCGACACCGTTGCGAGTGTACGAAAATTTAGACTTGCACGCGCGTTGATTTTTCTGTATAATGAATATATGGCGCGATAGCAGCGCTGACGTAAGCTGGCATAATCGAGCGAGCAAATTAATCTAGCGTTGGCTGTTGGGACTGCTTGCAGGACGATACTAATTCGCTAGAGTAATAATGGGTGGACAGCGGTGGTGCTGGTAGTATACATCATACTATTACAGGTTGATCCGAGCGTCCTTAATTGCCGTGAATACTAGAGAGGTCTTACATACTTCGTGCGCTTAGTATGAGACAAACCTAGAGCCGAGCGTCAGCCCTTCACGTGATGTGCGTTAACCCTTGGAAATCTCCAAGTTGTGGCCTAGCAGTATTTATATCGGTGTCATATGTTACACCGGACCACTGTTTTAAGCTGGGCCACAACTTGGGTGTTTCGACGCTGGAACTTACTCCAGATTAAAACTTGATAGGAGATAAATCGAGTCTTTCTCCTGCCCAGTACCTAAGCCCTGTTCGACTTCTGGTGAGGTCAGTGTCCTTTCAAGTCACGCAGGTGGGATCGAAACCCATACAGGGTACCATATATTTAGAGCTCCATGCGCTGCCTGCAACAGGCTAAATACCTCTGATGAGGCATGGACGAAACTCTAAGGCTCCGCTGACTGCCGCTTGGCCCTTCCCAGGGCCGACCTGCAGCGACTTAGGGTAAGGTAATGACTAAGGTAGTGTAAACTACACGCTCGGCTATCTCTGTTTGGCAACTACAGTAAATAAGTTGTACTATATAAGACTGGGTACAAGGCCCAGATAGTGGGGATAACCGCTATAGCCTCAAGAGGAAGCTTCTTACTATAGTTAAACACACTACACAACGGAAACCTATTGGCAGTGTGTATATATAGTAGGAACCCACCCTAGCAGGTCAACCTATGCTGCTAGTAAGTG
>CAZATV010000239.1:0-1586 GCA_964488145.1 uncultured Polaromonas sp.
CCAAACTCCCAGACCTCGCCGGTACCGGTGGCCTGCAGCGCCTGCGCCACCTGCCGGGCCAATGCGCGTCCGAAATGCGGCGACAGCTCAGGCGCGGTCACAAAGTCGCTGCCCGATTGGGGCATGGCGCCAAATTTGCGCCGTCCCCCGCTGTAGTAGCCCCACAGCGGCGCATACAGCGCCAGCGCCATAAAGGCATCAAAGCCCATGCGCCCGCCGGCCTGGCTGATGGCCTGCATCAGGGCGGGGGGCAGTGGGCTCGGTAAACTGTGCATGCGGGGCAAGGCGCGGGCAGCTTGAACACTCGATTGTGTGGCGCGCCCTATTTGTCCGGTGTTCGCGCGGTATTGTCGCCGCTTGCTCTAATGGCTTTGCATGTCTGAAAAAACCGTTTTGGTCACGGGTGCCGCGCATCGGCTGGGTGCCTGCATTGCCACTTTGTTTGCGCAGTCGGGCTGGCAGGTGCTGTGCCATTTCGATCGGTCCGAAGAGGCGGCGCAGGCGCTGGTGGGCCAGCTTCGCGCACAGGGGCACCAGGCCCATGCCGTTCATGGGCGACTGGCCGATGAAGAGGGCTGCCGCGACCTGATGGCGCGGGTGCGTGAACACACCGACCATCTGCAGGCCTTGGTCAACAACGCCTCGACCTTCGTCGACGATGCAGGCCTGAACTTTCGGGCCGAGCAGGCCCTGCACCAGTTGCAGGTCAACCTGCTGGCGCCCCTGCTGCTGGCCAGCCAGATGGCGCGCGAACTGGTGCCCGAAGGCGCCGAGGGCTGCGTGGTGCACATCCTGGACCAGAAGGTCTACAACCTGAACCCGGACTATTTCAGCTACACCGTGAGCAAGCTGGCGCTGGAGCGGGCGGTATCGCTGCAGGCGCAGTCGCTGGCGCCCCGACTGCGGGTGTGCGGCGTGGCGCCGGGGCTGATGTATCTGAGCGGCCCACAAACCCAGGATAATTTCAGGCGCGCGGCCAGTGCCAACCTGATGCGCCGGCCGACCGACCCGCAGGATGTCGCTCGCGCCTGCCTGTTTCTTGCCAGCACGGCCAGCATTACCGGCACCGTGCTCAGCGTGGACAACGGGCAGCATCTGGTGCCCTTGCCCCGGGACATCATGTTCGTCGTCGACGACTTGCTCAAAGGAATTTCACCATGAACCGCGACCCCAGCGCTGCGCTGGCCACCACTTGCCGGCGCTTGTTTTTGCGCAATTACGAGGTCAATATCAACATCGGGGTGCATGCGTTTGAGAAAACTGCCGAGCAGCGGGTGTTGTTCAATGTCGACTTGTACATTCCCTTGTCCATGTCCACGCCCAAGGCCGATCAGCTGCACGAGGTGGTTGACTACGATTTCATACGCAGCGTCATCATTGAGCGGGTCTCGCGTGGCCATATTCATCTGCAAGAAACGCTGTGCGATGACGTGTTGCAGCGCGTGCTCGCCCACCCCAAGGTGCAGGCTGCGCGAGTCTCCACTGCCAAGCCCGATGTCTACCCCGACTGCGAATCGGTCGGCTGCGAAGTTTTTGGCGTAAAGCCCGACGCATCATGAGCACCCTGGCCCCCGTCGCTGAAACAA
>CAZATV010000240.1:0-1572 GCA_964488145.1 uncultured Polaromonas sp.
CGGGCGTTCTTGGCCGCGATGGCCACCACCGCCTTCCAGTAGCCTCTGCGCTCGACCAAGGCCAGCGCCCATCGGCTGATGCTGTCGTTCTTGCCTTTGGCCGCGGTGAGCACCGCCCTGGCGCCCAGGATGAGCAGGCTGCGCAAGTAGCCGTCACCGACCTTGGTGATGCGCCCCAGCCGTGTCTTGCCGCCTGAGCTGTGCTGTGCGGGCGTGAGACCCAACCATGAACTGAGCTGGCGGCCGCTCGCAAAGTCGTGGCCGCTTCCGATCATGGCCAGCAATGCGGTGGCTGTCGTGGCACCCACGCCGGTCAACCGCATCAACTGCTGCGCGCGGTGGTCTTCATCGGCCATCTGGGCAATGTGGCGGTCGTACTGCTTGATGCGTTCGTCAAGGTGATGCAGTTGGCTGAGCAGGTCGCCGATGACGAGGTTGACGCGGCCTGGCAGGTCTTCCAACAGGCCCATCACCTGGCGCCGCACGGTGTTGGCCTTCTGAGGCACAACGATGCCGACCTCGGCCAACAGGCCTCGGATGCGGTTGATGGTGGCGGTGCGCTCCTCGATGAACCCTTGGCGCACGCGGTGAACCATGAGCCGGCCCTGTTGCTCGGCACTCTTGATGGGGACGAACCGCATGCTGGGGCGCTGGGCGGCCTCGCAGATGGCCGCGGCATCGGCTGCATCGTTCTTGCCCTTCTTGCCCGACATGCGAAACGGCGCCACAAACTTGGGTGCAATCAGTTTGACGGTGTGGCCGTGGACCTGAAAGCGCCGAGCCCAGTCGTGTGCGCCAGAGCAGGCCTCCATGGCGATGGTGCACGGTGGCAGCGATGCGATCAGCTCCGGGAGCTTGTCGCGCGTGACCTTGGGCCGCACCAGCTCAGGCTTGCCGTTGCTGTTGACCCCATGCACCGCAAAGACGTTCTTGGCCAAATCGATGCCAACGACCACAATAGACATGGACTTCCCCTTCCGAATAAGTTGATGAGATTTCGCACTTCCCATCTTGGCACTTGGTTGCCGTCTACCGCTCTGCGGTGGGTTCGGGGTGGGGAAGTCCCTTTCATTCGTTAGGCTTCACCGTGGAACCCATCGGCGCTTCGTGCCAGTGATGTCTGGTCCCGCACTTCAGAACCATGTCCTTGGGAAGCCAAATACGAGCTTTGCCTGTACGGCAATACAAGAGATCTCCGGCCTTCGCGCTGACGATCGGTATACACCTCTTCCTCTTTGTACTTTGGCAGAGCCAGTCTGCCCGTCAGCACATTGGCCGGCAGCCAGCCGGTGACCCCGAAATTTTGTGGTTGCTCAATCCTCAAGCGAGCGCCGTTCAAGCGCAGAGAAATGTCGAAGAAGAACCGCCTATTGATGCCACAACGCTTCAGAGGCCTTCCAAGAAGCCGAGCGTTGTGTCCTCGGAAGATACAGTAACCTTGCCACATCCATCTGGTACTTCGCCGGCGCCCGACACCCAGGTCATCACTTCGGCAGCCCCTGTTGAACCCGAAGCCCCCCAAGTGATGCCGCTAAATCTCAGTCTGCCCTCTTCCGCTTCCAGGCTCCCTAG
>CAZATV010000241.1:0-1566 GCA_964488145.1 uncultured Polaromonas sp.
GCATCACCAGCAGTTCGTCGCCGTCGACCTTGACGGTCTGGCCGCTGTACTTGCCAAAGAGAACACGGTCACCGACCTTGACGCCCAAGGCTTTGACTTCGCCTTTGTCGTTGGCTTTGCCAGGGCCGACCGCCAAAATTTCGCCCTGATCGGGCTTTTCTGCGGCGCTGTCAGGAATGACGATGCCAGAGGCGGTCTTGGTTTCGTTTTCGATGCGCTTGACGATCACGCGATCGTGCAGAGGGCGAAGCTTCATTGGATCTCCGAACTAGAGGTTTTTGTTGAACATCGGCGGACGCCCTGTAGGAGGGGCGAACGCCTTACCAAAGCACCACGGAGGCGGTTGTTAGCACTCATCTCCGTCGAGTGCTAATGATAAGGCCGGCCCGCCTGGTTTTCAAGAGGCCCGAATGTAATCTCCAGGTTCGGAAGGACTATCTCTGAAATATAGTTTTATGGAACGCTCGTACGGCTTTTTTGGGCACATAAATAATATTAATTTACTAAAAAAAGGTCCCGCCCTCCGATAATGCGCAGGCGGTGGAGTGACGCGGCGCATGATGGACATGCTCGGGCCCCGCCAACTCTGACCACACGGAGCTTGATTTTCGAGTCTTGGTACCGATACCCCAAGGCGAGGTACGGGTCCCCGCTAGGTCGCTCATTCAGTCAAGTTTTGGCCGATCCGATATGCCAGCAGAAATTTCATCCAACGAGCTCAGGTCGCTGCGCGAGGCGGCGGGTTTGGACCTGGCGGTGCTTGCCCGAAGGGTGAGCCTATCGGCCGCCCAGCTTCAACAGCTTGAGTGCGGCCAGGACAGTCTGTTTTACAGCCCAGCCATCCGGCAACGGGCCGCCCTCAAGGTTTATCAATATCTGGATGCTCAGCTTCAGAGTCCGGCAGCCGACCGCAGGGCTTGAGCCTTGTCGGTGCGCTCCCAGCTGAACTCCGGTTCGTCCCGGCCGAAGTGACCGTAGGCTGCGGTCTTCTCATAGATGGGCCGTAGCAGATCGAGCATCTGGATGATGCCTTTGGGACGCAGGTCAAAATGCTGTTGCACCAGCGCGGCAATTTTCTCGTCAGGGATGATGCCGGTGCCTTCGGTGTAGACGGTCACGTTCATTGGGCGAGCCACGCCGATGGCATAGGCCACCTGAACCTGGCACTGACGTGCCAGCCCCGCGGCCACCACATTCTTGGCCACATAGCGTGCAGCGTAGGCGGCCGAACGGTCGACTTTGGACGGATCCTTGCCCGAGAAGGCTCCGCCGCCATGCGGGCAGGCGCCGCCGTAGGTGTCTACGATGATCTTGCGTCCGGTCAGACCGCAGTCACCCTGTGGGCCGCCCACCACAAAGCGGCCGGTCGGGTTGATCAGGTACCGGGTGTCCCGGGTCAACCATTCTTTGGGCAACACCGGCTTGATGATCTCTTCGCGCACCGCCTCATAAAAGGCATCGGTCATCCGATTGCCCAGGCTGTACTCGGGCGCATGCTGGGTCGAGAGCACCACTGTGTCGATGGAATGAGGCTTGCCATCCACATAGCGCAGCGTGACCTGGCTC
>CAZATV010000242.1:0-1565 GCA_964488145.1 uncultured Polaromonas sp.
AATACGCCCTGCAGCGTGACTGGGAGGTGGTGCCCCACAACTACGAGCAGGGCGAACTGCTGACACGCTACACCTTCGATATCGACAAGGAACGCGCGGTGATTGACGCCACCCTGTCAGTCTATGAGAAGGTGGTGGGCCGCAAGGCCAAGGGCTGGCTGTCGTCCTCGTTGCGCGGCACGCCCAACACGCCCGATCTGCTGGCCGAGCGCGGGCTTAAATTCTTCTGCGACTACATGAACGATGAGCAGCCTTACCTGATCCACACGCCGTCGGGGCCGATCGTCAATGTGCCCTACACGATTGAAGTCAACGACTTCACCTTCTTCCATCGCCGTGCGATGAACACCTGGGATGCGGCGCGCATGCTCAAGGACCAGTTTGACGAGCTGTATCGCGATGGGGCCGACAGCGGTCGCCTGATGAGCGTGGGCCTGCACCCGCATGTCTCGGGTCATCCTCACCGCATGCCCTGCTTCCGTGAATTTCTGGCGCATGCCCAATCGCATCCGGATGTGTGGTGGACCACCCGCGAGGAAATCGCGCAGTGGTACCTGCTGAACCACCAGAACCACATCAGCTAAGGCCCGCCATGCAATTGCTGCAACAAATCGTCAATGGCTTGATGCTCGGCGGCATTCTGGCCTTTGTGGCGGTGGCCTTCACGCTGACCATCGGCATGCTCAACTTCCTGAACTTCACCATTCCGGCCCTGTTCATGCTCGCCGGCATGGTGACCTGGGCCCTGTCCACCGCCGGCCCGCACCTGTTTGGGGTGGGATGGCACTGGGTATATGCGGCCCTGGCCGGCATCGCCGTGGCCATTTTGGCTTCGCTGGTGATCGAGCGTTTTACCTATCGCTACATGAAGGCCCGCTTTGGCGATGCCACCGAGCATGCCTTGCCGCTGGTCAGTTCCCTGGGCTTTCTGATCGTCTTCGAGCACTTGGCCATGGCCCTGTGGAGCAGTGATCCGCAGCGGTTTGAACTGCCCTTCAAAAACACCAGCCTGCACGTCGGCGGCCTGATCTTCGGCATTCCGCACCTGATCAGTCTGGTCTCGGCCATCGTGCTGGTCGCTGTGCTCAGCGCGATCCTCAAGAAAACCCGCCTGGGGCGCGCCCTGCGCTCAATTGCCGAGAATCCCAATGCCTCCACGCTGATGGGTGTGGAGGTGCAGCGCATCGTACCGGTGGTGTTTGTCATCGCCGGCGTGCTCTCGGCCCTGGCCGGCATCCTGTATGCCGCCAGCTACGGCACGGTCACACCCTTCATGGGCGATGCGATTGCCACCGACGCGATTGCCGGCATGGTGCTGGGCGGGCTGGGCAATATCTGGGGCGCCATTGCCGGCGGCTTGCTGGTTGGCCTGGTCAAGGTGCTGGCCATCAGCGCCTTCGGCGCGGAGATCGAGAAGATTCCGGTCTGGGGCCTGCTGCTGCTCATCCTCATCGTCAGACCGCAAGGCCTGTTCGGTCACACCCAGATTGGAAAGGGCAAGTTCTGATGTCCGGCTATCTCAGCGGCCTGCTTGCGATGCTGGCCATCAACATCATCGTGGCCTA
>CAZATV010000243.1:0-1536 GCA_964488145.1 uncultured Polaromonas sp.
TAAAGAGCGAACGCGCTCACGGCATAAATGTTCCTATGGAGCCAATCAAGCAAGTTGCAGATGAGGTGCAAGATGACGCACTTTAGCCACGATTACGAGCAAGGCATCAAAGACGAGCGTGAGCGTATTTTGAAAATTATGGAAAATCACAAATTGCTGCCGACTTATAGCAAAGCTGCAAGCGAGTTTGCAGAGGAATCTTGGCAGAACATCAAGTATCGGCTTTGGAAAGAAATTACAGGAGGCAAAGATGAGTGAAATCAACGAACTAATCCACACCAACGCCAAAAACGCCTATAACTCAGGCTTGCGGGCAGGTAGAGAAGACGCAATTCACGAAACCTTTAGGACACTCGACCAAATCCTCAACGACATCTGGGATTATTACTTCGACTACCCATCACAAAAGGAAGCAGTATGCAAGATTCAGGGCGCGGTGGAAGACCTAAAGAGCCGACTCTCCCCAAACGAGTCAAGGTAGGGGCGCAAATGTGGGACATCAAGGAACTATCTGTGTCTGCTGATCCGTTGCTTGCTGAGGGGAATCTTGGATACACGCAGGACTCAAGAAACATCATCGTCATTGACAAAGACCAGTCAGAGTCAAAGAAGAAGGTCACAGTCTGGCACGAACTTATGCACGCTGCCCGAATGACCTTTGACGCTGATGACACCAAGAAGCTCGACTACGAGGGTTGGGAACATCACTTCATCGGGGTCTGGGAGAACTCGCTGCTGATGATTCTTCGGGACAACCCGAAGCTGACGGCTTGGCTATTGGAGGACAAATGATTGAGTATCCAATGACTATTGAGCCAGCCAAGATTTATTTTGACCAAAACTTTGACGGATTCAATCAAGGCGAGGTTGAATGGGCAGGGCGTAAGTTTTACTTTAGAAATAGACGAGAATACTTCCAATTTATTGAATACATTGGCCACAGTCTTGCAACAGGCGAAGAAGTTGCCGAGTATGGAATGGATTACCCAAGCGGAGTAATGACCGAAGCCGAGGTGGGCAAATTGTTCTGGCACTTAGTTGCTTGGCAAGATGACAGGGTAAAAGAAATGAGAGAAGCTACCCTAGCTGCCCACTATAAACGCGTAGAAGAACTAACTAATGACCGATAAGACAGTAGAGAACTTCCTAGAGGCAGCTCGCCTGCTAGATGATGACAACCTTGTCTGGTCATCTGACCTTGACTCTATCCGCAAACAACTAGCGGTTTATCTGAGGGCCAAAGCATCACTCGGCTCTTCCAATAACCCTGCCTTAGTGCAAGTAGTCGAAAGGTTTATCGCTCTTGACTGAGATACCAGACACGCCAGAACAGCTCATCGCCAAATGGAAGTTCCAAGACGGCTTCGAGGAGATTGCCCTAGAGCTAATGACCGCAGGCGCACACCTAGGGGCTTTGGCGATGGCGAGGAATGTTTTATTACTACAAATGCAAAATCGGACACTCCGCAAGGAGGACTTGATGACTTTAGTTGATGCTGTAAAACTTGAAGTCAGGGAAACAACAAAGAAGGGGAT
>CAZATV010000244.1:0-1297 GCA_964488145.1 uncultured Polaromonas sp.
CGCCGAACTCTTCGACGATATCGGTGGCGCGGCATCCGAAGACGCCTGATCCTAAGCATCGTCTCGAAATCAGGAACCGCACCGGGTGATCGGTGCGGTTCTTTTCGTTTTCGGGGGGCGGCATGTCGATCCAATCGCCTGCGACATGCCGTGTCGCAGCAGCCCAAGTCTTCGTGATCCCTTGGTCCTAACGTTGCGGCGGGAGGAATTCATGACAACCGCTACACCGCCCATGCCCGGTCAGACGGCAAAGGGAGTCGCCCTCCTTGTTCTAGGTGTCGGCGTTTTCTCGATTCAGGATCTGATCCTCAAGCTCCTCTCCGGCGCCTATCCGCTCCATCAGGCGATGGTATTCCGGTCGCTTACCGCTATTCCTTTCCTCATCCTTCTGGTTCATTTCGAGGGCGGGCTACGCAGCCTTTTCACCTCCGGCACGCGGCCCATGATGCTCCGCGGATGCGTGATGTTTGCGGCCTATACCGCCTATTATCTGGCACTTGCCGCCCTGCCCATGGCAACTACCGTCGCGCTTTACTTCTCGGCCCCGCTTTTCATAACTATCCTGTCGGTCTTCTTTCTGGCCGAAAAAGTCGGACCGCGCCGTTGGATCGCACTGCTGGCGGGCTTTGTGGGCGTCTTGGTCATGGTGCGTCCCGGCAGCACACTCTTTGATTGGGCAGCACTGCTTCCGGTCGTTTCAGGCCTTACCTACGCAATCTCCATGATTGCTGCGCGCCGCCTTGGCGCCACTGAAACGGCCTCGGCCTTGGCTTTCTGGGGCAACGCGGTGTTTCTGGTTGGTGCCATAGTTCTGTCGGCGGTCTTCGGCAGCGGCGCGTGGGAAGGTGGCGCGCATCCATCCCTCGCTTTCCTGCTTCGTGGCTGGGTTATGCCAACCGGCTTTGACCTGATGCTCATGCTGACATGCGGCGTGATCGCCGCAGCCGGTCTGACATTGCTGACCCAAGCTTACCGCGTGGCAGAGGCATCTGTGGTAACGCCTTTCGAATACACCGGACTGGTGTGGTCGGTCCTTTATGGCTGGATGTTCTGGCAGCACTGGCCGAACCGCACAGATTGGATCGGCATCGGCATCATCGTGGGTGCGGGGCTCTACATCCTCTGGCGAGAGGCGCGCAGATAGCAAAGGGGCCGGCAGCACAAGCCCCGGCCCCCAAAGACTCACCTTGATGGTGCGTCAATCACATCTCGTCCAACGCCTCGACGGCTTTCTGCAGGTCTTCCTTGCCAACTTCCTTCTCGGTCACTGCGGCCCCGGCCACGATGTGGTCGACGA
>CAZATV010000244.1:1312-1536 GCA_964488145.1 uncultured Polaromonas sp.
TGGGTCTTTTGGACGAACTCGAAGTAGGCGCGGTCCTGCCCCGGATAGTTGCGGGCCTGCGCCAGTACCGCCTGTGTCATTTCGGCATCCGTCACGGTCACTTCGGCCTTGCGACCGACTTCGGCCAACAAAAGACCCAGACGGACGCGGCGTTCTGCCAAGGCCTTGTGCTCATCGGTCGGCTCGATATTGCCATGGTTGTGGCCATGCTCATGCGGGTTTTC
>CAZATV010000245.1:0-866 GCA_964488145.1 uncultured Polaromonas sp.
ACGTCATAGGCTATCCACAACACCAGTTCACGAAGACCTTGATTTCAATGGTCTGGCGACCGCAGGGGCCGAGTTGGCTGGTGCCGTTAGCATAGTTGTAGTCTGCTTTAACTCACGAAGGCCGCTGGAGAAGTTGCTGGCAGGTCTAGCGCGAGGTGCGCAAGGGAATTTCGTCCAGCAGATCATAATTGTTAATAACTCTACAGGGGATGCTGCAGAGATCGCTCGTATTGCCAAGGAAAATCGATGCGATCTGGTCCAGAACGAAGCAAACATAGGCTACGGTGCGGCTTGCAATGTAGGGGCGAAACTCGCGAGCGGCGACCTTTTGCTCTTCTTGAACCCGGATGTGTACGTATCGACCGGGTCACTGGCGATCTTGGTTGGCGCAGCTTCTCGCTTCAAGCAAGGCGTCGCATTCGGCCCTGCACTCTTTGACAATGGCAGACGGCGTCGAAGCAAGATGGCCTCTCATGCCGATCCCCGGAGCCGTCCCAAGCAGATGTTTGATCGCAGCGTGGGGATTGACTCCACAGGGTTTCTTTCTGGCTGCGCCTTGATGGTCAGGCGCGATGCTTTCGAGAAAGTGGGCGGGTTTGATGAAAACATCTTTCTCTACCACGAAGATGATGACCTGTGCATCCGCCTGCGCGACCACGGCTATCTCTACAGGGTGCATGCTGCCGTAGCACTTCACTCCCATGGGTTGTCCGCTGCCGATCCACTCGCGAAGGATGGCCACCTCGGCCGGCGTGAGCGTGTTGCGGAAGGTCTCGGCGACTTCGCCGTCGGCGCCATCGGCCGCGCCCTGCTTGAAGCCCTGCTTCATGGAGCGCAGGTTGAAGAACAGCTTGCGCTGCGCCTTC
>CAZATV010000245.1:876-1534 GCA_964488145.1 uncultured Polaromonas sp.
CAGCGGCGGACGACTTTGCCGCCATAACGGGAAGGGGGCTGATTGCTGCCTCAATAAAACTGGGACTGCGTTGTCTGAGCCCATTCAACATCCTGTCCAAACGATACCGGACCAAGACCGTCAATATGTTCACTGGCGCGCTTACGGCACTGCGTGGTGACTGTTGGTCATCATTGCTTCGAGAAGGGTTCTCATCTTGAAGCGAATTCTTGTCACAGGGGGCTCCGGGTTCATTGGCTCAGCGGTCGTGCGGCTTGCTCTTTCTCGGGGCTACCGCGTTGTTAACGTAGACGTGCTGACCTATGCGGCAGGCATTAGCAACCTTTCAGGCTACGAGCGGCACCCGAACTACGTCTTTCAGCGCGTGGATATCCGGGACCGCTCGGCATTGAACGATGTGTTCACGGCATTCAAGCCAACAGCAGTGGTTCACTTGGCTGCGGAAAGCCATGTTGATCGGAGCATAGACGGTCCTGAAGACTTTGTTTCGACCAATGTTGTGGGCACGTTCAACTTGTTGGAGGCAGCACGGACGCTGTGGCGTGCTTTTGGTCGTTTATCTTTGGATCGCTTTGTCCATGTTTCCACGGATGAGGTTTTCGGCGAACTTGGTGAGACGGGCAGCTTTTCGGAGAGCACTCCCTACGCACCACGCAGT
>CAZATV010000246.1:0-1531 GCA_964488145.1 uncultured Polaromonas sp.
CGAGGCGGAATAGCCGACAAAATGTTCGACGCGCTCTCTATCTGGATGGGGCGTTTGCCTGGGGGCTTGCTGCACACCAACATCGGCACCTGTGCCTTGTTCGCCGCCACTTCGGGCTCATCGGTGGCAACCGCGGCGACCGTGGGCACGGTGGCGCTGCCGGCTCTAACTGCACGCAAGTATCCGGTGGCGGCCTCCCTGGGCTCTCTGGCCGCCGGCGGCACCCTGGGCATCTTGATTCCGCCGAGCGTAAATCTACTGGTCTACGGCTCCTTGGCCAATGTCTCCGTAGGGCAGCTATTCATTGCCGGGGTCATCCCTGGCCTGCTACTCACCGGCCTCTTTCTGGTTTACGTGGCGATTGCTCACTCGAAGGCGGGCAGTCACGAGCGAAGCGAGGCGCCCTCGCTCAGCGAAAAAATAGCTGCTTTACGCCATCTGGTACCGCCCGGCGTGATCTTCCTAGTGGTGATGGGCAGCATCTACGGGGGCTTGGCCACTCCAACGGAGTCAGCGGCTTTAGGCTTGATGGCCGCCTTTTATTTTTTGTGGCGTTCGGGGCGCCTGCGCTGGGCCTTGCTGGAGCACTGCTTTGCTCAAGCGGCGCGCACCAGCGGCATGGTCATTCTCGTCATCGTCTGTGCACTGCTGCTCAATGTGACCTTGGCCATGTTGGGGACCACGCAGGCATTAACGCAATGGGTTGGCACCTTAGGTCTCGATCGTTATTCTCTGCTTTTTATCCTTGTACTCTTCTATGTGGTACTCGGTATGTTCATGGATGCGATGTCGATGCTTGTGCTGACGGTACCAGTAGCGGTGCCTATGGTGATGGCTGTTGGGGTTGATCCTGTATGGTTCGGAATCTTCATCGTTGTGATGTGTGAAATTGCATTGATCACTCCACCTGTTGGCATGAATTTATTTGTGGTGCAAGGACTGCGCAAGGACGGCGGAAGCTTTCGCGACGTCGTGATGGGCAGTCTGCCCTATGTCTTCATCATGCTGGCTTTTACCGCGTCGCTGATCATCTGGCCAGAGATCGTGACCTGGCTTCCGGAAAGTGCAAGCGCACCATGAGCGATCGAAGCCAGTCGCGCCCCGCAGGTCTTCGTCGGATTCTGGTGATCAACCCCAATACAAATTCGCGGGTCACGGATCGTGTTCGCAAGCTAGCCGATCGGCACTCCGGACCCTTACTTCAATTCGATGTCATTAATCCAGATCAGGGGCCCTTCTCCATCGAAACCGATTCGGATAAGGTGCAGGCGGAAGAGCGAGTTCTCCAACTGATGGTGCATCAGGCCAAGCGCGGACACGATGCCTGTGTCTTGGCCTGCTTTGACGATCTGGCTTTGCAGGCAGCCAGGGAAATGGTGGATATGCCCGTCATCGGCTGCTGCGAGGCGGGCATCGCGGCCGCGCGAGCGGTTTCCCCCTCATTGGCCATAGTGACCACCTTCGATGGCGCCTTGCCTGGAATTCGGTCCCTGATGCAGCGCTACGGCGCAGGTCCACTTGCCACCGCGCG
>CAZATV010000247.1:0-1503 GCA_964488145.1 uncultured Polaromonas sp.
TCGACGCCATCCTCGCTATCGTAGTCGCCGCGACCGGCTACTACATGACGACGATCGCGCAGGAGCTGCGCGAGCTCAACGCAGCCGACGATCAGATCAGGGCCACGGCGAGCGCGTTCAGGGAACAGGTGGCGCGCGAGAACGTGCGCAAGGACGAATACCGCTCGGACATCGGCGAAATCAAAACACTACTGCGCGACATCCAGCGGGACATGCAGCGTAAGGCCGATCGAGAAATACGCGGCCGGTCAGATCGATGAAGGCTGGCATAGATGCGAGTTTACACGACATGGGTTAATCGTATGACTCGCAATGAGTCCGCGTGGCTCGCGGTTATCAGCGCGTGCGAGGGCACGCCGGGTGATGAGGGCTATCGCGCGTTGTTCGGCTGGCGACCAGGCAACGGCAAGACGTTCGACTCGTTCGCCGCTCATCCGCGCCAGTACTTCGCGTATACGCAGCAGGACGGCACGACGGTCCAGACCAGCGCGGCCGGCAAGTACCAAGCGACGTACACAACGTGGATCGATTTCATCCGCGAGCGTGGTCCGCACGATTTCTCGCCGGCATCGCAGGATGAGTTCGCGTTGTGGCTGACCGAGGTGTGCGGCGCAACCGACGACGTAAACGCTGGGCGCCTGCGGGCAGCGATCGACAAGTGCGGCGGGCGGTGGGCATCGCTGCCGAGTGCGCGAGTGCCGCAGCCGCGGCGCTCGTATGCGTTCTGTGAAGCGGCATTTCTCGCGGCCGGCGGCTCACTCGACGTTGCACGCGAGGGGCGCAACCAGCCGATGCCGGAACCGGCACCTGGCATGCCGAGCAATCAACCAGGAGGTGCTATGGGCGGACTCGCCGCGGCCGGGCTCATCGGCCAATTGCTACAGACAGTCGTGGGGGCGTTCGCGCCGGTGGCACGGGCGAAGGTCGAAGAGGCGGCCGGCAAGGTGACGGACGCTGCCGGGGCCAAGGCGCTCGCAGACGGGCTCATGGGCGTCCTGCAGCAGGTGACGGGGCAGGCCGACCCGGTGCAGGCGACAGCGGCAGTGATGGCGCCGACAGAGGACGGGCGGGCCAAGCTCGCGGCAGTGCAGGAGCAGACGGTTGCGCGGCTCGGCGACTTCGCCGGCTTCCTCGACCGGATCGCGGCGCTTGAGGCGCAGGCCGTGAAGCAGCGCGAGGACTCGCGGGCCAACGCGCGAGCCTTCGCCACGCCTGAATCGTGGGGCCTGCGCATGAAGCAGGTGTCGTTCACCCAATGGGGCTTGGGTGTGGCGGCGCTCGCGGTGGCGATCCTGACTGCCGTGCAGATGGTGGTGACACATCAGGGCGTGCCGGACCCGTCGCTGATGGTGCTGTTGACCGCGATCGTCATGGGCCTCGTCAACACCTTCCGCGATCAGACGGGCTTCTCGTTCGGCGGGACGAGCGACAGCAACGCGGCGGCAATCGCGCGGGACGAACTCGCGGCGCGGCGCAATCAGGAGACAGCACGATGAGCGCACT